>CALDPK010000142.1 GCA_937911855.1 uncultured Trueperaceae bacterium | reverse complement strand
CGAAGACCACGTACGCGAGCTTGTGATCTCGAGCCTGCTTGAGCAGGAAGCCGAGTGGGTCGTGCAGGGAGAGGTTGCTGCAGACACTCCGTGGCTGCTGGACCTGTTCCTGCTTGAATCAAACCAGCTCACCCTGGTCTTCGACCCTTACGCCGCAGGGCCGTACGTACAGGGGCTGTTCCTGGTGAGCATCCCTTATTCGCAGCTGGCTGACTGAGCCGGAATGCGCTCAGACCGGGCGCCGGCGGTCGAACCACGCTGACAGGACGTCCAGGGCGGCTTTGTGTCCGATATCGGAAACTTCGGCAACCCTGTCGAACTCAAGGTTGCCGACTGCTTCTGCCGGGTAGCGAACAGTCACGTCGGCGAGCGCGTCAGCAGCGGCGCCCAGATGCTTCGAACTCACTGAGGTAGCCCGCATGAGCGTGCCGAGTATCGACGGGTACCTCCTGCGACTGCCCGCCGGCCGGAAACGCTCAAGCAGCACGCGCCATCCTGAGACGCTTTCGCCAAAATCGTACGCCTTGTTGCGGTAGGCGCTTTCGGCGTTCGAGCCGATGACCTGCCCGGTTGTGACCTGCTCGCGCACCAGGTCGACCGGGTAGTTGTTCATGATGCCGCCATCAACCAGCACGTCACCTTCGTGCACGACGGGAGTGAACACGCCCGGTATGGCCGTGCTGGCCCGTACGGCTTTCCAGACCGGGCCCCGCTGATGCAGGACCGGTTCGGCCCTCGTCAGGTTGGCGGAGACGCAGGTGAAGGGAATCCACAGGTCCTCGATGAGCGCGTCTCCGAACAGCCTGCGGAACGACTCGGTGACGTTGCGTGACTCGGCCAGAGCCACCAGCGGCAAGGTCCTGTCCAGCAGCTTCTTCGGGTCGCCGAATGTTTTGGCTGCCTGGAAGCAGAACTCGTGGCTGAGGCTCAGCGCGTAGCCGGCGCCGATCAGAGCGCCCATGCTGGTGCCCGCGACCATGTCGACCGGCACGCCAAGTTCCTCGAGCGCCCTGATCAGCCCCAGGTGCACGTATCCACGCGCACCGCCGCCGCTGAGCGCCAGTCCGTAAGCCCGGCCGTGCAGTCGGCGGGCGAGTCTGGCGGTGTCAGTCGCATTATCCAGTCGCACGTGGTGATGGTTCAGCCTGGGTCGGGCATCCAGCCAGCGGGCCGTTCCAGTGGGGAGTTCCGTATCCGGTGGATGGACGAGCGCAAGCTCCCAGCTGCTGGCCTGCCTGTCCGCAAGCCAGCCCTCGACAGGTCCTGGAGTCTCACTGGCGTGCGAGTCAGCCACCACCAGGACGGCGTCCGCCTGGCCCAAGCAGCGTTTCGTCCATGGGCTCAGCTCGCCATCAGTGAGGAGCAGCAGGAAGTCATGCCGGGATTCGGTTTCGTTCAGCCAGTAGCTGAGCGCGGAATCCAGGGGCGCGTGCCGTTCCGTGTTCGCCGCCCCGTCCCGGCCGAAGCGGCTGTTAACGTCCCGGTCGCTTATCAGAAGTGCCGGTCCCCAGGTTTCCAGCTGGTCTTCTAGCGAGCGGGCCAGCCGCTCTGCCGGCGCGCCCGGGTTCGCGGGGACGATTGCCACAGTTTTGACTCCGTTGCCTTCGCTGCGTCCGGCGCGGCCGTCGACCTGGATGCGGGCGAGGGCGTTGCGGGCGATCTGGGCCATTACCTGCGGGTGCTGCGCCACCACCTGCCGGTCCAGCCGTACCAGCTGTGAATCGCGGATGGCGATCACGCTCTCGGTGCGCGGCGAGTCGTCCAGGACAGCCAGCTCACCGATGCTCGCGCCACGCCCCAGTTCGCTCGCGGGTTCCAGGTCCCCGTCCCTCACGACGCGCAGCCGGCCGCTCACCAGCAGGTACATGCCGTCAGCCGCGTCGCCTTTCCGGTACAGGTGTTCGCCTCCGGCGAGCTGCAGCCAGTCGACGGAATCCTGAAACCGCCGGATTTCCTGCGGGCCGGCGTCCGGGAACCATTGCTCCAGGATCGCGCTGAGCTGCACCCGCTGAAGTCTGGGTTCCATCTGGCGGATCACGGCTTCCCGCAGGCCCGGATTCTCTTCTGCCAGCTGCTCGAAGTCGGGTCGTGCCAGCCGTACCAGTTCGGCGTCGGTTTTCGCAGATACGGTCGCTGTGCGTACCTGACCGGCGACCAGCGCCATCTCACCCACACTGGCGCCGGGAACCAGGACGTCAACCGTCACCTGCGTGCCGGCAGCCGTATCGACGCTCACTTCCAGCTGTCCTGCGACAAGTATGAAGACCGCGTCGCCGATGTCGCCCTGTTTCACCAGCGTGTCCCCGGCGTGCAGCTTCTCCAGGGTCAGTGCGGCTTCCAGCTGGCTGAGGAGTGTTTCGTCCAGACTGGCGAACAGTTCACTTGATCTCAGGTGAAGGTGCAGGGGCCCGCTGTTCATGGTCCTCCGGGCGGGCACAGCATGATGGCTGAAGGCCAATGATCCTCACTCCAGGTGTATAGCGGCATGTCGCTGTGTCCGGCAAAAGCGGGTTGGGCGAGACCATCCCGGGGCACGCCCTGCTCAACCGTGGAACACAGGTCCATTTCCCCCAGATCATGAGTCAGAAACACGCTGACGATGGGTGCGGCGAAGGAAGTACCGGCGTAAGCGATCGTGCGATCATCCTGCTCAGTCAGCATGAAAAGAGCGCCTGGCGCGAGGACGTTGGCGCGGTTCGAGAATGCTGACGGCGCCGGGCTGTACGTTCTGGGATCTGTCGCCAGAACGTCCAGCGATCCGACTGCGATCACGTTGTCATACGCGGCCGGGTACAGCGGGAAGTCCATGCCGAAGTTGCCGGATGAGGCGACGTGAACGAGCGCCTCGAGCGGGTGCGAGTCGCCTGCACAGCTCTGTCCTTCCGGGAAGGGACAGTCGAAGTAAGCCGCCAGGGCATCTTCTGCAGATACGTCGGTCACTGCGCTGCCGGCTTCGTCTCCCGACACCCCGTTGACTGCGGCCACGGCTGCCACGTAGTCCTCAAAGCTGTTGATTCCACTGGCGGCAAGGTCTTCGGTCACGGCGCAGGGCAGGATGACGAAGCTCATGTTCACCACGAACCTGGCGGTGCCGGACTGCTCCCCGGAACCAGTACTGTGCCTGGTCAGGTTCGCCCTGATCGCTGTGGCAATTCCTTCCGTATCAAGGCCGTAGGTATTGACGTATTGCAGGATGACGATGCCTGTCACCTGGTCCGGGGATTCCGTCCGGTACAGGGTCTCGTACGGATCGAGCCCGGGTACGTCACTTACGACGTTCAAAACTCGGCGTGAGTACCCCAGCTGGGTGAGCATCTCGTACGAATGCTGGGCAACCATCGCTCCGTGGGTCAGCAGGCCCGCCCGGGTCACTTCACTCAAGCTTTCGTGATTTGCCTGAAGCGTCGGCCAGTGGTAGTGGGTGTTGTCAGGCGGACCGTAATCATCCACGACCAGCAGCACCACCGGCTCAGACGGCGCGCCTTGCTGCGGGGTCACCGGAACTTCGAGGTCGTTGATGGCGTGGTGTGCGTGGATGACCCTCTCGCCGAAGGCTGCGGTCGGGGCAAGGAACACACCACCGACGGCGCCGACCGCCTGCAGGCCGGCGCCTACTGCCTGCAGGCCCGCTCCTACGGCCTGCAGTCCCTGGCCGGGCGTGCGGAACTCGTTGGCGGGACAGAATCCCGCCAGTTCATCGAATCCGGAGGGACCCGCTTCCGATCCGGCGGCTGAGCTGAGCGTCGTGTAACCGGAAAGGTCATCAGGATCGGCCGGGGGAACCACGTTAACCGAACGGAAGGCGGCACTGGTCCTGCCGTTCAGGTCGGTGGCAACGGCGCGCAGATGGGCCGTGCCCGCCGGCGCGACCCATGGCATCGACCAGTTGCCGTTCGCAGCAATTGAAACCGCTGCTACAGCTGTTGACTGCTCAACGGCTGCGCTGCTGCCGACCTGCAGAGCTCCCCGGAAAACACGCACTGTGGGCGTGCCACTCCCATCAGCAACGAAGCCGGTCAGCTCGCCGGTTGTTGAGTCAATGGGATCGAAGCGCAGTTCAGGTGCCTGCCAGTCAGTGATGTCCGGCTCGCCGCTGTCGACGGTCACCTGCCGGGTCACTTCAAGGCGCACGTTGGGAATCAGCACGCCGTCGTCAATGCCGGGACCGTCGATCACGGCCCTGATGCCGAAGTTCCCGCTTGCGCTGTGGGCAACCTGGATCAGCAGGCCGTCCGCACCCGCCCGCAGCAGGTAACCGCCTTCCGGGTCGATGTCGTAGATCACACCTGTGTAACCGGCCGGTACGGAGATTCCCGGAGCGGCGCCGCGCAGAAGGAGTTCGAAGCGGAGCTGATCACCGGGTGCAACCAGGTGCAGAAGGTCGTGGGCGAGCAGTTCGGCGCCACCGAGTACCGGACGCAGGCCGAGGTCGAATGATGTGGAGTCCGGGCCGACAATGACCGTCACGCGGCTCCACGCCAGAGGAACTGCCGGATCGGCACCGTAACCGGCGGACTCAAAGGTGTAGTCACCATGAGCAAGAGGGACAGTGACCGCTTCACCCGGCGTCAGATCAAGCGACATGGCTCCTGCCGGGATACTCAGTGGGGCCGGTTCTGGTTCGGCTTCGTCTGCTGCCGGCCACCAGTGCACGGCGAGCCTGGTGACGGCGCCGTTACCTGCGGTGTCAACGGGAAGGCCGGAAAGATCATCAGGGAACCGGAGCGTCACCTCGCTGAGTCCGGGTTCGGTTGGTTCGGGATCTTCTGGGTCTGTCGGGTCGACCGGGCTCTCGGCTGGCGGTTCGCCCTCAATCGGAACACTCACTTTGCCGGGTTGAGAACAGGCAGCAAGCATGAGCAGAAGTACGAGTAATACGGCGCTTAGTCGTCGGTACACTTAAGACCCCCGGGGAACCGGCTTTCTGACCTGCACGGGGAACCAGCTGGACCCTCACATTCAGACCGGGCAATTCACCTTGGCAAGCCTGCCTGACGCAGCATATCAGCCGGAAACCGCGCGGACCGGGTGTTTATCACGCCGCAAACGAGGGGCCGGTCAGTACATGCAAACCCGAGCGCGCTGCTGACACGGCCTCGGCAAGGGACAGCTTCCGCCCCTCACTTCCCGCACCGGCCGCGCCTGTGGCTGCGGCTATGGCCTGCGCCCGATCCAGCAGCTCCCTGACCTCTGGTTCAACCGAAGACCCGATGGACTCGAGCTGGGCTTCAGCCGCGCCGGCAAGGCGAACCGCGACCGTTGGCTCGTGGGCAGCAAGCAGTGCTGCGGCTCCGGCAAGCGCCGCGGCAGTTTCGCGCACGTTGCCGACGTCGCTCGACAGCTGCAGGCTTTCCAGGTAATGCCCGGCAGCTTCCGCAGCGTTGCCCAGCCGCAGCTGCAGGTAGCCGAGGCTGTTCAGAGTGACGGCCGCACCCAATGGGTCGCCGATCTCCCTGCGCAGCTCAAGACTCTCGAAGTTGAGTTCGAAAGCTGCCTGCAGCTCACCCATCTCGGCAGCCATGAAACCGACGTTGTTGAGTGCTACAGCCGTTCCGGCCCGATCACCGGTCTCACGCCTGATGGCTAGGCTCTCTTCGAACAGGCCGCGCGCCCGCTCCGCACCGTCCAGCGAGGCAGCGATGATGCCCAGGTTGTTCAGGGCGTTGGCGATGCCCAGGCTGTCGCCGATCTGCCGCCGCGTAACCAGGCTGGCTTCGAAAAGTTCGCGGGCCGGTTCCAGCCGGCCCTGGTACATCTCGATGTTGCCAAGCCCGTGCTGTGATCGTGCGACGCCACGGGCATCATCGTGTTTGCGCGCCAGCTCCAGTGCCAGCTCCAGCCGCTCGCGTGCTGCGTCGTAAGCACCCTGCTGCCAGAGTACGTTGCCGCCCAATGCGAGCAGCACCTGAACCAGCTCCCGTTCTTCAGCCAGGTCGGTGAACGCCTGTTCGGCGCGCTCGAGCCAGGCGATGGAATCCGCGTACTCGCCCTGTTTCTCGAGCAGTTCGCCCAGCAGGCGCATGCTGACGGCTTCGCCACGTGCGTCCCTCTGGTCGCGGGCCAGTTCCAGCGCCTGCAGGCAGCTGGCTTCTGAGTCGCCGTAACGGCCCATGTGCAGCTGCACCTGACCCTGCCTCTGCAGCAGTTCAACTTTCTCCGCTCCGCTGACAAGCGGCAGGAGCTGGCCGTACCAGCGCAGTGCCGATTCGTTGGCGTACGCCTCCTGTGCCGCGACACCTGCTTTCTTCAGGTACTCGTGTTTGCGGGCCAGGTCGGTTCCGAGGCCGTAATGCAGTGCCAGCAGCCCGAGCCGGGGCTGTTCCGGCGTCACCAGCTGATTCTCGATGAACATGGCCAGCCGGGTATGCAGTGACGACCTGGACCTGAAGGGGATGCTGCCGTAGGTGACTTCACGCGTCATGGCCTGCCTGAACCCGTAAGCGCCGGCTTCAGGCTGTTGCGGGCGGAGCAGGTCCAGGTGCCGCAACTCCTGCACTTCTGCTGCCACGCGCTCCGCACCGCCCAGCGCCGGGTAATAGCCGTCCAGCCAATCAAGTTGGAAAGTGCGACCGATGATACTGGCTGCTTTGATCACGGCCTTCTGATGCTCACTGAGCCGGTCGATGCGGCTCAGGATGAGACTGTGCAGCGTGGGCGGCAGCTCCGCATCAGCATGTTCAGGCGGCTGCCCGGCCAGGTAGTCCGCCAGTTCCTCCAGGTAATACGGGTTTCCTTCCGACTGGGCCAGCACCAGCTGTTCAACGTGTTCCGGCAGTTCGCGTCCGGCAAGTCTGAGGCGCAGCAGTTCCAGTGATTCCTGCGGGCTCAGCGGGGCAAGCTCGAGGTCGTGCGCCGGCACCTGGAACGCCGCCTGGCCGGTCGGCCGGGCCGTCGTGATCAGGAGCATCGGCAATCCGGGAGCAATCCGGGCGGCGCCGCTCAGCAGTTCCGCTGACAGCTCATCGAACCACTGGACATTCTCCAGCACCAGTAACAGCGCCTGGCCGTCGAGCCCTGCTTTCCGGGCGGTGCGTCTGAGCAGTTCAAGCAGCAACGCTTCGCGCGATGACTTCCTCAGTTCGGGATCCAGTGAAGCGGTCAGCTCGTTGTCGGGAACAGACAGCTCAAGGACAGGCGCCAGCAGCGGCAGCCTTGGCAGCAGGTCCGGCGCAGTCGCCTGCAGTGCGCGCGTCAAGGCTTCGGGCGTGAGATCGGCGCCCTCCAGTCCGAGAATGGCCGCGAACACGCGTCGCCACGGCCGGTAGGGCGTATCCGCGAGGAAGGCTTCACCTTCGCCGACCAGGCTTGGCGTTCCGTGCTGCCCGGCTGCGGCAAGCAGGTGCGCGATCAGGCTGGACTTGCCAAGTCCAGCCTCGCCCGTGATCCTGAGTAGCTGCCCCAGGCCGCTCCGCGCTGCAGCCGCCCTGTCGGTCAGCAGGTCAAGCTCGCGTTTGCGGCCGATCAGCTTGCCCGCCTGACTTGGGGCAGCCTGACCTCGCCAATCGGCCAGGGCTACCGGCTCGAACACGGGCAACGGTTCGTCACGGCCTTTCACCCTCACCGGTTCGAGCTCCCGCCATTCAAATGCCCCACCGGCTGCCCGCCTCACCTCCAGAGAAACCAGTACCTGTCCGTCACTGGCCTGTCCCATGAGTCGCGCTGCCATGTTGGTGCCGTCGCCAAGGACGCCGTAAGTGCGCCTGCTGGGGCTGCCGTAAGCGCCGGTGCGCATCGTTCCCTGGTTGATGCCGATGCGCAGGTCGTCCAGCCAACCGAACTCGAGCCTCAGCTGCTGCAGGGCCAGCGCCATGGTTACCGCCCGGCGGGCGTCGTCCTCGTTTGAAACAGGTGCGCCGAAAACGACGTACAGGTAGCTTCCCTTGTCACCGACGGTCAGCTGCAGCAGGCTGCCGTCAAGTCTTACCGCTTCAGCCTGAACGCGTCTGATGAACGAATCGAGCCGCGCCGGGGCGTCCTGGGCGGAGTCGTAGTCAAGACCGCCGAAGCCGGCGAACAGGGCGACAGCCGGACGCAGCTCGGTCAGCAGCTCGCCCTGACCAGCGCTCAGGCGTCCGTAGACCGCGGGCAGGAGCCACCTTTTGAGGGTGTCTTCGGGAGGCCGGCGTGAAACCGGCGCTGACGTCAACACGGCCGTAGATGGTGCTGCGGTCACGACAGCGAACCTGTCCGGACCAGCCTCACGCCATTCACTGACGGTCAGCGCGTCCTGCAGGTTCCGGTAGGTGGCCTCATCCACGATCACTTCCCCGCTCCGGGCGACGCCCTCGGCAGCAGCAAGCCGGGTAAGGGTGCCTCCCCCGATCACGTCGATCAGTTGGACATCCGGGTCACCGGCCACCATCCTGCGGACCGGCCCGTTTACTGCAGCTACCTTGACCGTGATCTCCGCCGTACTGCCGTCAGGCAGCTGCACCTGGGTAAAACCCGCCATTGCCCGCTGCATCGCCAGGGCGCACGCGCTGGCCCTGCTTCCGTCGTCGCCGTCCAGCCAGCAGGTGATGGCGTCACCGGCGAAACTGATTACGCTGCCGCCGAAACCGTGGACCTGTTCAATGAGTGCGGTGTACGCCTGATCCAGGTGGTGGGGCAACTCCTCCGCTCCACGCCGCAGGCCCAGGCTTCGCGTCAGCCTCGCGGTGAGTGCAGTGAAGCCTGTTATGTCTGCGAAGATGGCGCTGCCGGAAGTGCGTCCGGGCAGCTCACGTCCTTCTGCCAGGGCCTGCCTGCGGTCCAGCGGCAGGTAGGCCAGCGGGTCCTCGGTACGGTCAGCCATGCAGCAGGGGGACAGTGTGGGGGCGGCTGTCGTCGGTTGTCACTGCCCCTGATTGTAACTG
Source organism: uncultured Trueperaceae bacterium (assembly GCA_937911855.1). Lineage (GTDB taxonomy): Bacteria > Deinococcota > Deinococci > Deinococcales > Trueperaceae > CALDPK01. The sequence continues at coordinate 14,666 of CALDPK010000142.1, read as the reverse complement.
CGGCTGCCCCGCTTACGGCACAAGAAGCGGCCCCCGGTTACCGGGGGCCGCTTCTGCCGTTTGGGGCGGCATGTGTTCTGGTGGAGCTGAGGGGATTCGAACCCCTGACCTTCTGAATGCCATTCAGACGCGCTCCCAACTGCGCCACAGCCCCAGACACTCACAGCAAGTGAGCGAAAGCAAGTTTACCGCTACGCGCGCGGGCGTGTCAACTTCAGCTGACGTCAAAAAGAAGGCCGGCTCCCCTGATGGAAGCCGGCCTGTCAGTTCCGAACTGGAAGAGTCTTACTCGGCAGCAGCTTCTGCGCCGGCGTCAGCACCGTTGTCGGCAGCTGCGGCTTCATCGGCAGCGGCTGCGGCGGCCTTCTCGGCAGCGCGGCTGTCCTTGGCGGCGCGGGCGACGTCACGGTCGTCCTGCTGGCGGCCCACGTCGGTCTTCAGGCGGGCGGCCTTGCCGCGCAGGTCACGCAGGTAGTACAGCTTGGCACGACGGGTGCGGCCACGGCGTACGACCTCGATCGAATCGATCAGGGGCGAGTGCACCGGGAACACGCGTTCTACGCCTTCGCCTGAGCTGAACTTGCGCACGGTGATGGTGCTGCCTGAGCCCTTGCCGTTCTTGCGGGCGATCACGACGCCTTCGAACGCCTGGATCCGGGTACGGGTGCCCTCGACCACGCGGTAGTTGACACGGATGGTGTCACCGGTATCGAAGGTCGGGACGTCATCCCGAATGAAGGGCTGCTCGATCGAGCGCATGATGGCGCCTTTGTTGTACTTCATCGTCAATCTCCTGGCTGGCTGAGCTGCGGGCCTGATTAACCCCGGTCGTAAAGTCGTGCCGGTTCTTAGCCCCGGCGAGCATACAGCCTTGTGAGTCTACACAAAATACCCGCCGGGTTCAACCGGTCAAGCGACCGGCACCGTCTCAGCCGTTGCGCGGCGCGTCGCCGGAGTTGCCTGGTTCCGTCCAGCGCTCAGGGATCTCCGGGCCGGTCGAGCGGATCTCTTCGGGCAGTTGGGCCACCTCGCGGGGTTCGCCTTCAGCAGATGCAGCGTCCGGGCCTGAACCGTCCGGGCCGCCCGGCGCGTTCGGCTGCCTGCCGTTCTGACCGCCGAAGTTGAAGCCGCGCGGGATGGTCCGGTTGCTGCCGTTCACCAGGTACAGGCCTGCACCGATCAGGATCAGCGGAAGCAGCCAGCTGCCGCTGCTGCCCCAGATGAGCAGGGCCAGGCCGCCGCTCGCCACTGCCGGGATGATCGCCCACGACTGGGCGTGACGCGGCAGCATGTAGATGGCCAGGAAGGTAACAGCAAGTCCGGCGAAGAACACCGTGCCCCCATTGGGCCAGCGGGCTGAAGTCTCCGCCACCACCACGGCCGCCAGGGTGAAGAACGTGCCAGCGGGCAGGATTGCCCACCATTGCCGTTCGTCCTCGCGCCACACCTGCAGGAAACCCAGGCCGGCTATGCCAAGGAACCAGGCACCGGCGTACTGTCCGGTCACGGTCGCAGCGGCGCAGCCCAGCAGGATGAAGCCGACGATGAGCAGCCACATCTGGCCGCGGCCGGTGTAATGCTGATGCAGCAGGAAGCCGCCCATGGCGCCCAGGATCCCCAGGCCCACGATGTTGCCGAAGCCACCGATGATTCCCAGGTTCGACAGGAGCAGCAAGGCTCCCAGACCTATCAGGAGCAGGCCGGTGCTCGAGCCGTTGCCCGCCACCTTGCCGCATTGCTTCTTACCGTTTCCGTTCATCTTTCGATCCTCCAGTTCGGTACAGCTGCGCACCTTCCCTTCAGGTGCCGGCAGACTGCAGCCAGTAAGCCAACTGTAGTCGGGCGGAACTCTGCCGCGCCTCATGAAAAGGTAGGAGACGTCCGTACATCCAAAGTCGGAGGACGGGTCCGGCCCGCTGACTTACCATGGGTCCGTATGGACACCGACTCTCCCCGCCCCACAGCCAGGATCCGCGTTCTGCTTGTCGACGACCATCTGGTCGTTCGCCAGGGCCTCAAGATGGTGCTGGGCCTTGAAGACGACCTCGAGGTCGTCGGAGAAGCCTCGAACGGCGAGGAAGCGGTTGTGGCAGCCCGGGAGCTTGCACCGCAGGTTGTCCTGATGGACCTGCTCATGCCCGTGATGAACGGCGTCGAAGCGATACGCAACATCAAGGCCAACCAGCCGGAGATCGAGATAGTCGCGCTGACAAGCGTCCTCGAGGACAGGCTCGTCATCGAAGCCGTGGAAGCCGGCGCGATGGGTTACCTGCTGAAGGAAACCGGCCCCGACACGCTGTTCGAAGCAATCCGCGCCGCTTCACGCGGCGAAGTCCGCCTGGATCCGCGCGCCCGCAAACGGCTGCTGCGTGAGGTCCGGACTCCCGAGATGCGCGAGTCCCTGACCGCGCGTGAGACGGATACCCTGAGGCTGCTTGCCAGGGGCCTGGCCAACCGCGAGATAGCCGAGGAACTCGGCGTCTCCGAGATGACCGTGAAGACCCACGTGTCAAGCATCCTTTCGAAGCTCGACCTCAAGAGCCGCACGCAGGCGGCACTCTTTGCGCTGCGTGAGGGTCTGGTGGGACTGGAGTAATGTCCTGAACCAAGTTCCGTTCTTCCGGCGCCTGTCAACCCGGCTGACTGCACTGATCCTGGTGGTCGTTGCGGTGCTGGCCGGCGCAGCGATAACGCTGCTGGCGCGGGGCTTCAGCCTGTACCAGGACGGACTGCTCAATCCGGACGCGGCGGGTTCAGCCGACCTGGACGCGATCATCCGGGGCACCGTCATCAACCTGCTGGCGGTGTTCCTGTTCACGCTCGTGGCCGCCACGATCTTCTCGCGCAGTTTCCTGACGGAGCCGATCGAGCAGCTGGCCCAGGGCGTCCGTGAGGTTCAGGAAGGCAACCTGGAAGTAACCCTGCCGGTCAAGTCGACCAGTGAACTGGGTGAGCTGGCGCGATCTTTCAACGTCATGTCCGAACGGCTGGCCGCCCGGACGCGTGACCTGACCGAATCGAACGAGGCGCTGCGCGCCAGTGAACAGCGGTACGCCGAAGCCCTCGAGCTGACAGAGCAGCACGTTCACGAGCGCACCCTGGAGTTGCGGGCGCTGCTGGAGCTGTCGAACTCGACTGCGCTGACGCTGGACCTGCACCCGATGCTCGACCGCATCCTGGAGCGCCTGCACGAAGCGGTGCCGCACGACGGCGCTGCAGTCCTGGAACTCAACCCGGGCGGCCGCCTGAAGCCGGTGGTTCAGCATGGCAGGCATGAAGGACTGCAGCTGAGCCTCCCCTTGGTCGTGAGGGACCAGAAGCTGGGCCGCCTGGTGCTGTTCAGGAATGACGGGACCGATTTCGACGAGGGCCAGCGCTCCATCGCCAGCGCCTTCGCCAACCAGGTGGCCATCGCGCTTGAGAACGACAACCTGTACGAGCAGGTTCATGAACGCGCCGCTTATGAGGAACGGCAGCATCTGGCGCGTGAACTTCACGATTCGGTGTCGCAGGCGCTGTACGGCATCCTGCTGGGTGCGCATACGGCGCAGAAGCAGATCGACGTGGCTCCCGAGAAGGCAGCCAGCGCACTGAATTACGTCGAGAACCTGGCGCAGGCTGCCCTGGCGGAGATGCGGGCGCTCATCTTCGAACTGCGGCCCGAGGCGCTCGAACAGGATGGGCTAGTCGGCGCCATGCGCAAGCAGCTGGACGCGCTGGAAACCAGGCATGAGCTGAACGCCCACGGTGAGTTGGGCCTGGAGCCCGACATGCCGCTTGCGACCAAGCAGGTCGTATACCGCATCGCCCAGGAGGCCATCCACAACATCGTCAAGCACGCCCAGGCGAGCCACGTGTGGGTCAGCCTGGGGCCGACGGATGGCGGCTACCGGCTAGTGGTACGCGATGACGGTCACGGCTTCGAGCCTGACCAGGAGTTCACGAACCGGCTGGGCCTGAAGTCGATGCGGGAACGTGCCGCGGCACTTGGCGGGACGCTGGAGATAAACAGCACCGAGGGTGAGGGCACCATCGTGGAGCTGAACCTGCCCCGGCCCGAACAGCTGGCCGGCCTCGAGATGGAGCTTGACGCATGAGCATGGAGCGCGGCCGTCTCGTAGGACTGGCACTCGTCGTGCTGGGGGTACTGGCGATGCTGGGCAGCATCCCCCTCTTCAGGCTGCTGCCGTCTTTCATCTGGCTGGTGATCCTGATGCTGGGCGGGGCAGTCGTCTGGACGGCCACGAGTCTGCGGCTGCCGTTCTGGCAGCGGCTCACCATCTACGCACTGATCGGCATATATGCCACGGCTTCCACTGGCACGTTCGCGGGTGCGGCGGCCACGGGTTTCATCTCGATGGCGTTCCTGCTGACCTACATGATGCGTCCACGGGACTGGTGGGCACTGATCCCGGGCGGGGTCATGGCAGCGGTCACGGTAGTGATCCTGCTCGGAACGTTCTTCCCCGGCTGGCAGACCGGGCCGCTGTTCATGCTCATGCTGTCAGCCACGTTCACGGTTCTCTACCTGCTGCCGAAGGAACGGGGCGGCCAGCAATGGGCGCGCTTCCCGGCACTGGCTACCATCCTGATCACACTGATAATGAACGATCCCAGCGGGCGCACGCCGTCCTGGCTCATCCCCCTGCTGCTAATCGGGTCGGGCGGCCTGATCCTGTGGTGGATCAGGCGGAAGCCGGGCGGCTCCTAAGCCGCTTCCTGCACTTCGTCCTGGACTGCCTCCGGATGGCGGAGCGCCCAGGCGCTGACCAGGTCTATCACGCCGTGCAGTTCCTGGCCTGCCCGAGTGAGTTCGTAGCGGGTCCGGGGCGGCATGACTGATTCGACGGTCCGTTCAATCAGACCGCGTCTTTCGAGCTTCTCGAGGCGTGCGGAAAGTGTGGCTGCGTTGACTCCACCCACTGCCCGCGCCAGTTCGTTGAATCCATGCGGTGCTCTGAGCAGCGCGCGGATTATGTGCAGGTTCCATTTCTCCTGCAGCAGGTCCAGGGCTGCGTTGATTGGGCAAAAGTCTTCTTCCATGCATTGAAGATAGCACCGTTTCGCTACACATAGCGTAGTGCTTGACTTTCTATAGCGCTCTATTGTATGGTGTTAACCAGTTGACCGGGCGGCCTGCGGGCGCCGGCATCCGGACCGCTGGAATGCGGCCCACTCGCAAAAAAGACCAAGGAGATGTAATTATGATCTGGAATATCGACACGACCCACTCGCATATTGACTTCAGCGTCCGTCACATGGGCTTCTCCACCGTGCGCGGCCGTTTCCGTGAATTCAGCGGTTTCCTGGAAGCCGACGAGAACAACCAGCCGCAGCGCCTTGAAGTGACCATCGACACCAGCAGCATCGACACCGGCGTTGCTGACCGTGACAACCACCTGCGCAGCGCAGATTTCTTCGACGCTGAAACGCACCCGCAGATCACGTTCAAGAGCACGAACATCGAATCCAAAGGTGGCAACCGTTACGCCATCACGGGGGACCTGGACATGCACGGCGTGAGCAAGCCGGTCACCTTCGACGTCGAAGGTGCAGAGCCCATCTCCGACCCTTACGGCCTGCAGCGCGCTGCAGCATCCGGCACCGCTGAACTGAACCGCAAGGACTGGGGCCTCACCTGGAACCAGATCCTGGAAGCCGGTGGCGTCATGGTGAGCGAGACGGTCAAGCTGTCCTTCGAAGCCGAGATCGTAGCCGAGCAGCAGTAAGGCTCCAGCCGACTCAAGACACGATCGCCCCGGCCGTTTCAAGCAAACGGCCGGGGCGATTTCTCATGCCTGTTGCCTCAGGCTGGCTGGCTGTCCAGCAGGTGTGAGTATTGCTGCCGGAATCTGGCGACCTTCGGTGCGATGACCGCCTGGCAGTAACCCTGCCGGGGGTTGTTGAGGAAGAAGTCGTGATGGTTGGCTTCAGCCTCGTAATAGTTGCTGAGAGGCTCGACTGCAGTGACGATGGGATCGTCGAAGACACCCTGGTCAGCCAGGCGGGCCTTGAACTCGCTCGCGATCCGGGCCTGTTCTTCGTCGTGGGCGAACACGACGGAGCGGTACTGCTCGCCTACGTCGTTGCCCTGGCGGTTCAGCTGGGTGGGATCATGGGTGCCGAAGTACACGCCCAGAAGCTGTTCGAAGCTGATCACGGACGGATCGAAAGTGATGCGGCTGACCTCGGCATGGCCGGTGCTGCCGGTGCACACCTGCTCGTAGGAAGGGTTCTGCACGTGCCCGCCGGCGTAACCCGGGCGCACGTCGGTCACGCCGCGCAGCGCCTTGAATACGGCATCAGTGCACCAGAAGCAGCCGCCACCGAGAGTGGCCTGGCTCAGTTCGTTTGAATCGGAGTTCGTCATGACAACAATCTACCGCCGCTGTGACCAGCGGCTGGTAGTCGGGCTCAGATCAGCTCGACGCCCGTGGCGAGCACGTCGTCACCGTCAAGTTCAAGCCGGATCCTCGGCAGGGCGCGCATGGCAGGACCGCTGACGGGCTCCCCGTGCCGGTCCGGGGCGAACACGCTCAGATGGCAAGGGCAGACGAGCGACGGCGAGTCGCTGCGGTAGTTGTATGCAAAGGCGACCGCCTCGGTGTCCCGGCTCAGCTGGATCGGGCAGCCCTGGTGGGTGCAGATGCGGCTGTAGGCGATGAGGTTCGTTCCTGCCACGCTCAGGCCGCCGGTCAGCGGCTCCGGTACGTTCAGGACGATGACTGGCAGGTTCTCATACGTGAACTCCGCGCTGGCCCATGGTTCGGACAGCTCGGTGAGACTAGCGACGACGGCCGGTTCATGCTCTGCGAACTCCGGGTCGGGGTTAGCCGGCTGCCGCATGTAGTGAACCGAATAGTAGCGCCAGGCCGCGAAACCGCCGCCACCGACGGCCAGCAGCACCGGGAGCCGCCACAGCCAGGAGATCAGCCGCCGGCGACTCTCGTCCTCCGGCAGCTGCTTCTCGGGCGGCTCTCCGTTCATTGTCCTGCGAGCTCCACCGTGACGTAATCGACCAGCAGGCTGATCTCCTCACTGGAAAGCACCGCCATGAAGCCGGGCATCGAGCCGCGGCCGAAGCGGACGGTGTTCTCCACCAGGGCTTCGTCAGCGGCACGGGCGCTGCCGGCAAGGGCCGGGCCGGTGCCACCGGCACCCGTTGAGCCGTGGCACTGGGCACAGTGATTCGCGTAGAGCTGCCCGGCCACGGGTTCGGTGACCAGTTCGGCTGGCTCAACGTCGGGCCCGGCAGCGTCAGCAGGCTCCTCGCCACGAAGCCTGGCCTGGGCGTCCTCGATCAGACCGGGAACACGCCCGGCTGCCTCGGGTCCACCGACCAGGTCGATGTAGGCATTCCATGCCTCGATCGCAGCTTCGTACTCACCAAGCGTGAACTGGCCGTTGCCGAGGAACAGCAGTGCATCCTCATCCTGGGTGCCGTCAGCGTACGCGCGCTCAAGCAGGATCACGGCTTCCTCGATCTGTCCGCTGGTGAACAGCATCTGACCGGTGCGGCTGAGCGCCTCGGTGTGCAGCGGGTCGTACTGGGTGAGCACGGTGAAGTAGGCGTCGGCTGCCAGCTCACGCTCTCCGGCGTCCCACCAGGCGCGGCCGATGGCGGCCAGCGTGTCAGCGTCCGGGTCCGCCGCCATCTGTTCGTTCAGCGGGATGAGTTCTTCGAGCAGCGCCAGGCGCAGTTCCGCGCGGTCGCCGTCGATAACGGTGCCGAGCGTCTGGAACTGCCTCCAGCTGGCCCGTGCCGCCTCGTACTGACCGAACATCAGCTGGAGTTCAGCCAGGTAGAAGATGGTTTCGGGATCGCTGCTGTCGGCTGCTGCCGACTGTTCGAGCAGGGCGAGCGCCTGTTCCGGATCTGCGCTCAGGGCGAGCAGCCCGAGCCTCTTGAGAGCCACTGCAGGCGGCTGTTCGATGGTTTCGGCTGCCTGACGGTAGGTGGCTTCCGCCCCTTCGGCGTCGCCCAGCTGCCAGTACAGGTCCCCGAGTGCCAGCAGGTTGGGGGCGTTCGGATTCTCCGCGGCCGCCTGCTGCAGTGCCTGCAGTTCACGCGCTGACTCCAGGTCGCTCTCGAAGAAGGCGGTGACGGTGGCCTGACCGGTGCGCGGCAGCACCCAGGTTCCCAGGCCGGCAGCGACGCCGATGCAGAGCACCACGAGTGCCACGCCGCCCCAGGGTACCCGGCGCGCTTCGGGCTGCTGCTTCACCTTCGGCGCCAGACCGGCCTGCTGGGCACTGCGTTCGTCGAGCTGACGCAGCACTTTGGCAGCCTTGGCTTCGTAGCGGGTGCGCAGTTCGTTGCGGCGCTCCTCGGCCATGTCTTCGCGCGCGTCAAGCTCGCGGATGGCGCGCAGCAGAGCGTCGCGCTCTTCCTCAAGGTCAACGGTCACCGGGTCGCGCAGGTCAGGCAGCTCGTCAGCAAGGTCAGCAGACAGGAGCGGGGCAGCCACCAGCGCGGCCAGGAACAGTGCCAGCAGCACTATGAGTAATGTCGTCACTTAACTGTCACCGTCTGGTTTCCTGCCCATCTCCTCGCGCAGCCGCGCGAGTTCTTCTTCGCTTGCTTCGACGTGCTCCGCGCCCGCCCGGGTGGAGCGGCGCATGAAGCCGTACAGCATGATCGCACCGGCAACGGCTACCACGGCCGGCAGCAGCCAGACGAGCAGGTGCAGCCCTCGCCGCGGCGGTTCAAGCAGCACCCAGTCCCCGTACGACGCCGTGAACTCATCCAGTATCTGCTGTTCGGTCAGGCCGGCCTGCAGGTACTCGCGAATCTCGCCGCGCATCGTGACCGAGATCTCGGCGCTTGACGCTGCCACCGACTCGGAAACGCAGATCGGGCAGCGCAGCTTGTTGGCTATCTCGTAGACGCGGGCGTCCGTGATGATCCCACTGCTTTCCTGCGCGCTGACGAAAGCCGCCATGAGCATGAAAAGCAGCAGCAAGACGTGGCGGTTCACGGCAGTATTCTCCGGATGTTCGTCTCGAGCACGTCGTGATCCAGGATGCCCGCGTACTTCTCGACAAGCGTGCCGTCAGCTCCGATGAAGAAAGTCTCGGGCACTCCGAACAGGCCATAGGATCGGCCAACCCGGCTGTCGTCGTCGATGACGTTCGGGAAGGTCAGCCCGAATTCGTTGATGAACGCGCGACCGGCTGCGTGCCGTCCTTTGTCAAGCGTGTGGATGCCGATGACGGTCAGTTCAGCGCCGTACTCTTCCCACACTTCCTGCAGCAGCGGAGCCTCGATCTTGCACGGTTCGCACCACTCAGCCCAGAAGTTGATGATGACGGGCTGGCCAAAAGTTGACGATACGTACTCGAGCTGCGGGCCGTACTGGTCCTGCAGGTTCAGGTGCACCGGCAGGCTGAAGGCCGGCACGGTCCGGCCGATCATGTTCGAGGTGATGATCCGGTCCGGTGAGCCGCGCAGCAGGCCGAACAGGAACAGTCCGCCCAGGGCTGCAACGACCACCACGACGATCACGATGCGCTTCATGCCTTCACCGTCACGCTCTTCTCGTGCGCAGGGCTGGTGGCGCGCCGTTCACCCCTCGAGGGCATGAGGCACACGAGGGTGCCGAGCGCCATGATGACCCCGCCCACCCAGATCCAGGTGACCAGCGGACTCATGACCAGATGCAGTATCACGTGCCCCTGCCCGGGCGTGAGGTTGCCGCCGACGTTCAGGTAGATGTCGTGCTGCGCCCGGTAGAAGACACCCGGTGTCGGCGCAAGCATCGACTGGCCTTCGAACTGCTTGATCATCGGGTTCACGGTGGCCAGGTAGTTGCCGTTGCGGCTGATCTCAACCTCTGCACCTGCGCGCGCCTCGCCGATCAGTACTTCTTCGAACACCCGCACCAGCGTGAGCTCGTAACCCTGGAACTCCAGGGGCTGACCCACTTCCAGGCGCGCTTCCACGTCGATGCGGTAAGCCGAGGCTGCCATCACGGCAACCATGGTTATGACCATCCCGAAGTGAACGATCATCGAACCGAAGCGCCTGCGGTTCTCGAACGCGTACGTACGGAATACCGCCAGCGCACTCCTGCCGCTGATGCGGGCCCGCGGCATGATGGCGCCGGTGAGCAGCAGCACCAGGCTGACCACGTTCCAGCCGGCCACGAACATCGTGATGAGCGGGTAAACTTCCCGCATTCCGAACAGGAAGGCAGGCACGGCCACGAGCAGGCCGCCGGCGGTCATCCACAGCAGGTTGTGCCTGATCGACTGCGTGTCTGCCTTGCGCCACGGCAGCAGCGGACCGATGCCCATGACCAGGAACAGCAGCAGGAACAGCGGAACGCTGACCTGGTCGAAGAACGGCGCCCCGACCGTCACGCGTTCGTTCGAGAGCGCCTCGACGATGAGCGGGAAGATGGTGCCGAGCAGCACAGCGAAGGTGATCGCCAGGAAGATGATGTTGCCCAGCAGGATGCTGCCCTCACGGCTGACGGGCGAATCCAGTTCTGCCCGGTCGCGCACCTGATCCCAGCGCAGCGCGATGAGGCTGAACGATACGAGCACGACCAGCAGGAAGAACCACAGGAACACCGGTCCCACCGGACCGTCGCCGAAGGCGTGGACCGAGGAGACCACGCCGGAGCGGGTCAGGAACGTGCCGAAGATCGTGAGTGAGAACGTCAGCGTCACCAGCATCACGTTCCAGGATTTCAGCATGCGCCGTCTTTCCTGGACCTGGACGCTGTGGATGAAGGCTGTCGCGGTGAGCCAGGGCAGGATGCTCACGTTCTCGACGGGGTCCCAGGCCCAGAAGCCGCCCCAGCCGAGCACCTCGTAACTCCACCAGCCGCCGGCGATGATCGCGGCAGTCAGGAAGCCCCAGCCCGTCAGGGTCCAGCGCCTGGTCTGGGTCATCCAGTCCACGCCCGGTCGCCTGGTTATCAGCGCAGCCATGGCGTACGCGTAAGGTACGGCCAGACCGACGAAGCCCAGGTACATGAGGAACGGGTGCACCGCCATCATCCAGTGGTTCTGCAGCAGCGGGTTCGGACCCGGTCCGTCCATCGGCGGCACCGGCACAACCGTGAACGGGTTGGCGACGAAACCTACGACGATGACGAAGAACAGCTGGGTGATCTGCATGATCACCAGTGCCCACGGCTTGAGGGCCGTGTTGGGCGCGATTACCGCCAGTACGGCCGTGTAGCCCGACAGCAGCCACGCCCACAGGAGCAGCGAGCCCTCGAGGGCGGCCCACATCGTGACGATCTTCACCCAGATGGGCGAGGCGATCCGGGACGTGGTCGCGACGTATTCGACGCTGAAGTCGTCGGTGAGAAGTGCCGCCTGCATTATGGCGACGGCTGCCGTCAGTGCCAGGAAGACAGCGACGGCTGCGAAGCGGGCCGCCGTGATCAGCCGGGCGTCGCGCCGGTTGATGCCCAGCAGGCCGCCAACGATCGCAAAGACGGTAAAAGCCAGGGCCAGCAGCACTGCTGCGGACCCCAGCGTTCCAAGGCTCAAGGATTCCATCACATCATCTACCCTACCGGTGCAGCAGCCCGCAGCGGCCGCGGGCCGTTACTTCCGGTTGCCTGCAGCATCGTTCACTTGAGGGCTTCGCGCAGTTCTTCGTCGTCGATGTGGCCCTCGTCGACCTCATACACCTCTCTGGGCCGCCCCAGCAGGTTGTCGCTGTGGAATACGCCCTCGGTGAACGTACCTTCGACGACCACGCCGACACCCTCGGTGAACAGCGCGGGCGGACTGCCGGCATGGGACACCGGGTAACCCATCTGTGAATCGGCGATCACGAAGTTGAGGCGGACGTTCTGCTCATCCATGTCCATCGAACCGGGGGCCACTATGCCGCCCAGCCGGACACGGCGGTCAACGTACTGCGATTCCTGCTGGGCGTACTCACCCGGCAGCATGAAGTAAACGAGGCTCGAAGAGAGCGCCTGGTAGGTGAAGAAACCGGCCAGGCCGAGCACGACGACCCCGGCTATCGAATAGATGACCTTGCGGTTCATGATTGCTGCTCCTTGCCGAGCTGGCGCGCACGGCGCATGAGCCAGAGCTGGTAACCGCCCAGACCCAGCAGCGTGAGCAGCCAGGAAAGTGTCACCCAGGCCCAGTCGCCTGCGGTGGTCATCGGTGCGAACGTGATGAAGTCGGTGAACCACTCAGACACGGATTGCCTCCCCTGCCGGCTGATCGCCGGTTTCCAGGCTGGAAGCTTCGACCTTCGCCTGGATCATGCCCAGGCGGCTGCGCTCCAGGAAGAACCATGCGAAGACGAGGACCATCGCGGCCATGTTCAGGCCCAGCACGAACGCGAGTTCAGAAGGCATCTCGGCCGACCTGGCCGGGTGCACGGTCCTGAACAGCGTGGTGGCCGCACGGTTGAGCGGCGCACCGGCAGCGACGACGAGTGCGATCACTGCACTCACCCGCGCTGCGCGTACCGGGTCGCTGATGATTCCCCTGATGACGAAGTAGCCGACCATCAGCACGAGCATGATCGCCGACAGAGTCAGCCGCGCGTCCCATGCCCACCAGGCACCCAGCGTGGGGCGCGAGTAGATCATGCCGCCGAACAGGGTGATCGCCAGGAACAGGGTGGTCACCTCTGCTGCAGCGAACGTCCGGACGTCATCACCCTTGCGGCCGCGCCACAGGTAAACGGCGCCGAGCACACCGGTCACGATGGTTCCGAGCAGGCCGATCGCGGCCACGGACGCGTGCGTGTAGGTGACGCGGAACAGTTCCTGCTGGGTTACCTCGGTGGGCGCCATGAACAGCGCGTAGTAAGTGGCCACCAGAAACGCCGCAAGCGTAAGCCAACCGAACGTGGTCAGCCAGGCAGGCCTGCGGTCAGGTTTGCTTGCAGACATTCATTCTCCCCTTGATGCGTGACCATGTCCTTAAACCAGTCACAGCCGTACTTACATTCCATTCTACACGGCACTCCGAATTGTCATGAATCGGTCGGTTACCTGCCGGGCGGCTTCATTCCTCGAGCAGGAAACGGAACACCGTGATGCACACGACCAGGTAGACGAGCACGAACGCAGCCAGCAGCCTCAGCCAGTCGAGCGCCTTCGAAGTGTCCTGGAAGTACATCAGTTCGGTGCTGGCACCGACCGCCGCGAGCAGCGCCGGGATTATCACCGGAAACATCAGCAGCGGCAGGAGCGACTCACGGGCCCGCAGGCTCGAGGTGAGCGCCGCGTAGAAAGTGCCTATCACCGAGAAAGCCAGCGTTCCCAGGAGCAGCACGAGCAGGATCAGCGGCCAGCGGTCGCCCAGGTTCAGGCCGAACAGGGCGAGCGATACCGGCAGCAGGATGAGCGCCAGCACCGCCATGTAAATCCAGTTGGCCAGCAGCTTGCCCACGTAGATCACGGCCCGCGGCACCGGGTAGAGCAGCAACTGCTCCATGGCGAAGTCCTCGTACTCGTTCACGTACGACTGCGAAGCAGTTATGACTCCGGCGAACGCCAGCGCCACCCACAGGACCCCGGGACCGATGGCCTGCAGGATGTCGCTCTCGCCGCCGGCTGCGAAGCCCATGATCACGAGCGTTATGCCCGCGAAGAACAGGGTGGCGGTCAGCACGGAGCGGCTGCGCAGCTCTTGGCGCAGGTCCTTGCTGACTATCGCGCCGATCGCCCTGAAGTCACCGGCTCCGGGGAACGCAGTCTTCACTGTCCCGCCCTCCGCTCCAGTGCGAGCGAGCCGCCGGCTATGCGCAGTTCAGCGTCAGGCTGGCGCGAGCCGGGCCGCAGGTCTTCGTGTGTTGCCATCAGCACCGTGGTTCCCCTGACGCCTGCCTCTGCGACCAGCTCGTCAACCAGCGAGCGGCCTTCGTCATCAAGCGTCGAGTACGGTTCGTCCAGCAGCCAGAGCGCTGAACCGGGCAGGAGCAGCCGGGCCAGCGACAGGCGTTTCTTCATGCCGCTCGAGAAACTGCGGACCAGCTTGCTGCCCGTGTCACCCAGGCCGACCCGGTCGAGCAGTCGGCCGGCATCGACGTCGACGCCGTAAAGGGTGGCCGACAGTTCCAGGTTCTCGCGGGCACTGAGCATCGGGTAGACGCCGCCCAGGACGCTTACGAGCACCGTGCGGCGCCTGATCTCGTGCGCCTGCTTCTGCAGGTCGAAACCGAACACCGCTCCTGTGCCCGCTGTGAGCCGCAGGCGGGTCGCGATGACGCGCAGCAGCGTCGTCTTGCCCGTCCCGTTGCCGCCGCGCAGCACCACGAAACGGCCCGGACTCACGTCCAGGCTGATGTTGTTCAGTATGCGTTCCCGTCCGTAACTGCGGCTGATCCCGTGCAGGCTTATGGCTGCAGGCCCGTCGCTCACAGCCTGTCCATCAGCCAGTCAGGCGTCAGCCCGACGAGCATGCCGTTGAACACCGTGTAGTAGCCGCTGACCATGAGGATGCCCATCACCAGCATCACGGCTCCGCCGATCTGCTCCACGACCCGCAGCCGCCTGCGCAGCATCTTCGATACCGCCAGGAACCGGTCGAACGCCAGGGCCGCCAGGAAGAACGGCACGCCCAGTCCCAGCGAGTACACGCCCAGAAGCAGCATCCCCTGGCCGACCGTGTCGGAGGTGCTGGCGAGCGTGAGCACCGTGGCCAGGATCGGGCCGATGCAGGGTGACCAGCCG
>CALDPK010000141.1 GCA_937911855.1 uncultured Trueperaceae bacterium | reverse complement strand
AGGGAACACGACGAGGAAGCTCGCGGACGTCGCGGCCTCGGTGCCGGGCACGGTGAGCGCGACGACGGCGAACAGCCAGCTGAGGGCGAGGGCGAACACGGCCACCACCAGCACCGAGCCGACGGCGTCGATCACGGCCCGGTTGTTGTCGTAGGCCTCGGCACCGTTGTCCACGATCCCCTCGAGCCACTCGCGGGCGGTGTCCTCACCTTCGAGGACGCGCAGCGCGGTGACGAAGGCCTCGATGCGGGCGCGCAGCCCGGCGCGGCTGAAACGCTCGACGACAGCGGTCGCCTCGTCGAAAGTGATCGGGCGGGTGACGACGTCGGGCAGGCGCCTTACGAGCGTCGCGACTTTCGCTTCATCGAGTTTCAGAATCTGGGCCAGCCGGCCGGCAACTGCTTCGGTTTCACCTGGTGCCGGTGCGGAGACATCCACTACGTATTCCTGGGTCATATCGTGCTTACTGCTCCTCCCGAAGCTGCTGAGCTGCAATCAGCCGGCAGTCCCCGTGAAATCGTCATCTGCGGCCCAAGTAACCGCTGCGCCGCAGCAGCTCCGCCACCTGCCGGTCGAAGGCAGCGCGCCAGTCACTGCGTTCCTGCTCGATGGCGCTGCCCAGCTTGCCGATGAGTTCCGACAGCTGATCTTCGGGCACGCTGCCTTCCGTCAGGTTCAGCTCGTACAGAACTTCATCCATGACGATGTCCGCCAGCGGTCCTATGATGTCACGCACGAGCGCGGTGAGGTTGTGAATAAACTCCGGACTGACACTCGCACTCTGGTGCGGGGTTGCGAGTCCCGAGCGGACGATCACGTCCGCAGCAGCCAGCACCTCGTCGATCGGAGCGTCGATCCTTCTGGCGATCGTCGACAGCTTGACGTTCTGGTCGAGGAGCGGAAGGACTTTCAGTGCCAGCACCGGCAGGGTCACGTCCGTCTCACCCGCAGTCCGGTTACCTGAACTGGCTGCCGGCATCAGCACCGTGCTGGCCGTGAGCTTCTCGCCGGAGCGGTCTTCCTCGTCGGTCTGGTAGGCGATCTCGAGAAGCAGCGCATCAAGCGGCTTGTCGATCGTGCGCTGCGGAGCCTGAACCCCGGCTTCGAACGAGAAGCGCCCCTGGCTCCAGCGCAGCAGGGTGACGAGCGCCTTCTGGCCCGTGACGTCTCCTGTCTCTGCGTGAGTGACCTGGCCGCCCTGCGTGTAGACGTCACCGGTACTGCCCAGCCCGGTCCGCAGGCGCAGCACTCCGCTCGCACCGTTGAGGTTCAGGTACTGAAGCAGATTGATCAGGATGTCGCCATCAAGCTGACCTTGAATCCTCATAGATCAGGCCCCTTCGTCACGTAATCAGCATAAGGGCTGTGCACCACCGGCGCATGTGGAAACTTTCCGTCCCTGACGCTGACAGAAATTATACGCTTGTCCCAACACCCGTCCGGACCACCCTGGCGGGGTGGGGAGCATGTGTATGAAGAGGATCGTTACAGTCTTCGCTGTTCTGCTCGCCCTTGGGGGCGGCAAGGCAGCAGCGCAGGATTTCGTGGTCAGCATCAGCTTCGATGGCGGAGGCTGGTTCGACCGCTCGTTCAACGAGGGGACCTGGGCCGGAATCACCGAGGCCGTGCGTGAGCTGTCACCGCTTGTCGACTTCGACATCCTCATCTACAACGGCGCTCCGGAGACCACCACCCGCGGCGTGCGCAACCTGGCAGCTGCCGGCACCAACCTGCACATCGCAGCCGGGTTCAGCCAGGAAGAAGCCATCGGCGCGGTTGCGGCCGAGTTCCCATGGACCAGTTTCCTGCTCATCGACGGGGTTGCCGAAGGCAGCAACGTTCAGAGCGTGACGTTCAAGGATCACGAAGGCTCCTACCTGGTCGGTTACCTGGCCGGCCTCATGTCGCAGACCGGAATCGTCGGTTTCGTCGGCGGCATGGACGTGCCCCTCATCCGCAACTTCGCCCAGGGTTTCGACCTGGGCGTCCGCGCTGCCTGCGCAACCTGCACGGTGCACTCCGAGAACATCGGTGACACCTTCGAAGCGTGGAACGACCCTGAACGGGCCTTCGAGATCGCCAGCAGCTTCCACGACCAGGGAGCGGACATCATCTACGCAGCCGCCGGAGACTCGGGCAACGGCGTCATCGACTTCGTGAACGGCCAGCGCTGCTTCGAACCTGCCGGACAACTGCGCACCACCCCGCTCACTGGCGCCCTGGCAGAACTGGAGCGCGACCCCGATTTCGAGGCCAACTGCCCGGCAGGCAGCCAGCCGCTGTTCTTCATCGGTGTAGACAGCAACCAGAACTACCTGGGTGACCTCGACGGCAACCCCGCGACCATGAACCACGGTCTGACCAGCATGCTGAAGCGCGTCGACGTCGTGGCCGCGACAGCCATCCGCGATTCGATAGCAGGAAGCTTCACCGGCGGCTGGCAGGAGCTTGGCCTGCTTGAGAACGCTGTCGGCTACGCGCTTGACGAGTACAACGAGGCGCTCATCCCGCAGGAAGTCCGCGATCAGCTGGACAACGTCCGGCAGGAGATAATCAACGGTCAGCTGACGGTACCGCCTTACGTGGAGTGAGCGCGGAGCGGGCCTGCGCCTGCTATACAATCAGCCCATGAAACGCATCCTGTTCATCATGCTGCCGCTTCTGTTGCTCGCCGCCTGTGCGCCGGCAACAAGCGGCTCTTCGGCACGCCAGCCCGCAGAACTGGGCCGCGGCGTCATCGAGGTCCACCCGGGCGAAACCCTTTACGTGCGCAGCGTCCACACGCTTTCAGAACTCGGCTTCAATGACGGCGACCTCGAGGGCGTGCTGTTCGTGAACGAGACCGCGCAGCGCGCCAGCGGCCGGGCAGAGCCGTGGCTGGACGTCAAGCCGCTGCGCGTTCCTGCCTGGTGGAACGTGGGACTGAGCGCGGGCCGCTTCGTGCGCGAGATGTCGGTGACCGGCGACCGGACGACCGTTCAGGTGGTGATCCGCATCGACGTGCCGCAGAACGCCCAGCTCGGCCAGAACGACCTGCGCCTCGAGGTCGAGGGCCGCCGTGAGTCTGCAGTCGTGCAGGTGCCGCTGCGCGTCCGCCAGCGCTGAAACCGGCTACAGCAGGGTGCCGCTCAGGACCCAGCGGGCGATGCTGAAGTAGAGAATGATGCCGGTCACGTCGACGAGCGTGGCTACGACCGGGGTGCTGGACGTGGCCGGGTCCAGGCGGAGCCGCTGCAGCAGGAACGGCAGCATCGAGCCCATGATGGTGCCCCAGAGCACCACGCCGATCAGCGACAGCGTGATGGTGATGCCTATCAGCACCCAGTGTTCACCGTAACTGCCGTTCATCGCCTGCACCACTGCGATGCGCAGGAAGCCCAGGGTCCCCAGGATGCCGCCAATGGCAAGCCCGGTCATGATCTCGCGGCCCAGCACCTGCAGCCAGTCCTTCAGGTCGATGTCGCCGATGGTCAGTGCGCGGATGACCAGCGCTGCGGCCTGCGAACCCGAGTTCCCGCCGCTTGAGATGATGAGTGGCACGAACAGCGCCAGGACGAGCGCCTGGGCGAGCTCGGCTTCGAACCCGCTCATGGCGGTGGCCGTGAGCATCTGACCGAAGAACAGCACGATGAGCCACACGGAGCGTTTGCGGATCATGTCGGGCAGAGTCACGCGCAGGTATGGCTGGTCGAGCCGCTCGGAACCCACCAGCTTGTGGATGTCTTCCGTCGCTTCGTCCTGGGCGATGTCCCGCACGTCGTCGACGGTAACTATGCCCACCAGCACCCCTTCGGAGTCGACCACCGGCAGTGCCGAGCGGTCGAGCCGCTGGAAGTGGCGGACGGCTTCCTCCTGGTCATCCAGCGCAGACAGTGCACTCACCCCGGGCCGGATCAGGTCTTCGATCGGCGTCTCGGGGGCCACCAGCAGCAGTTCGCGCATGCGGATGTCCGCTATCAGCCGGCCGCCGGGAGCGGTCACGTACACGACGTTAAGGGTCTCACTGTCACGGCCGTACAGCCGGATGTGCTCAAGCGCCTCGCGGACGGTCCAGTCGGGTTTGACCGCCACGTAGTCGGGGGTCATGCTGCGGCCGATCGATTCAGGCGGGTAGCCGAGCAGGTGGGTTGCGACCGCGAGTTCCTCGGGTGCCAGCAGGTTCA
Source organism: uncultured Trueperaceae bacterium (assembly GCA_937911855.1). Lineage (GTDB taxonomy): Bacteria > Deinococcota > Deinococci > Deinococcales > Trueperaceae > CALDPK01. The sequence goes on along the minus strand of CALDPK010000141.1, from coordinate 19,252 downwards.
GGAGGCGCTTGGTTATCCGGCCGGGCAGCTCCTCGAGCAGCATCGTGCGGTCGTCAGGCGCCATCGCGTCCAGCACCTTCTTGACCTCAGCGTCGCCCAGGGCGGTCATCAGGTCATGCTGAGCGTCAAGCGGCATGTGTTCGAACGTGGTGGCGGAATGCTGGCGGGGCAGCAGCCGGAACACCACCGCCTGCTGGCTGCGGTCCAGCAGGCCGATCAGGTCGGCCACGTCAGCCGGGTGCAATGGTTCCAGCAGATGGCGGATCTCGAAGAACTGCCGTTCCGAAACCAGCTGGCCCACCTGACCGGCCAGTTCCTCTATTCTGCTGCCGGCCACATCAGTCATGCAGGCATCTTAACGCCCACAAATGGCGCTGCCCATCGCGGTATGCTGCATTTCATGTCGATGAACCGCCAGCTGCGCAGGGCGCAGGAAAAACAGGACAAGAAACTTGAACGCGAGAAGGAAGAGCGCCGCGCTGAACGCCGCCGCAGGCTGGACCAGCTCAGGGCGCAACGCCAGAAGCGGCGTGATGAGACAGTGGCCAAAGCACAGTCGGGCAAGAACAAAAACGGCGGAACCAAAGAAACGCCCGCGGACAGCAAGCCACAGGCGGCCGCGGCACCGGGACGGAACGATCCGGGTCGTTTCTCGGGTGCCCTGGCCATCGCCACCGTGGTGTTCATCATCATGCAGGCCGTGATTCCCACTGATCCGGAGGCTGTCTTCGACAGCGTCATCAAGGCCGGTTTCTACCTGATGCTCGGTTACTTCCTGAGCCTGTGGCTCATGCGGCGCAACCAGCCAAACGCCCTGCTGCTCACTGCCCTGGCCGGGGTCATCCTGCTGACGGGCACCTGGCTCGGCTTCCTGCTGCGCCCCGAATCCGTCGTGGACGGGCTTTCCATGCTACTTGCCCTGCCGATGCTGGCGATCGGGATCTTCCTGGCGCGCTTCGTCTTCAACCTGGCGCGGAGTCAGAATCCCGGCTGAACCCCGCCACAGGGAGGCTGTTTTTCCAGGCAGAATTCCGTGTTAACACGATGGGCAACGCGATAAGGGCTTGTCAGGGGGGCGCCCCGCCGTGGTAGCTTAATGCGGTCAGCTCTTGAAAGGAGGGACACATGGCCTCTAAAGCCGATATTATCGATAAGGTTTCCGACAAGGCTGGTATCAGCCGCACCAGTGCGAAGGACGCCGTTGAGCAGGTTCTCAACGCAATCACCGGTTACCTGCAGCAGGGCGAGAAAGTCCAGCTCACCGGCTTCGGTACCTTCGAAGTGCGCGAGCGCAAGGAACGCAGTGGCGTGAAACCCGGCACTACCGAGCGCATCACCATTCCTGCCAGCAAGTACCCGGCATTCAAGCCCGGCAAACTGCTCAAGGAAGAAGTCTCCGGCAAGAACAAGTAACAACCATAAAAGTCGTGCAGCTTTTCCATACCGGAGAAGGTGCAGACATCACGGACGGACGCGGCAGGAACTGACTTGCTGCGTCCGTCCGCTCTTGAAAGGAAACCATGCTGGCAATCCTGGGCGCAATGGACGTTGAAACGGAACTCCTGCTGGCCAGACTTGAACGGGCCGAGGCGCTGGAGCTGCACGGTGTCCTGCTGCACCGCGGTGAGCTCAGTGGCCATGAGGTGATACTGGCGACCTGCGGGATCGGCAAGGTCAATGCCGCCCGCGTCACCATGGCACTGATCGCGGCAGGTGCGACCCGCCTGGTGTTCACCGGCGTGGCAGGTGCACTTGACCCCGCCCTGCGCCCCGGCGACGTGGTCGTGAGCACGGACTGCGTCCAGCACGACGTGGACGTCACCGCACTCGGCTACGCCCCCGGCGAGATCCCTGGCGAGCCCCTCGCGTGGACTGCCGACGGCAGGCTGCAGGAGCTGGCCCTCGCTGCCTGCCGGGAGCTGGACGGTGTCCGTGCCGTAAGTGGCCGCGTGCTTTCCGGCGACACGTTCCTGGCGGACAAATCGCGGGCAGCTGAACTCCGGGACGGTTTCGGCGGCAGCTGCGTCGAGATGGAAGGAGCTGCTGTCGCCCAGGTGTGCGCGGCGGCCGACCTGCCGTGGGTGGTCATCCGCTCCATCAGCGACAGGGCTGACGGCGGAGCGAGCCCGGATTTCCGGACTTTCACGGCGCTGGCAGCGCGGCAGTCCGCACAGGTTGTGACGGGGCTGCTGGAACGCTTATGATTGGCCCGGCAGGGGAGTAGCCACCTGGGTGCCGCAAGGCTGCCCCGGGTTGTGCTTCGTCAACACGGCGGCAGATTCCGCCCGGAGCACAACACGAGAAGCGAGACCTGATCTTCAGTGCGGAGGACGTTCCGAACGTCCCCCGCCGTAAAGTTTTACGGAGGGTTTTCGTGGATCTCAACCTGCAGGTTCCCATCGGCTTCTGGATAGGCTTCTTCATACTCATAGGCACGCTGCTCGCGCTGGACCTGGGCGTTTTCAACCGCAAGGTCCACGTGGTTTCCGTACGTGAAGCCGGCTTCTGGACCGCGATCTGGGTGTCGCTCGGCCTTCTCTTCAACGCAGGCATCTGGTACTTCTTCGGCGGTGACGCTGCGCTCACGTTCCTTACCGGCTACGTGATCGAGTACTCCCTGTCCATCGACAACATATTCGTGTTCGTGCTCGTCTTCAGCGCCTTCGGTGTCCCGCCTCAGTACCAGCACCGGGTGCTCTTCTGGGGTGTCCTGGGCGCAGTGATCATGCGCGGCATCATGATCTTCGCCGGCGTCGCCCTGATCGAACGCTTCGAGTGGATCATGTACGTCTTCGGCGCCTTCCTGGTGTTCGCCGGCCTGCGCATGCTGTTCGAGAAGGACAGCGAGCCCGTCGACATGAAGAACAACCGGGTGCTCAGGTTCGTGCGGCGCTTCATTCCCGTCACCGACAGTTACCACGGCCAGAAGTTCTTCACCCGCGTCAACGGCGTGCGCATGGCCACCCCGCTGTTCCTCGTGCTGATCGTGGTCGAACTCACCGACCTGGTGTTCGCGGTCGACAGCATCCCGGCGATATTCGCCATCACCACCGACCCGTTCATCGTCTTCACCAGCAACATATTCGCGATCCTGGGCCTGCGCAGCCTCTACTTCCTGCTTGCAGGCATCATCCACCGCTTCGTTTACCTGAAGACCGGCCTGGCCGTGATCCTCACCTACGTGGGCGTGAAGATGCTCATCGCGGACTTCTTCCACATCCCGACCTTCGCAAGCCTGGGCATCATCGTCGGCGTGCTGGCGATCAGCATCATCGCCTCGCTCCTTCACACGCCCAAGGACCCGCCAGCAACGCCGCAGGTCAGCAGTCCGAAGCCTCCGCCAGCCGACTGACAGACAGCCTGCCAACGGGCATGCCGTGGGCATCCGCGTGAATAAGGAAACCGCCTGCAGTGGGGTAGACTTGAGGCAGTGAGCCGGATGTCGGCTCTTTACGCCGTGGCGGGCCTGCAACTACCTGTACCCATGTGCCTGCCAGGAGAGGAAACAACGTCTACATGGCTGAATCCACAGGCAATGCCCGGGCAGCACTGAGCGACGAACAGCTCAGACAGCTCGAGGCGACCGAACTGCAGGAATGGCTCGACTCACTGGACTACGTACTGGAGTCCGGTGGAGACGACCGCGCCCTGCACATACTGCAGCGGCTGCGCGATCACGCAGCGCAGCTGGGCGTGGCAGTGCCGTTCAAGGCAACCACCCCGTACATCAACACCATCCCCGTCTCGGAACAGCCGGAGTACCCCGGTGACCTCGAGATCGAACGCAGCATCCGCCACCTGCTCCGCTGGAACGGCATGGCCATGGTCACCCGCGCCAACGACCTGTCCCCGGGCATCGGCGGCCACATAGCCAGTTACGCCTCGAGCGCCACCTTCCTGGAAGTCGGCTTCAACCACTTCTTCAGGGGTCCCGAAGCCGGACTGGACGCGGACCACGTCTACTTCCAGGGTCACGCCAGCCCCGGCGTCTACGCGCGCGCCTACCTGGAGCGCCGCATGAACGTGGAGACGCTGCGCAACTTCCGCCGCGAACTCGCTGACGGTCCGTCACTGTCCAGCTACCCCCATCCGTACCTGATGCCGGAGTTCTGGAGCTTCCCGACCGTCTCGATGGGACTCGGACCGATCATGTCGATCTACCACGCGCGCTTCGTGCGCTACATGGAAGACCGCGGCCTGAAGGAGAAAGGCGGCGGCAAGATCTGGGCGGTCATCGGCGACGGCGAGACCGACGAACCGGAAACCCTGGGCGCAATCCGCATCGCTGCCCGCGAGAAGCTCGACAACCTGATCTGGCTGGTCAACTGCAACCTGCAGCGCCTCGACGGCCCGGTCCACGGCAACGGCCTGATCATGCAGGAACTCGAAGGCATGTTCCGCGGCGCAGGCTGGAACGTCATCAAGGTCGCCTGGGGCAGCCGCTGGGACGAACTGCTTGAGAAGGACACGGACGGCGTGCTGGTCGAGCGGTTCAACCAGCTTGTCGACGGCGAATCGCAGCGTTACGCCGCGTTCGGCGGACAGGAACTGTACGACCATTTCTTCAACACGCCTGAGCTGAAGAAACTTATCGAAGGCTGGAGCATCGAAGACCTGGACCGCCTCAACCGCGGTGGCCACGATCCACTGAAGATATACGCGGCCTTCGAGCGCGCCGTGAAGAACGAAGGCAGCCCCACCGTCGTGCTGCTCCGCACCGTCAAGGGTTACGGCATGGGCGAGGCCGGCGAAGGCAAGAACATCACTCACCAGCAGAAGCAGCTGACGCTTGACGAGCAGCGATACTTCCGCAACCGCTTCGAGATCCCCATCACCGACGAGCAGATGGAGAAGTACCCGTTCCACCGCTTCCCGGAGGACAGCCCCGAGTACCGTTACCTCATGGAGCGCCGGAACGCGCTCGGCGGCGTCATGCCGCGGCGGGTGGTCAGGGCTGAACCGGTCGCACCGCCTGAAGACTCGCTGATCGATGAGTTCTTCGCAGGCAGTGGCGAACGCGAAGTATCCACCACCATGATCTACGTGTCGCTGCTGCGGAAGCTGCTGCGCGACCCGACCTGGGGCAGGCATGTCGTGCCGATCATCCCCGATGAAGCGCGCACGTTCGGCATGGAAGCGCTGTTCAGGCAGATCGGCATCTACTCGCACGCCGGGCAGCTTTACGAACCGGTCGACCGCGAGAACCTGCTCTTCTACAAGGAATCAACTGACGGGCAGATACTCGAGGAAGGCATCCCCGAAGCCGGAGCGATGGCCTCGTTCATAGCCGCCGGCACCGCGTACGCCAACCACGGCGTGAACACCATCCCGTTCTTCGCCTACTACTCGATGTTCGGCTTCCAGCGGGTCGGTGACCTGATCTGGGCAGCTGCGGACTCGATGACCCGCGGCTTCCTGATCGGCGCGACCGCAGGCCGCACGACCCTGGCTGGCGAAGGACTCCAGCACCAGGACGGCAACTCGCACGTCCTGGCCTACCCGGTCCCCAACCTGCTGGCCTATGACCCCAGCTTCTCGTTCGAGATCGCGACCATCATCCTGGACGGCATGCGCCGCATGTACCAGGAGCAGGAGAACATCTTCTACTACCTGACGGTCGGCAACGAGAACCGGGTCCAGCCGCCCGCTCCGGAGCACCTGAGCCGCGAAGAGCTCAAGGACGGCATCCTGCGCGGCATGTACCTGTTCCGCAAGGCCGCAGCTGAGGGCCAGCCTGCCCAGCTGCTCGGCTCGGGAGCCATCATGTTCGAAGTGCTTGAAGCGCAGGAACTGCTGGCTGGCTACGGCGTGGCAGCTGACGTGTGGAGCGTCACTTCCTACAAGAAGCTCCATACCGAAGCCATCGACGCCGAGCGCTGGAACCGCCTGCATCCCGAGGAAGAACCGCAGGTCCCGTTCGTCCACAGCATCCTGGAGCCGACCGAAGGCCCCATAGTGGCAGCATCCGATTACATCAAGCTCCTGCCGCAGGCACTGGCCGGTCATCTGCCGCGCCCGATCACGGTGCTGGGAACCGACGGCTTCGGCCGCAGCGAGGCACGCGCTGAACTGCGCGACTTCTTCGAAGTTGACGCGCGCCACATCACGGTTGCCACGCTGCACGCACTGGCGGAGGCTGGCACCATCCCGAAATCGGTAGTCAGCAAGGCCATCGCTGACCTGGGCGTCAACCCCGACAAGCCGAACCCGCGGATTTCTTAAGGAGACTGATCTCGTGGCCAAAGAATTCAAACTGCCGGACGTAGGTGAAGGAATCGAATCAGGCACCGTGGTTTCTGTGCTCGTCAAGGAAGGCGACATCATCGAGATTGACCAGGGGGTGATCGAACTCGAGACCGACAAGGCAGTGGTCGAAGTTCCCTCCGAGGTCGCCGGGCGCGTCACGAACGTGGCCGTCACCGCCAACAGCGAGATCCAGGTAGGCCAGGTCATCCTGACAGTCGAGGAAGCCGGCGCGGAAGAACCCGCGACGGAAGATCCAGCTGAAGAAGCTGAAGCTGCACCCGAACCGGCTGCTGCAGCCCCGGAGCAGGCTGAGGAGCCTGCAGCCGCACCCGTGCAGCCGGCAGCCGCACCGGCTCCCGCCACTGACGGCGACCGGTCAGGTGGCCGCATCCCGGCCGCCCCGAGCGTGAGGCGACTGGCCCGCGAACGCGGCATCGACCTGAGTCAGGTACAGGGAACCGGAATACTGGGCCGCATCTCCGCAGCCGACCTGGACCGTCCCGCCGCCGAAGCGCCAGCCGCTTCTGCAGCGCCCGCGTTCAAACTGCCGGACTTCAGCCGCTGGGGCAACACCGAACGCCAGCCCATGAGCGGCATCCGCAAGGCAACCGTCCGCTCGATGAGCACCGCTTGGGCCACCGTGCCGATGGTCACGCATTTCGACAAGGCGGACACGACCGAGCTCGAGGCCTTGCGCAAGCGCTACCAGCCCAAGGCTGAGGCTGCCGGCACGAAACTCACGCCGACCGCCATCCTGGTCAAGATCGTCGCCGGAGCACTGCGCCGCTTCCCGGACTTCAACGCCAGCCTGGACGTCGAAAGCCAGGAGATCATCTACAAGGACTACGTCAACGTGACGGTGGCTGTCGACACGCCGAACGGTCTGCTGGTTCCCGTCATCAAGGACGCCGACAAGAAGAACATCATCGAACTGTCAGCCGAGCTGGCGGAGCTGGCCGAGAAGGCTCGCGACCGCAAGCTAACTCCTGACGAGATGCAGGGCGGCAACTTCAGCGTCAGCAACCTTGGCGGCATCGGCGGCACCGGTTTCACGCCGATCGTCAGCCCGCCTGAGGTAGCCATCCTGGGCGTTTCGCGCAGCACGATGGAGCAGGTTTACGACAAGGCCAGCGGCGAATTCCACGCGCGCCTCATGATGCCGCTTGCCCTCACCTACGACCACCGGCTCATCGACGGAGCTGCTGCCGCGCGGTTCCTGCGCTGGGTGTGCGAGGTCGTCGAGGACCCGTTCCTGCTGGCACTCGAAGGCTGATTACGCCAGGTCAACAGACCTGTTTCACGGGGGCCGTCCATACATCGGAATGGACGGCCCCCGTGCTACGATGAGCGCCCATGGACAGCCTCAGCGACGTCAGAACCGTTACGACCAGAACCACCCGTGACAGGGTCGTGACCAACGCTGCGCGCGGAGCCGGCCTCGTCGCCCGCGGCCTCATGCGGCGTTACGGCCGCAGGCAGGTCGTCAAGGGCGTAGACCTGAACCTGAGCCGCGGTGAGATCGTGGCGCTGCTCGGACCCAATGGCGCCGGCAAGACCACGAGTTTCTACATGATGGTCGGCTTCGTCAGGCCACACGCCGGGCAGATAACCCTGGACGGCACTGACGTCACGAACTGGCCGATGCACCGCCGGGCCGGTCACGGTCTCGGCTACCTGGCGCAGGAACCCAGCGCTTTCCGGCGCATGAGCGTACTGGATAACCTGCTCTCGATACTGGAGTTCCAGAAGCTGACGCCCGCGCAGCGGCATGAGCGCGCCCATTCGCTGCTCGAGGAATTCGGCCTGTCGAAACTGCATGCCAGCCGCGCGGACACGCTTTCGGGCGGGGAACGCCGGCGCCTCGAGATCGCCCGCAGCCTCACCACCGACCCTTCCTACATCCTGCTTGACGAACCGTTCACCGGGGTGGATCCCAAATCCATCCGCGAGATCCAGCTTCTGATTCGCGACCTGCGCGAACGGCGGGGACTTGGTGTCCTGCTCACAGACCACAGCGTCCGTGAGACCTTGGCGATCGCTGACCGTGTCGTGCTCATGTTCGACGGTTCGGTACGATTCGACGGCACCCCGGAAGAGTTCGCGGAGGACGAGGATGTCCGCAACTACTACCTGGGAGCGGACTTCCACATCTAGGCAATACCTATGGGCATCCTGGGACTCGTACTGCTGCTGGTCGTGCTGGCCGGGGTCATCGCCTTCGCGGGCGACCGGCTGGGTACCTTCGTGGGCCGGCATCGGCTCAGCCTGTTCGGCGCCCGGCCCAGGCGAACAGGCCAGATAGTTGGCGTGATGGCCGGCATCCTCATCATGTTGACCACGCTGCTTGTGCTGGCGCTCGCCAACCGCAACGCGACCGCCACGCTGCTCAACGCCCAGCAGGCCGCGCGTGAACTGACCGGGCTGCAGGCAGAACAGCGGGTCCTGCAGGCGATGGTCCGCGACCTGGAACGCGAGCTCGAGGACGGGGCCGATCAGCTGGCCTCCGCCCGCGATGAGCTGGAAGACGTGACCGGCCAGCGTGACGCTGCCCAGGCTGAAGTCGAACAGGCAGCAGCCGCGCTCGACGCGCTGCTGTCGGAACAGAGTTTCCTGGAATCCGAGCTGCTGGACCTGCAGGCGAACATGGTCGAGATGTCGGGCACGCTCGAGGAACTGCAGATAAACCTGCAGATGGCGCAGCAGCAGCTGGAACAGGCGGCGCAGCGGCAGACGATCGCCGAGAATGAAGCTGCCCGTGCCCAGAACGAAGCTGACACCCTGCGTGCTGAAACCGCCGAACTGACCGCGCTCATCGAGGAACTCAGCGTGCAGGCAGCCGACCTGGAAGTGCAGGCTGAACAGCTGCGCAGCCAGAACGACCTGCTGCAGGGCGAGAACGAGGCGCTCAGCTCACGCAACGACGACCTTGCCCTGGACAACAGCCGCCTCCTGGACCAGAACACGCTGCTGAGTGAAGTGAACGAGAACCTTCGCGAGAGGTTCGAGGACAGCAACACCCGCGTCCTCGAGCTTGAAGGGAACCTGCAGGTGCTGGAACTGGCGATGGAAGATTCCAGCCGCCGGCTGGTGGAGCTGCAGGATGAGTTCGAGCAGATCGCTGCCGGTGAACTGGCCTACCGGACCGATGACCTCATCTACAGCGGCCGGGTGCAGGCCGGCAACCCGGCAGCGGCCCGCGAGGAACTCGCTGCCTTCGTACGCGCTGCCAACGAGGTTACCGCCCAGCGCGGAGCCGGCAACATCCAGCTGTCGACGGCGCAGTTCGACAGCCTCGCCAACCTGGTCGCGCAGTCCGAGGACGAGCTGGTCATCGCCTTCATCTCACCGCGCAACCAGCTGCGCTCAACGGCAGTGGAAGTATCGATCGAGGCGTGGGAGAACAGTCAGGTACTGGCCGGCGGCCACCTGCTGTCAAGCCGGGTGCTTCACCTGGGCACGCAGGAGCAACCGGCAGCACAGAGTGACGTGCGTGCCGGCCTGAGCGAGCTGGTGCGCAGCACCCGCAGCCGGCTTACCCGGGCGGGCTTCTTCTCGCAGGACGCGCCGCAGTTCAGCGATTCGGAAGAGGCGTTCCTGGCTCAGCTCGAGCGCCTGGACGGGCGCGTCGTGGTCGGCGTGCTGACGCGGGAACCGGTGTTCCGCGGTGGCCCCGCCGCACTCGAGTTCGTGATACTGAACTGATTCAGGCTCCGCTGCTGCGGTTCTTGAGCAGGTCGCGGATCTCCGTCAGCAGCAGTTCCTCGTTCGAGGGCGGGATGGGAGTTGCGGGTGCTTCTTCCTTTTCGCGGACGAAGCGGGCCTGAAGCTTGCCGTACGACTGAACAAACATGTAGATGACGAAGGCGATTATCAGGAAGTTGACGACGGTGTTCAGGAAGGCACCGATCTGGATCACGGGAGCGCCGGCCGCAACGGCCTCGCCGACGCTGCTGTAAAGCTCCCGGTCGGTCAGGATGAAACCGAGTTCCGAGAAGTCGACGCCACCGATTATCAGGCCTATGACGGGCATGATCACCTGATCGACCAGTGACGCCGTGATGGCACCGAATGCGCCACCGATGATGACGGCAACCGCCAGGTCGATGACGTTACCGCGGTTGATGAACTCGAAGAAGCCCTTCATATCGTCCTCCGTGCTGTAGTTTTTGCTGAAAACAGTGCCTGCGGCAGCGGGCTGCACCGAGTATACCGCCCTTCAGAAACGCGTCAGCGGCTGCGCTGGCGGACCGCTTCGTACAGGAGCAGCGCCCCGGTGGTGGCTACGTTCAGGCTGTCAGCCATGCCGAACATCGGCACGAGTACCAGCTCGTCGGCAGCTTCCATCCAGTCCATGCTCAGACCAGCGTGTTCGGTTCCCAGGACTATGGCGCAGCCTTTGGTCAGGTCAGCGTCCCAGTAGCTCTTGTGGGCACCGGGGCTCGTAGCCAGCAGCCTGAACGCGCGCCGGTCCAGCCAGGTGAGAAGCTTCTCCCGCTCCACCTGCGCTACCGGGCGGGCGAACAGGCTGCCCATGCTGGCGCGCACCACGTTGGGGTTGAACAGGTCGGTGCCGCTGCCGGTCACGAAGACCGCGTCGGCTCCGGCCGAATCTGCGGTGCGCAGCAGTGCACCAAGGTTGCCGGGTTTCTCGAGGCCGTCCACCACGAGCAGCAGCGGCTGCGCGGGCAGGTCGATGTCCTCGGGAGCGAGCGACCAGGTTTCGGCGAGCGCCAGGGCACCGTCGGGGTTCTCGCGGATGCTCAGGCGGGTGAATGCCGCGGCGGACAGCCGGACGGTTTCCACGCCCACGAGTTCCAGTTCGCTGATGAGTGGCGCCATGCCTGCCGGGGCGGACATGTCCGGACAGATGTACAGCGTCCGGAGGCGCACGCCGGCCTGAACGGCCCGGGTCACTTCGCGTCTGCCTTCGATCAGGAACAGCCCTTCAGCGTCACGGGTCTTGCGGTCCCTGAACTTCAGCAGGGCTTTGATCTCGGCGTTTTTCGGGCTGTCTACATGCCTCATGAACGTCATTCTATGCCGCGGGGCTGAGCAGCTGATGCTAGAGTAACTATGTGAGTAATCTGCTGAGCCCCGAGGAGCTGCGCGGAATGTTGGGCAGCCCCGGCCTCTGCATCATCGATGCCCGCTTTGACCTGGGCGATGCTGAAGCAGGCCGTGCTGCCTGGCTTGAAGGGCACATCCCCGGAGCGGTTCACCTCGACCTGAACCGTGACCTGTCCGGTCAGCCCGGTGAGCACGGCGGCCGTCATCCGCTGCCTGGACTCGAGGAAATGACTGACACCTTCGGGCGGGCCGGAGTGGGACCGGACAGCCGGGTCGTCGTCTACGACGAGCAGACCGGCATGTTCGCAGCCCGCGTCTGGTGGATGCTGCGCTACCTGGGTTTCGACACCGTGCAGGTGCTGGACGGTGGTTTCAGCGCCTGGCAAGCCACTGGGCATCCAGTCAGTAGCGAGCCCACCGCGCCGGAACCCACCGTTTTCGTACCTGACGTCCGGCCGGAGATGCTGGCAAGTCGCGACGAGGTCATGGCGGCCCTCGGCAACGAAGCCGTGCTGATCATCGACGCGCGGTCTGCGGAGCGCTACCGCGGCGAAGTCGCCGCGTTCGATCCTGTCGCCGGGCACATCCCCGGCGCCGCGAACTACCCGCATGCCGACAATGTGCGGGAAGGCCGGCTGCGCCCACCGGCGGAGCTTGCGGAGCTCTACGCCGAGGTCGGCCGGGCGCCCGAGACCATCGCCTACTGCGGTTCCGGAGTCTCGGCGGCACTCGACGTGCTGGCCATCGACGAGGCGGGCCTGGCCGTGCCGAGGCTGTACGCGGGCTCGTGGAGCGACTGGAGTTCGTACAGGGACGCTCCGGTGGAGAAAGGCTGAGAGTTACACATGAGGATGCTGCGCAGCTCCGTCCTGTGGGAATCACTCTTCGGGCTCCTGCCCGCAGGGGTGGCCGTGCTGCTGCCGGTCATGGACGCTGACGGCAACGTTACGGACTTCGAGCTGGTCGCAGCCAATCCGCGGTTCGTGCAGATGTGCGGCCGCGGCGAAGACCAGCTGCTGGGCCGCCCCATGAGCGGGCTGCACCCGGTGTTCGCGCAGCGTCGCCTGGTGCGGCATTACGAACGCGTGCTGCAGCGCGGCGTGGCCGAGGAGTTCGAGCAGCTGCTGCCGCCGCACGAAAGCAGCACGGTCACTCCCGGCTGGTACGAGATAACGGTGGTCCCTGCCGACGGTCGGCTTATCGTCATGATCAGTTCGATCGAGAAGCGCAAGTCAGTGCTGATCGAAGCGGTGCGCATGATGAACGTCGACGACCTGACGGGCATCGGCAACCGGCGCATGCTCAAAAGCCAGTTCTGGAAACAGCGGCAGAAGAACTCCGGCATGGCGCTCATCTACCTCGACCTCAACGGTTTCAAGCAGATCAACGACACGTACGGACACGAAACCGGCGATGAGGTGCTCAAGATCGTCGCGCAGCGCATCCGCAACAGCCTGCGGGCTGACAGCGTCATCGCCAGGCTGGGCGGCGACGAGTTCGCCGTGCTGCTGGATACCGACGACCAGGCTGCAGCGATGGGAATTGCCGAGCGGCTTCGCAGTGCCATCGCCCGGCCCATCAGTCTGGACCGGCACACCCTGGGAGTCACGACCAGCCTGGGCGTCGCGTACTACCCTTCCGAGTCGGATTCCTTCGAAGCGCTCAGCGCTGTCGCCGACAGGCGCATGTATCAGGACAAGTACGGCAGCCGCCCCCGCCAGGTGCGGGAAGCGGCTGCCGAAGCCGACTGAACTCAGGGTTCAGGCGACGTCGCGCCTGAGGAACAGCCAGTAGCCGATCAGCGCGAATACCGCGAAGTAGACGGCCATGACGATCCCTGAATGCAGCATCGTCAGGTTGCTGCCGAGAAGGCCGCCCAGCATGCTGCTGTCCATCTCGACTCCATCGATCATCGGCAAGATATCTCCCACCAGTGAGCGTGTGGGCGCGTACAGGTTGGCCGTGAAGTAGTACTTCGGGACGTTCTCGAGCGTCTGCTGCAGGTTCAGTGCCTGGAAGACGGCGTTGAAGCGGGTGAGCGGCTGCATGACGACCAGGGCCCGGAAGGCCGAGTAGAGCGCTTCGATCAGGCCGGGCAGGAAGAAGACCGTCACTATTCCCAAGGCCACGTTTCTGAGCATGAAGATCATCAGGAACGCGAACGCGATGGCAGCCACCGCGAACAGTATCTGCAGTGCAGCTGCCGGGAAGAGCGAGCCCCAGGCGCCGCTGAAGTCAGTGGGCAGGAACAGCGTGCCGACAGCTCCCAGGAGCACGCCGCTCAACATTGCCCCGACCACCAGGACGGCGAACATGAGCCAGGCCACCAGGAACTTGCCGACGAACACCGCAGTCCGGTTGGGCTGCGCGACGAGCGTCGTTTTCCACATGTTCTGGCTGCGTTCCTCACCGATGAGAAGCGCCGCGAACAGCGCGATGATGATCATGTAGTAACTCGGGTTCAGGTAGGCGGGACCGGCGAGCGCGAGCCGCGCCAGGCCGAAGGGCGAGGCGAACTCGTGCAGGATGGCGCGGATCGACAGACCTTCGTTCTCCAGGAACGAGCCGGACACGTTCACTTCCAGCACTTTCGCCACGACCAGGGCGAGCACGGGCAGGAGCAACCAGTACAGGCCGGCCAGAACGTAGGTGCGGCGCTTCTGCCGGACCTTGAACAGCTCGGCGCGGATAACGTTGAGCGTGGCCGTCATACGGGCCTCCCGTCTTCCCGCAGCAACCTGAGGTAAGCGTTCTCGAGGCTGTCCTGTTCCTGCACGGATTCCGTCACGTCGATGCCTTCGTCCAGCAGCCGTTTAAGGAGCGTCTTCGCGTCGTCCGGCGTGACGCTCGTGTTCACCCAGCCTCCCGTTGCCAGTTCGGCGGGCAGGCCGAAGCGGGTAAGGGCGGCAGCGATGGCCTGCGGGTCGGAACCACGCAGCCGGTAGCGCACCGTGCTCTGGCCGATCTGCCTGACCAGCTCACCCAGCCCGCCGTCGAAGAGCAGCCGGCCACGCTCGATTACCAGCACGCGCTCCACCAGCTTCTCGAGTTCAGCCAGGATGTGCGAGGAGATGAGGATGGTCACGCCCTGGGCAGCTATCTGGCGCAGGTTCTCGCGCACCTCCGCGATGCCGACCGGGTCGAGCCCGTTGGTCGGTTCGTCCAGGAGTAAAACGCGGGGTTTCCACAGCAGAGCTCTGGCCAGGCCGAGCCGCTGCCGCATGCCCTGCGAGTAGGCGCCGACCTTCTTGTCCGCCGCCTTCTCCATGTGCATGAACGTGAGTACTTCGTCGATGCGTTCAGGCGCGACCTCACCATGCAGCATCGCGGCGTGCTGCAGGTTCCTGCGGCCGGTCATGTACGGGTAGAAACTCGGTTCCTCGATCATCGTGCCGACCTCGAGCAGTGCCGGCCCGGGCACGCTCTGGCCCAGCAGCCTGCTGGTGCCCGACGTCGGCCTGATGAGCCCCGCGATCATCCGCAGGGTGGTGGTCTTGCCGGCACCGTTCGGCCCCAGGAAACCCGTGATCTGGCCTGCGGGCACCCGGAAACTCACGTTGTCGACGGCCATGGTCCGGCCGTAGCGCTTGCTTAAACCCTGCACGTCTATTGCAGTGTGCTGATCCATCTCCGGCTTTTCCTCCTGAAATTCAGTAGACAACGGTTTCCGCTTTGCTGCTGCGCTCCATGAGGGCGCGGATGGCGTCAACTGGCGGCTTCTTCTCAAAGATTACCGCATGCACCTCACTGCAGATGGGCAGGTCGAGGCCCTGCCGGGAAGCGTACTCCACCACGCGCTTCACCGTGCCGATGCCTTCGGCGGTGAGCCCTTCGCGCTCGAGCGCTTCCAGGTCCTCGCCGCGGGCGATGCGGCTGCCGGCCAGGAAGTTCCTGGACTGCGGTCCGGCGCAGGTGGCGACCATGTCGCCCAGCCCTGACAGGCCGTAGAAGGTCTCGCGGCGCCCGCCGAGCAGCGTTCCGAGCCGCACCAGCTCGTGCAGGCCGCGGGTGATGATGGTCGCCTTGGTGTTGTCACCCAGGCCAAGCGCGTCGGTCATGCCGGTCGCCAGCGCGATGACGTTCTTGATGGCTCCGCCGATCTCCACTCCGGCCACGTCGTCACTGGAGTAGGTCCTGAAGGTGGGGCCCTGCAGCCAGCGCTGGACGTTATCGCGCAGCTGGGCGCTGTCTGAGGCTGCCACCGCGGCGGCCGGCAGTCCCCGGGCGATCTCCGCTGCCAGGTTCGGGCCGGAGAGCGCAGCCGTCGCTGCGTCCGGCCTGAGGCGTCCTATCACCTGGGTCATCCGTTCCAGCCCCTCCGCGCCGAAGCCCTTGACGCAGGAGATGATGGCCGGGACGGCGGGGAAGCGGTCCAGCACATCCTGCAGGTGGCGGCTGGGCACCGCCACGAACACGGCTTCGCTTCCTGAGACGCTTTCTGCGGGATCGCTGGTGAATTTCAGGTTCTCATGCAGAGTGACGCCGGGCAGGCGGCGTTCGTTGAGCCGTGCTGCCGTGAGCTGCCGGACGTGTTCGTCGTCGCGCGCCCACAGTGAGACGTCGTGTCCGCCCACGGCAAGTAGCTGGGCGATGGTCGTGCCCCAGGCGCCGGCGCCGATGACCGTCAGTCGGGCCATCTGGCGGGGTCACATTCATGGTTGTTCGGGTGTGTAAGTCCTGGCATCGCCAGCATTTTAGCAGGGTGGTAGACTTGTTCCCGGCGCCGATACGGCAGCCAGCGTGAATGTGGAGGAACAATGCCGGTTTACGTTTACAGAAACCAGGTAACTGGTGAAACTTTCGAGCTGGAACAGCGGATCACTGACGACGCACTGACGGTCGACCCCAAGACGGGCGATCCGGTGCGGCGGGTCATTCAGCCAGTGGGAATCGCCTTCAAGGGATCGGGCTTCTACGTCAACGACTCACGCGGAGCTGCGCGCTCTGCTGCGACCGCACCGTCGGAGTCGAAGGATTCGAAAGCCGCTCCGGCGACACCTGCAGCCAGCAGCGCTGCCGACTGATCAGTCAAGCCTCAGTTCAAACATGAATGGCCAGAGCTTCCCTGTAACCAGGAAGGTCTGGCTTTCTTCCAGCCAGGCGATGCCGTTCAGCACTGCGCCGGCATCCAGGGCAGCGCGCCGTTCGTCGTCAAGCAGGCCGCTCAGGTCGAAGATGGCACTTATTACTCCGTCTGCTTCGATGCGGACTATGTAATCGGTCAGCCACACGTTGGCGTACACGCGGTCGCCGACGCATTCAAGCTCGTTGAGATTGGGCAGCGGCTCACCACGCCAGGTGACCTGAACCTCACTCACAGGCTCGAACGTCACGGGATCGCGGTACTGCAGGGTCGGCGTACCATCTGACATGACCAGCTGGCTGCCGTCGTAGCACAGACCCCAGCCTTCACCTTCGTAAGTGAACGTTTCCAGCAGTTCGAACGTGTCCCGGTCGAACGCGAAGGCCTCGTTCTCCTGCCAGGTGAGCATTATCAGCCGGTCGTCCACCAGGGCCAGGCCCTCGCCGAAGTACTTTTCATCCAGGGCGAGCTGCCGGATGACCTCGCCGGTTTCCAGGTCAGTCTCCCGCAACGTCGAACGGCCGTACAGGCCGGTGCTCTCAAAGATCCGGCCCTCAGAATGCACGAGCCCCTGGGTGAAAGCGTCAGTCTGATGCGGAACGCTGCGCAGCACGCGGATGCCCGGCTCCTGCGCGTAACACGCCGACAGCAGCAGTGCCAGCAGCAGCAGGAGTCTCAGTTTCACTGGCCGAGCCATTGTTCGAGCATCGCATCAATCGTCGTGAGAACCTGAGTTTCGACTGCCTCGACTGGCTGCGCCGCGTCCACCACCAGCCAGTCGTCAGCCCGGGCCTGCTCACGGAACGATTCAGCCACCCGCCGGTGAAACTCGCGGTCCGCGCGTTCCAGCCGGTCAGCCTGTCCGCGCGAGCGGATGCGTTCCATGCCGATCTCCACGTCCACGTCCAGCAGTACCGTCAGGTCCGGAACGCAGTCCTGCGCCACCCGCCGGTTCAGCTCCTGTACGAAAGCCTGGTCGAGTCCCCGGCCCGCGCCCTGGTAAGCGACGCTCGAGGCGGTGAAGCGGTCGCAGATGACCACGGCACCCTGCATGAGGGCCGGCCTGATCACGTCCTGCACATGCTGCGCCCGGCTGGCTGAATAGAGCAGGAACTCGGTCAGCGGGGCGATGTGCTGGCCCGGGTCGAGCAGCACGGTCCTCACCGCATCGCTGACCGGAGTGCCACCGGGCTCGCGCGTCTTGATGACGTCGATGCCCGTACCGGCGAGCCGGTCCCGCAGTCGCTCAGCCAGGCGGACCGCCAGGGTGGACTTGCCGGCCCCCTCGGGGCCCTCCAGGACCAGGAACAGCCCCCGCATTACCTCAGAGTCCCGTGGGCAGGTAGATGAACCTGAACTCCAGGCCGAGCACTTCCCTGATCTTTTCGCCCAACAGGTTCACGCCGATCGTTTCGGTCATGTAATGGCCGCCGTACATGGCGTTCATGCCGATCTCGAACGGTTCGTAGAAAACGGCGTGCTGCGGCTCGCCGGTAAGGAAACGTATCCCATCGCGGGAAACAAGTCCTATACGTCTACGGCCATGGCGGCGGCTTGTAAAGCACGGTGCGAACTTGTGATCGGCAGACCGAATCTCTACGGTCCGCCGGGAAAGCGAGCCGCCATGGTCCCTCCCGCGCCCGAACTGGTCTACAAGATCGCCTCCGCTGCCGCCATTGCCGGGGCAGAGGCGTCGGGAAGCTACGCCGGCATGCCGATCGACCACCGCGACGGCTTCATCCATCTCTCGACCGCCGACCAGCTGGCGGAGACGCTGGCCCGGCATTTCCGCGGTCAGGACGAGCTGGTGCTGCTGGCGGTGCGGACAGCTGTCGTCGCCGAGGCGCTGCGCTGGGAGCCATCGCGGGGCGGGGCCCTGTTTCCGCATCTCTATGCGCCGCTGCCGATGGCCGCCGTCGCCTGGACGGCGCCGCTGGCGGTTGCCGAGGACGGCAGCGCGGACTTGCCGGAGGCTGTCGTCTGATGCTGTCGCGGCTGTTGCAGGGGCCGCTGCTGCAGGGGCTGACCCGTGACGCGCTGCTGCGGATGGACCCGGAGATCGCGCACGGCGCCACCATCGGCGCCCTGAAGCTGGGGCTGGCGCCGGAGCAGGAGAGCCCGGATCCGCCGGAACTGCGGACGACGCTGTGCGGGCTCGAACTGAGCAATCCGGTGGGCATGGCGGCGGGCTTCGCGCTGATGGGCAAGCCTGAGGACCTCCCCGCGCAGGGCGATAAGATCACCGACGCGTTTCGCGCAGACCTCACCCGCGCCGAGCGAGACGCCCTCTTCGCTGACCCCAGAGGCCCGATCGCCGCGCAGCTCTTGGCCGATGCCTCATCCAGGATCGTGTACGAGCTGAGCCCCTCTCTGCGCGACGCACAGCTTGAGCCCATGCAGCCCGCCTGCGCCGCCACGATCGCGCGCGAGACACACGTCAGCGAGCCCAGCCCGCCAAGCGGCGCGCGCCGCCACGTCAGCATCGCTTACTCGGATGGCTTTGGCCGCGTGATCCAGCAGAAGGTGCAAGCCGAGCCCGGCCCCGTGCCTGTCCGCGACGCGAGCGGCGAAGTCTTACTCGATGAAGACAACCTAGCAACTCTCACCTCACACAGCGCGGGCTCACGCTGGCTGTGCAGCGGCTGGACGGTGTTCAACAACAAGGGCGCGCCCGTGCGCCAGTATGAACCACACTTCACGGACACGCACCGCTTCGAGCTTAATGTGCGCATCGGCCAGAGCCCCATCCTGCTCTACGATCCGCTGGGGCGCGTGGTCGCGACGCTGCACCCCAACCACACCTGGGAGAAGGTCACGTTCGACCCTTGGCGGCAGACCAGCTGGGATGTGAACGAT
>CALDPK010000140.1 GCA_937911855.1 uncultured Trueperaceae bacterium | reverse complement strand
GCCTTCCGGAAGCTGCACGTTCGACAGGTCAACTGCGCCTGCGCCGGCGTCGGTGCAGACCCCGATGCAGATGCAGGTGCCGCATCAGGCGGCGCCGTCGATCGCGTCGAGGCCGCAGCCGGTCCTGCTGCAGCCGCACGGCGCGCCGCCGCAGCATCCATCGGCTGCAGTGGAGCCGGAGGCCGTGCCGACGCCGGTGTCGGGGCTGCCCCCGCAGCCGGCGGCACCGGGCAACACCATCCACACCGTCGGAGTGCCGCCGCCGACGGTCGCCGGAAGGGACGAGGCTTTCGTCTTCTGATGGAACGGCCGCAACCGGTCGAATGGCGCCAAGCAGCAGCAAATCCCCTTGTCAATTCAAGCATCGGAGTCAGACATGAACCACACCAAGAACGTCACCCGGCTCGACAGCGGCCAGATCAGGAACGGCCTGATGTCGGTCGCCCTGCTGGGGCTGATCGTGGCGCCCGAGCTCGCCCTCGCCGCACCCGGCGGCGCGGATGCTGCCGGTCGGGTCACGGGCTTCTTCAACAACATCAACGGCCTGCTGAATATCGCCTCGGTCGCGATCGTAACGATCGCCATCATCTTTGCCGGCTACCAGATCGCGTTCAACCACAAGCGCATCGGCGATGTCGCACCCGTGCTGATCGGCGGCTTCCTGATCGGCGCTGCGGCGCAGCTTGCGCGCATGCTCCTGCCCGAAGATGTCGCCCCGGGTACCGGCGGCATGGCGATGGCGATCGGCGAATTCGTGCTCAGGCATGCATAAGAACGTGCTCTTCCGGGGCTGCACACGGCCACCCATGTTCATGGGTGTGCCGTATGTGCCCTTCACGATCGGAGCAGGCACCTGCCTGCTCCTGACGTTCTACATCAACATGTTCTGCCTGCTCCTGCTGCCCATCGTGATTTTCGTCATGCGGCAGATGGCGCGGCGGGACGAGATGATCTTCCGCCTCCTTGGCCTGCGCCTCAGGTTCAGGCTGAAGGTCCGGAACCAGAGGCACCACCGCGGAATGTGGGTGTTCTCCCCGAACAGCTACCGTCCGCAGCTCGATCCACGCGTCATCGACTGAAGTACTTCCATGCCGGTTCCAGACGTTTCCATCGCCGAGTTCATTCCGCTGTCGTCGCATGTTTCGCCGTTCGTCGTGAAAACGACCGGTGGCGATTTCCTGTTGACGTGGCGGCTCGACGGCCTGCCATTCGTCGGCCGCGAGGAATGGGAGCTGGAGCACAAGCACAACACGTTCAACCGGATGCTGCAGACCCTGCGCGCACCGGACTTCGTGAACGTCGCATTCTGGATTCACGACCTCCGGCGCCGCGGGCGCGTCGACGCACACGACAGTTTCGAGCAGTCCTTCAACCAGCGGCTGTCCGACGATTATTTCAGGGTGCTGTCGGCGCAGCGCATCATGCGCAACGAGCTGTACCTGACCATGATCTACAGGCCGATCGTCGTGGGGAAGAAGCTGGTCGAGAAGTCCGGCGATGTTCCACTGCTGCAGGCCCAGCAGGACCAGGCGATCGCCAAGCTGATGGAGCTGGTCGGCAACGTGGAGGCGGTGCTCAAGGACTACGCGCCCGTGCGGCTGGGCATGTACGAGGCCGACAATGGCGTCGTGTTCTCCGAAACGCTGGAACACTTCGCCTTCCTGCTCAACCGGATCACCGAACCCGTCCCGGTGCTCAGTGCGCCCGTCCATGACTACCTGGCGGTCAGCCGTCACATGTTCTCGTCGAAGACCGGCGACTTCGTGGTCAGGACGCCATCTGGCGAGAACAGGTTCGGCGCGATCCTCAATATCAAGGAATACTCCGATGGCACCTGGCCGGGCATCCTCAACGGCTTGAAGTACCTGGATTTCGAGTACGTCATCACCCATTCGTTCAGCCCCATGGGACGCCAGGACGCGCTCAAGGTGCTGGATCGCACCAAGGGCATGATGATTTCCTCGGGCGACAAGGCGGTCAGCCAGATCATCGAGCTGGACCATGCCATGGACCAGGTCGCCTCGGGCAACTTCGTCCTTGGCGAGTATCACTTCGTCATGGCGCTGTATGCGGACAGCCAGGAGCAACTCGCGCAGAACATCGCGACGGCGCGCGCCGAGCTGTCCAACGCGGGCTTCGTGTCCGCCAAGGAAGACCTCGCCATCTGTTCGTCCTTCTACTCCCAGCTGCCGGCCAACTGGGTTTTCAGGACGCGACTGGCCAACGTCAGCTCGCTGAACTTCCTCGGGCTGTCCCCGCTGCACAACTTCGCCACCGGCAAGCGCGACAACAACCCCTGGGGCGATTGCGTCACCACGCTGCAGACCACCAACGGACAGCCCTACTACTTCAACTTCCACGCGACCCATCCCGCGGAGAAGTCGCTGGGCGAGAAGGCGATCGGCAACACCATGGTGATCGGCAAGTCCGGCACCGGAAAGACCGCCCTGATCAACTTCCTGCTGAGCCAGGTGCAGAAGTTCGATCCGTCTCCCACCATCTTCTTCTTCGACAAGGATCGTGGCGCCGAGATCTTCGTCCGCGCCTGTGGCGGCAACTACCTGGCGCTCGAGAACGGACAGCCGACAGGATTCAACCCGTTCCAGTGCGAACGCAGCGAGGCCAACGTGCAGTTCCTGGCCAGCCTGGTCAAGGGACTGGCCGGCAAGGAGCGTTACACCGCACGGGAGGACGAGGACATCTTTCGTGCGGTCGAGAGCATGCTCGACATGCCGGCGCACCTGCGTTCGATGACCAACTTCCAGAAGAGCCTGCCCAACATGGGCGATGACGGCCTGTACGCCCGCTTGCGCAAGTGGACCGCCGGGAACGCGCTGGGCTGGGTGTTCGACAATCCGGCCGACACGATCAGGCTCGACAAGGCGAACATCGTCGGCTTCGACTACACCGACGTCATCGACAATCCCGAGGTCCGCGTTCCCGTCATCAACTACCTGCTGCACAAGCTGGAGGAGCTGATCGACGGTCGTCCGCTGATTTACGTGATGGACGAGTTCTGGAAAATCCTCGATGGCGGTGGCGGCCTCAAGGAGTTCGCGAAGAACAAGCAGAAGACGATCCGCAAGCAGAACGGCCTGGGCATCTTTGCGACGCAGAGCCCGGAGGACGCGCTGGCGAGCGACATCTCGGCCGCGCTGATCGAGCAGACCGCGACCCTCATCCTGCTGCCCAACCCGAGCGCGGCGCGCGAGGATTACATGGAGGGCCTGAAGCTGACCGAAGCCGAGTTCCAGGTGATCAAGAGCCTGGACGAGCGTTCGCGCAGCTTCCTGGTCAAGCAGGGCCACGCCTCGACCGTGTGCCAGTTGAACCTGCGCGGGCTGGACGATGCCCTCGCGGTGATTTCAGCCAGCACCGACAACATCGAGATCATGCACCGGATCGTGGACGAGGAAGCCGAACGACTCCAGATCGACAGGGGCGACCTCCGCCCGGACGACTGGCTCCCCCGGTTCTACGAAGAGCGAAAGGGGTCCGGAAAGTCCCCCTCGCCGTCCCCATCGCCAGGCGGGCGGCGAGGTGGCGGAATCTCCTCCCCGTCGACCGCCTCGGCCGGCCCCGAGCGGGTGCGTCTGCGAAGCATCGACGGCTCCCGGGGTTGACCCGGTTGCCGGCCATGTACGTGATATTCTCCGAGACGTTGATCTCGCCTGGAAATGGAGGCCCTCAGTGAGATACATATTCCGCAATTGCGTCGCCGCATGCTGTTTGCTTTTCGGCAGTTTCTTCGCATCGTCGGCTAGCGCGCAGATTCCGGTCACCGACGTGGCCCACATCAACATCAACAACTTCTCGTGGGTCGAGCAGCAGCGGCAGATGTATGCCGACGAACTCAGGCAGATCGAGCAGATCCGCAACCAGCTTCAGCAGCTCCAGAACCAGGCCCGGATGCTCCAGGAGAAGCGGGTCACTGGCCTGAAGCTCAAGTCGAATATGGTTCCGCGCGAGATCAACCTCCAGAAGCGGGGCGAAACCGCCTTCCTGCAGGAGCGCTGTGGAGGTCTGGCCGGTAGCGCGGGGCTGGGTATCTTCGATACGAGCCTGGGCGACATGTTCGGCTTGGGGGAGGGGCCGCAACGCGTGAACGAGGCTCGTCAACGCCAGCATGCCAGCTGCACGGAGCTGGTGGTCATGGAGAACAAGCGGCATAACTTCGTCGTGGACACGATCAAGACCATCCAGGAGCAGGACGAGGAGATTGCGAAGCTGATCGAAGAGTCAGCCGACATTCCTCCCGACGAGCATGGGCGTATAGATCACAACTCCAACCAGATCCAGGGCCTGCAAACGGAACAGGCTCGCAATATGGAGTTGGCGCGGCGCCAGTTGCAGTACTTCGAACAGCAGATCAACTCGCTGAAGGACGAGATGGCCTGGGCTGGCCAGGCGGCTTTCACCAACAGGCGCGCCAACCTGCTTGGCCAGGCCGTCCAGTACGGCACCATGAAGGCCGCGCTCCAGGTGGCGCGCCAGCGGGATCGTTGATCCGGCGGTTCGATCGGGGTTTTCCGCCGGCACGATAGGGGCGCCGGTATTTGCAGGGGGCGGTGATGGGCGATGGAATGCTGACACTCGCGAGCGGACTGTTCGAGATCATTCCTGTCCAGGCAGGCATGCCCAACTTCGTGTTCTTCCACGAAATCAGCGAGTTCATCGACGACGAGCTGATCAACGAATACCTGCCCAACCTGGGCGCGCGCGTCATCCAGGTGCTCGGCGGGATCGGCGTGCTGATCCTGACCCTATGGATCATGATCCAGGGCTACCGGATCGTGACCGGAACCTCGCGCGATTCGATGATGGCGCTGGTGGTCAACGCGCTCCGCGCCACGTTCATCGTGGGGATCGCGCTCGGGATTGGCGCCTCGTTCGGCCCGATTTACGGAACGGTGACTGACGGCCTGTCGAGCACCATCAACGAAACCATGACCGGCAACGACGATCCGGACGGGCCCTACGCGAACATTGATCGCACCCTGGCGATCATGCAGGTGGCACTGGTGGTGGTGGACTCGGTGGACAGCAGCTATGACCAGGAAACCCGCGAAAAGAAGGATCGGACTTTGGCGATGATCGCGGCGGGCCTTGGTTTGCCTGCGATCACGGCAGGCGCGGCGATCATGCTCAACAAGTTCGCAATCGGTCTGGTCCTGGCGCTGGGGCCGATATTCATCCTGTGCCTGCTGTTCGAGCAGACGAAGCCGCTGTTCCAGAAGTGGCTGCTGTACGGCATAGGCGCGATGTTCTCGATGGCGGTGTTGACGGTGATGGTGACGCTGGCGATGGACATGATCATCGCGGTCGGCATGGCGTTCTGGGTGAGCAGCATGATTCCGGGCCTGCCGGGCCCTGGCTCTGAAAGCGTGACCAGCATGGCGATGCAGCAGGGCGGGCTGGGCCTGATCCTGACGACGCTGATCGTCAGTGCACCCCCGATCGCTGCGATGCTGTTCCAGGGCACGCTCGGCCAGTTCAGCCCGTACAACGCATTCCATCAGCAGCCGCAGCCGGGCTCGCCGGGCAACCCGGGCGGGACGATGGGGGGGTATCAGTACGCGTCGCCTGGTCCGTCTACGCAAACTCAAACTGCTGGTGCTACACCGACTTACGGTTACGGCGCAAGCCGTGGTGGTGGCTAGTCAAAGCTGAGGTGAGATATGAAGTTCATCCGATGCTTGGTGGCAATTGCTCTTTTCGGGATGATGAGTGAGGGGCTGGCTCAGACCGGTTGCCCCCAAGGCGTAGGAGCCGGGTCGGCGCAGTGTGGTCCCGGTGGGGGCACCATGAGTCCGGGTTCCTGGGGTCCACGAAAGCCATCAGTCCGGTGGGTAACCACTTGGGGTGCATACGCTGAAGACTCGACCAGAGCAATTTTTGGATCAGTGGTCGAGCAGCGGTCAAAACGCGCAGCGAAGCGTGCGGCGGTAGAGCGCTGCAAGGAGATGGGAGGAGGCAAGGATTGCCGCGTAGTGATGACGTATGCAAATGGCTGCGGCGTACTCGTTGAACCCATTGAGATACTTCCCGTGATGTGGGGGAGCTATCAGGGAGGGAGCACGGTTGAAGAGGCGTTGGCGAAAGCTTTTGCGGAATGCGTCGAAGCGAACGACGGCCATGAATGCAAGGTTGTTCATACCGCGTGTTCAAGGCCTTATACGGTTGAATATTGATCGGATGCTTGATAAGACGTCATCGTTCCATAATGGCTCGATAAGTACCATGACAAGGGCCATATTGCTGTGCGTCGTAGCCCTGTCCCAAGCCGCCGCTTGTACCCAGCCCATGAACGCCAAGCCCAGGCCTGAGTATCGAGAAAACCCCAGACCGCAGCAGGCCTATCGTCTGACGATGAGAATCGAGAACGCGCCGGGTCGGTTCAAGGTCATGGTCAGTGCGGCGCAGTACGACGTGGTGAACACGGAGTGCCTGCCGCCACCACAGGACAACCCGGGCGGGCGCTCCTCACCCGT
>CALDPK010000139.1 GCA_937911855.1 uncultured Trueperaceae bacterium | reverse complement strand
CCTTCAGCGTCCTGTTGTTCTTCATGTACGCCCAGTTCCTGTTCCACCCGGATCTGGCGAGCGGCTACGTATACGGTGGCGAAACCACCCGGGTGGTCCTGTCCGCCTGCCTGTTCCTCGTTGCACTATTCGCGTTCTTCTTCGTCACTTACTCGAGCAGCTCCTTCCTGCGCGCACGCGGTCAGGAGTTCGGCATGCTCACGCTGCTTGGTACGACGCGCCGGCAGCTAAAGCGGCTCGTCTGGGTGGAGAACGCCCTGCTGTCGCTGCTCGCCATAGTGGCCGGCATCGCGCTGGGCCTGCTCTTCAACCGGCTCTTCTTCCTGGGGCTGGCCCGCGTACTGCAGGTTGAGGATCCCCTGAGCGTTCAATTGGTACCGATGGCGCTGCTGCATACGGCAGGCGGATTTTTTGTACTGTTTCAAGCCGTCATACTGTTCAGTTCGTTCTCCATCGGACGGCGTTCCGTCCTCGACCTGCTGCAGGACGCGCGGCGCCCCCGCACTGCACCACGGGCCCGGCCTGTCGTGGCGATCATGGGCCTGCTCCTCGTCCTTAGCGGCTACGTTGTCGCGCTGGTAGCGGAAGCGGGCATGGTAGGTGCTGCGTTCCTGCCGGTGACAGTGGTCGTAGTGTTCGGCACGTACCTCGTGTTCTCCGAAGCAACGGTCTGGTTCCTTAACCGCACGCGAGACTCGGACGCCTACCTGCGCGGAACCACGATGCTGAGTGTCTCGCAGCTAATCTTCAGGCTCAAGGACAATTCCAGGTTGCTGGCCACGATTACCAACCTGAGCGCTGTGGTCCTTGCCGCTGCGGGAACCTTCTATATCGTCACCCAGCTGTTCCATCAGCAGTCAGCGACCGCCTATCCCACGGCACTCGCCATCCATCAGAACGCTGGAATCGAGCCAGCGCAGGTCCTGTCGCTCGCCGATAACCTCAACGTTCCGGTGAGGACGCACGGCTCCGTCACACTCAAGATGGACCAGGACTACCTGATTTCCCAATCCCAGGCCGAAGCCATCATGACCGACCCGGACGTGAGCAGCACGCCGCTGGGCGAAGTACAGAGGATGGTCGGGGAAGAGCTGCTGACTGTCCAGCAGCTGGAGGTGGCACTGACCATGACGCCGGTGGCGGCCTGGGACTGGTACGTGCTCCCGGACAACATCTGGCGCGCGCTCCCCGCCGAGCCGTTCAGCGTCGATTACTACGACTGGCCTGACCACTCAACCAGTGCGGCCATCAGCATCGCGCTGCAGGAGCGGCTCGGGCCCGA
Source organism: uncultured Trueperaceae bacterium (assembly GCA_937911855.1). Classification (GTDB taxonomy): domain Bacteria; phylum Deinococcota; class Deinococci; order Deinococcales; family Trueperaceae; genus CALDPK01. The sequence continues at coordinate 6,465 of CALDPK010000139.1, read as the reverse complement.
CGCCTGGTTCCGCTACACCAGCGACCGCTATACGGAGTTCCGCTCGATGCAGCAGACGCTCGCCCTGTCGATGTTCGCTGGCCTCTTCGTCTCACTGCTGTTCTTCATCGGCTCGGGCAGCCTCATCTACTTCAAGCTCTTCACCGAGTTGCCCGAAGACCGCCGGATCTTCACCCGCCTGAAGCGCATCGGTGTCACTTCGGCTGAATCACGCCGCTACATCACCGCACAGATAGCCGTCATCTTCCTGCTGCCGTTCGCTGCAGGATCAGTGCACGCGGTCGTGGCCCTGGACGCACTCGGGGGCATGCTGCTTGTGAACGTGCTGGGATACAGCCTGCTGGTCGTGCTGCTGTTCGCTGCTGTTCAGCTCGCTTTCTTCCTGCTCACCCGCTGGACGTACCTGCGCGCGCTGGTGCCCGGCAGAAGCCCGGGCTGAGGCACAGACTGCGATTGTTCGCTCAGCCGTTGTAGCCGCAGTGCGTGCGTCCTACCTTGCGGGCACAGCCAGCCGCAAGACGGCCTGGAAGGAGCACCACTGTGAGCGATGACCAAGCGAAACGTGAACACCTGCCCGGACTGCCCATCTCCATCTGGATGGACACGACGCCCGAGACCAGCTATCCCGCACTGGACGGCAACATCGATGTTGACGTTGCGATCATTGGCGGTGGCATCGCCGGACTGACTGCAGCGATGCTGCTGAAGGAGGCCGGCAAGACCGTGGCCGTACTCGAGGCGCGGAAGATCGTTCAGAACGTCACCGGCAACACCACTGCCAAAGTCACGTCGCAGCACGGACTCAGGTACGCCCACATGCTCAAGAGTTTCAGCGAGGAGAACACCCGCGCGTACGCCCGGGCCAACCAGATGGCGGTCACCGACATCCTGGAGATGGCCCGCCGCTACGGCATTGATTGCGACTTCACGGGCGCCGACGCCTACGTGTACACCCACGATCCGGACGAAGTCCAGTCGCTGCAGGAGGAGGCGGAAGCTGCCGCCAAGGTGGGATTGCCAGCTCGCTTCACGACGGAAGTCCCACTGCCTTACCCGGTCGAAGGTGCGGTGGTGTTCGCGAATCAGGCCAGATTCCATCCCCGCAAGTTCCTGCTTGGACTGGCCGAGCACATACCGGGGGACGGCAGTCACATATTCGAGCACACCCGTGCTCTGGACGTCACCGACGGGGAACCGTGCGTGGTGAAAACCGAGTGGGGCACGGTCCACGCCCGTGACGTGATCGTCGCCACGCACTATCCGTTCGGCGACCGGAGCCTGTACACGTTGCGGCTCAAACCGAAGCGGTCACTCGTGCTTGGGGTGATCACTGATAACCCGATCCCACCGGCGCTCAGTCGCAGCATGCTCATCAGTACCGATCCGATGCACTCGCTGCGTACGCAGCCGTGGCGGGAGCAGGAGATGCTGTTCATCGGCGGCGAGAGCCACAAGACCGGCCAGGCGGAGACCGCCGATCTGTACTATCGCCTCGCCACCTGGGCGCGGTCGCACTTCGGGCCGTTGCACATCGTTTACCGCTGGGCCACCCAGGACAACGTCACACCTGATGACGTTCCGTACACGGGCCGGATCAACCCGGATGCGAAGCACGTTTACGTCACGACCGGTTACGGCGGCTGGGGAATGACCAACTCGATGGCATCCGCGGTGCTGCTTCGCGACATGATCACCGGCGTCGAAAACCCGGCAGAAGCCGTTTACGACCCGTCGCGGTTCAAGTTCGACGGGCTCGGCCAGATAGTCCGCGAAGGCGCTGACGCCGTGAAACACCTCGTGACGGACAGGTTCCGCAGCGTCGACCCGGACGACATAGCCCCGGGCAGCGGCGGCGTGATCAAAGAGGGCATACAGGCCATCGCTCTCTACCGGGACGAGAGTGGCAACGAGCACCGCATGTCAGCCGTCTGCACGCACCTGGGCTGCATCGTCAACTGGAACGACACCGAGAAAAGCTGGGATTGCCCCTGCCACGGCTCCAGGTTCGGTGCCAGGGGCGACGTGCTGCAGGCACCGGCTTATGAGCGACTCGCCTCAGCAGACGAGGAGGCCACCGACCGCTGACAGCGGCCAATGCCCGCCAGGCGTTGCGGTACAATTACGTCAACAAGGGCAGGAGGCTGATATCTGATGTTCAGGCGCATTCTGGTACCGCTGGATTTTTCCGGCTCATCCGCTGCGGCGTTGGCGCTGGCCCGGCGGGCCTTCCCCCAAGCGACCCTCAGGCTGGTTCACGTGCTGAATCCAAGCCAGATCGCGGGCAACATTCAGTCGCCGGCCATGCCCGAACTGACCCGTTTCGAGATGGAAAACGAAGTGCGGCAGCGACTGGAAGAGCTGACCACTGACGCCGACGAACTCGTCATCCGGCTCGGCAACGCAGCCGAGCTGATAATCAAGGAAGCCGAAGACTGGCAGGCCGACCTGATCACCATGGGTACGCACGGCCGCACCGGACTGAACTACTTCCTGCAGGGCAGTGTCGCCGAACAGGTCGTCCGGCACTCGCGCCTGCCAGTACTGATAGAACACGACCGGCCGGTTCAACCGGCATGACATCAAGAAAGCCGGCGGCGTGGACAATAACGTCCACGCCGCCGGCTTCTGTGATGAGGCTCAGTCCTGCGTGACGGGTACCACGCTCAGGCGGAAGGGAAGCTCGGCGTCACCGGTTCCCAGGCTGCCGAACTGCGTGTTCGTGATGATGAGTTCACCGTCCACCAGCACTGCGGTGGCCGGCATGACGAAATCAGGTGAGGTGTAGACGGTCGAGACGCTGCCGGTCAGGTAGTCGTCAGCGAGTTCCAGGACAGCCACCTGGTCGGCACCGTTCTGCACAACGTACAGGGTGTTGCCGTCAAGGACGAGGCCATCAGCGCCGGGGAACGTTTCGCCCACGTCGATCTCCTGCACTTCCTTGCTCTGCACGTCGATCAGGTACAGCTGGCCGGTGGCGAGCTGAGCAACGATCAGGTGCGAGTCGTCTTCGGTGATGACGATGCCGTTGGCGTTGACGTCATCGATGTACTCGAATGCGGTGCCGGTGAAATCGAGCCATTCCTCGACTTCCGTCGAACCAGCAGCGACGCGGTACAGGATCGGGCGGTTGGAATCGGTGATGTAGACGTCGCCAGTGGAGGAGACCGTCAGGTCGTTGAGCAGCCCGCCTTCACCGGTCGTGGCCACGAACGTCTGCGAGCCGTCTTCGAGCGAGTAAACCCGGACTTCACCGGTGCTGGCACCGGCTACCCACAGCTGGCCCTCAGCCACTTCCAGTCCGAGGACGCTGAACGGCACGCCGGACGCTTCCACGAACGCGGTTACTTCGCCGGTGTCCCGGTCGATTCTGAGGATCTCACCGGTTCCTGCCCCGCTCACGAACAGCGAATCGCTTTCACTGTCGTAGGCGATTCCTTCAGGGTGCAGGCCCTCGCCGGGCAGTTCGAACGAAGTGCGAGCTGCTTCCTGGGCTGCCACCGGAAGACCGATAGCCGCCACCAGTAGTGCCGAAATGGTTAATTTGCGCATCACTTACCTCTTTTCAGGCACGGAACATCAGTTACGGGATTGCCCCCCGCAGTTACCCGCTGCCACACGCACGTTAGCCGCCTGAAGCTTGAGCAAAGTGTGAAACCTCCCTGGTACACAAGTCAACCGTGACGTCGGCCGTAGAGGAGCAGAGAGTCATCCTGTTACCCTGCTTGCCGTCCGTAATGCGGGTGCCGGCACTAGATTGGCCGCCCGCCAAACGTTGCGCCATTCCTGGTGCACGCAAGCCACTTCTCTCAACCCGTGGAGATTGACCAACTGATGAAACGCCTCATTCTTGCAGCAATTACAGCCATCGGACTGGGAACTGCGACTGCGCAGCCCGAGCCCGTCCGGTTCGGCTACGTCCTCTGGGACGCAGAAATCGCCATCACTCACCTGGTGGCAGCCGTCGTCGTTGACGAACTGGGTTACGAAGTAGACCTGATCTCAGTGGACGCCGGCCCGATGTACATCGGACTCGCGCAGGGCGACCTGGACGTGAGCATCGCCATCGCCCTGCCGATCACGCATGCCGCGTATTGGGATATGTATGGCGACCAGCTCGTCGATCTGGGACCGTACCGGCAAGGGGACAACCTCGGCATCGTAGTTCCCGACTACGTCACCATCGACAGCATCGCGGAGATGAATGACTACGCCGATGAGTTCGACGGCCGCATAATCGGCATCGATCCCGGCTCAGGCATCATGGGACTGACCGAAGAAGTCGTTGATGTGTACGGACTCGATAACTTCGAGCTCATCGACGGATCTGATTCAGCCATGGTCGCCGGCCTGGACCGCGCCGTGACCCGGGGCGACTGGATCGCCATCACCGGCTGGGATCCCCACTGGAAGTGGGCAGTGTACGACCTGAAGTACCTCGAGGACCCCGAAGGGGTTTACGGTCAGCAGCAAACCGCCAACATGGTCCTCAACCCCGAGTTCGCCGAGAACGCACCTGAGGATCTCCTGGCGTTTCTTGATAACTTCACCTTCACGCCGCAGCAGAGCGCTGAGCTCATGCTGGGCATCATCGAGGACGGCACCGACCCGTGGGACGCTGCGCGCGAGTGGATCGCAAGCAACCGGGACCTCGTGGACGGCTGGCTGGAGTAACTGCCCGCGCGTGAGTGCCTTCAGCACGCGAACAGTGCTCCATGACCAATTGGTCTGGCTGCCGTCTCCCTAGACTTGCCACACAGGCCGGACTCCGGTCCGGCCGGGAGAGGCAGGTGCAACATCATGGGTGTAGTGAAAGTAATCGAACTGCTGGCACAGTCTGACAAGAGCTGGGAAGATGCAACGCAGCAGGCGCTGCGCGAAGCGGCCAAGACCGTGCGGAACATCAAATCGATCTACGTGAAGGAAATGCAGGCGATCGTCGAGAACGACCAGATCGTGAAGTACCGGATCAACGCCAAGGTGTCGTTCGCACTGGAAGGCAGCGGGGAAGACCGCGATCACGCCGGCTGAAGTTTACACAATGAAATCAGGATTGCCCCGGGCTGTGTGCTCGGGGCAATTTCTGTTGCGCAGCGTCACCAGTAAAGTGTCCACAGTAAAAAGGGCAAAAAAATAACGCGCTTCTAGCGCGTTTGATATCTTCAATATACCCCTGTATGCGTTATTCGTCAACAGCATGCGCCGATCTGGCGGCAACAAGCGGGGCCGCAGCGTAAATGAGACCCACTTCCTGAGCTGGAAAGTGGGTCTCGATCAGCGGATGCCGCCCCGGCCAACCATTTACCGGAGTTCAGGCGGCCGACTGCTAGGATCCCTGCGACTGGTACGCGCCGATGCTGCACCTGGTATCCACGGGGCGGGGCTGGCCCCGCTGATCAACAGTGAGCGGGGTAACGCCATCAGTGCTCACGCAGCCCGCAGCAGTCACCCACCTGCTGGCAGTCGATGCGTTGGGCAGCGCCATTGTGGGTGTAGGGCCCCCGTTATCGGTCAGCTCACCGAGTTGGATTGCGCCCGGAAGCACCTGTAACCCTGCGAATCTGTCTGACTGGAGGGCCGTAACGTTCGGTGGAACCGTCGATATGAAATTGTTGCCACCTGAGGTCACCTGACCAGCTCCCGGGAAGAGATCCCGTGTGTTCACACCACCCGCGTTCGTATTCTCAAAGATCAGATTGCCCTGGATGGTCACGTTGCTGCGGTTGACGTTCATGCCGCCACCTTGACTACCCACCCCAGTTGTCCTGTTTCTTGCAATTGTGTTGAAAAACAGCCGTGATGTACCCGCGTTGTCGGCACCTAAGTAGATGGCGCCGCCAGCCGACTCAGCCGAGTTGGCCGTAAGGGTGCTGTTCAGCAATGTTAATGGCGCCACTGGCGTCCCATTTGTCTGAGTGGCATGCAGAATCGTTCCTGAGTAGATGCCACCACCCCTTTCACCAGCCTGGTTGTCATCAATAGTGGTGCCGGAGATGTGGAGTTCACCACCGCTGTTGACTGGTGAAGCAAAGTGCGCATAGTTCACTGCATAGACGCCGCCACCGTCACGACCGGCTTCATTGCCAGTCACGCGCGAATCAATCAGCGTTAACTTCCGGACGCTGTGGACGCCGCCGCCATCGTTGCCGGCAACGTTATCTTTCACCAGGCTGCCTTCGATAAGAAGCTCCTTCGGCTCACCGGTGGTGAACACCGCACTGCTGGGCCATCCGTTGAAGATCCCGGCACCATCCCCGCCTGCCGTGTTCCCCGAGATAAGGGAACTTACTACAGTCATGCTGCCGTCGTTGAACACGCCTCCGTAGTTGTCGTCAGCACTGTTACCGATGATGTCACTGTCGATGATGGTCATTCTCAGGTGATTTCGTATGCCGCCACCACTGTCAGATGCCTCGTTGCCCTGGATGAGACTGTTGTCGATTGTCGCTTGGCCATAACTGCTGATGC
>CALDPK010000138.1 GCA_937911855.1 uncultured Trueperaceae bacterium | reverse complement strand
TCAAGGGTCAGCTGGCGCAGCTGACCGTCGCGCAGCAGGTAGGCGCGGGAATCCCCCACGTGACCGACCAGGCCGACCTGGTCGTCCAGTACCAGCACGGTGCAGGTGGTGCCCATGCCGGCGTGCTCGGGGTGCTCGGCTGCGTAATCGAAGATGTCAAGGTTGGCCATCTGCACGGCCCGCGCGATGGTGACGGGAGGCTGGGAGCGGCTGCGCTCGAGTTCGCGGCGCATGATTTCGATGGCCTTCTGGCTGGCGACCTCACCGGACTTGTGGCCGCCCATCCCGTCCGCGACCATCGCGATGGTCTGCCGGCCCTGCGAAGGACCCACGAAGAACGCGTCCTGGTTGACCGTGCGGACCCGACCGGCCTGACTGCTGCCCCCGTACTCGATTGCGGGGGCGTTAGTTTCCCCCGGCTGGGCGCTGACCGACATAAAGTCCAGTATATCGGCACTTGGCCGGCCGGACGGAAACGGCTTGCTATGCTGGCCCCAGTGAAACCCGCCAGTCAGACAGTCCAGGAAGCAATCAACAGGGCCAACAGGGCAGGCAAGGAACTGAACGCCTTCATCACGGTGCTTGACGGTTACGCCGCGGAAGCCGCAGCGCGCGTCGAAACCCGCCTGCAGGCCGGCGAGGAGTTGCCACTCGCCCTCGTGCCCGTGGTCATCAAGGACAACCTCAGCATGAAAGGCGTGCGGACCACAGCGGCGTCGAAGATGCTCAGCGAATACGTGCCGCCGTTCACCGCCACGGTCGTCGAGCGCCTCGAGGCCGCAGGAGCCGTGCCCATCGCCAAAGCCAACATGGACGAGTTCGCCATGGGCTCGAGCAACGAGTCGTCGTACTTCGGCCCGGTGAAGAATCCGCACGACCAGTCGCGCGTTCCCGGCGGCAGCTCAGGCGGTTCGGCAGCAGCAGTGGCAGCCGGCATCGTGCCGCTAGCCCTGGGCAGCGACACGGGCGGCAGCGTCAGGCAGCCAGCCTCGTTCTGCGGCATCCTGGGGCTCAAGCCCGGCTACGGACGCCTGTCCCGCTACGGTGCGCTGACGCTCGCCATGTCGTTCGATCAGGTCGGAATGTTCGCCCGCACGACAGGTGACCTGCGCCTGGCCCTGGCAGCGATGGACGGACCCGATGAACACGACAGCGTCACGGTCGGACTCGCGCGCAGGCCGAAACCGAAGCTGCCGGAATCGATCGACGGCCTGAAGATCGGCATGATCAGCGAACTGAGTGGCGACTGGAACGCCGAGGGCGTACGATCGGCACTTGACGACACCGTCACGCTGCTCAGGTCGTGGGGCGCGCAGGTCAGCAGCTTCAGCCTGGCTTCGTTCCCGCTGGTCGCGCCCACTTACCTGCTGCTGTGCTCGGTGGAAGCCTCGAGCGCACTGGCGCGCTTCGACGGCATGACTTTCGGCGCCCGCGAGGGCGGGAACAGCCTGGGTCAGGAGCGCGTCATGCAGCTGAGCCGCGGCGCCGGCCTGGGTGATGAGGTCCGCAGGCGCGTCCTGATAGGCAGCCTGGCGCTGAGCGAGGAGCACCGCGCCAACTACCATGACCGTGCAGTTCGTGCGCGCGGGCTGATCAAGGCGGAGCTGGCTGCGGCACTTGGAGAGTTCGACATGCTGCTGACGCCCACCACGCCGTCAGGCGCCTGGGAACTGGGCATCCCGCCCGGCCTGCGCACCTACCGGGGCGATACCGCCACCAACCTGGCCAACCTTGCCGGCCTGCCCGCCATCAGCGTGCCGGGTGCAAGGGCCGAACAAGGGCTGCCGATCGGCATGCAGGTGGTGGCGCCGTCGCTGCGAGAGGACCTCATGTTCGAGGTGGGTGCCGCCATCGAGGAGTTGATGGGCTTCACCGCCCGCCCGACGGTGGGGGCCGAGGCATGAGCGGCTGGGAACCGGTCATCGGCATCGAGGTCCACGTCGAGCTCGGCACCGCCACCGATGTCATCGAGCGTCCCCGGCATCCCTACACGCGGGCGCTTCTCGCGGAAGTACCGCGGCTTACGACCGAGAAGCGACGTTTTCAGCCCATCCGGGGCGAGATACCGTCTCCTCTCGACCCACCAAAGGGCTGTCACTTCCATACCCGCTGTCCGTTGGTTGGCCCTCGATGTTCGCGCGAGGTGCCGCGACTGAAG
>CALDPK010000137.1 GCA_937911855.1 uncultured Trueperaceae bacterium | reverse complement strand
CGGAGTGCCCTGAAGTTATCTGCCGGTTCCTCGGCGATGTCCAGGACGAACAGCAGCAGGCGGGTGCGGGAGATGTGCCGCAGGAACTCCAGGCCAAGGCCCTTGCCCAGGTGGGCGTCCTCGATGATGCCGGGTATGTCAGCCATCGTGAAGCGAACATGGTCGTGTTCGACGACTCCCAGGTTGGGAGACAGCGTCGTGAACGGGTACGAAGCGATCTCGGGCCGGGCATTCGACATGGCCGCGAGCAGGCTGGACTTGCCTGCGTTGGGGAAGCCGACGAGGCCGACGTCAGCGATGGTTCGCAGTTCCAGCCTGAGCCGGCGGGTCTCGCCCGGCATGCCCAGTTCGGCGAAGCGCGGGATGCGCCTGGTGGAAGTAGCGAACGACGCGTTGCCGCGGCCGCCTTCGCCGCCGCGGGCGACGATCTCGCGCTGGCCCACTTCGGTAAGGTCGGCGATTACTTCACCGGTTGCAAGGTCGGTGGCGGTCGTGCCAACGGGCACCTGCACGATCAGGTCGTCCCCGCTCTTGCCGGCGCGGTTGCGGCCTTCCCCTTGCATGCCGGTACCGGCCCGCTGCAGGTGACGCGGGATGAGGCGCAGCAGGCTGCTGCTGTCCTCGATGGCTTCGAGCCACACGCTGCCGCCGTGGCCGCCGTGGCCGCCATCGGGTCCACCCCGGGGCATATATTTCAGGCGCAGGAAGGAGAGGCCGCCATCGCCGCCTTTACCCGCCTGAACCGTGATTTCCAATACGTCCCGGAATGCCATTATCCTTACCCGTCCTGCCAGTCAGTCTGGCATGAATGCAGTTACAAGACAGTGCGCGGCCACCATGGGCCGCGCATCAGTAAACGAAAAAATTGAACGCCGACTCAGTCAGCGGCTATGGTTTGCTCTTCGGTCTGCTCGATGCTGATGAAGCGGCCGCTGGCTCCCTTGTTGTGGAAGCGGACGACGCCATCACGCAGGGCGAACAGGGTGAAGTCACGACCGGAATCCACGTTGCGGCCCGGCTTGAACTTCGCGCCGCGCTGACGGACGAGGATCGAACCTGCGCTGACGACCTGGCCGTCGAAGCGCTTGACGCCCAGTCGCTTGGAATGGGAGTCGCGGCCGTTCTTGGAGCTGCCTACGCCTTTCTTGTGTGCCATTTCCTGTTACCTCCGGCTGCCGTCAGGCAACGATCTCGGTGATGCGAACCCGGGTGAAGGGCTGGCGATGACCGGTGTGACGACGATAGTTGCTTTTTGCCTTGAACTTGTAGACGTCGACCTTGCGGTGACGCCCGTTTTCGACGACTTCAGCTTTCACGGTTGCACCCGCAACGTGGGGGGTACCGACCTTCACGCTGTCGCCACCGATCATGAGTACGGGCAGTTCGACGACCTGACCGGCTTCCGCGCCGACGAGTTCAACGTCCAGCACGTCTCCCTGACTGACCCGGTACTGTTTGCCACCGGTCTTGATTACTGCGAACATTCTCTCTACCTCCGTGAGTCAGCAAGTCCTTCGTGAGGGGCGCGTTGTAATGCGCATAAACGCTGTATCCAGCTGCCCCAAAAGACACTCCTGACCCGCTGCTGCGCGGAACAGGCCGCCAAGTTGATAATTATAGGCTGCGGGCGCCAAAAAGCGCAAGCTCTTCAGCTACCGGTTATACCCCGTATCAGCCGGTGAGGCCGGGTTCGCCCGCCCTCACCGTGTAAAGTGACCCATGATTCAAGCAGCGCCCGCGCGTGGCAGTACAGATCTGGGTTACACGAGGCAGGATTTCCCGATCCTGGAGCGCAGCTTCGGCGGCAAGCCGCTGATTTTCCTGGACAGCGCCGCTTCCAGCCAGAAACCCCGGCAGGTGGTGGAGGCGATGAGCGAGTACTACTATCTTCACCACGCCAACGTGCACCGGGCTGCCTACGGACTGTCCCGCGAGGCAACCCACATGTTCGAATCGGTGCGCGAGCGCCTGTCAGCCTTCCTGGGCGCCGGCACCGCCGATTCACTGATCTTCACCCGCAACACCACTGAGGCTATAAACCTGGCCGCCCGGGCCTGGGGCCCATCCAACCTGAAACCGGGCGATGAAATCATCGTCACAGTCGCCGAACACCACGCCAACCTGGTGCCGTGGCACCTGCTCGCCTGCCGGACCGGCGCCGTGGTCAAGGGTGTCCGGGTCGACACGGACCTTCGCCTGGACATGGACCATTACCGGGAACTGCTCTCTGACCGCACCCGTCTGGTGGCAGTGGCCCACATGAACAACTTCAGTGGTGCGCTCAACCCCGTAGCGGAGATGGCCGCCCTGGCTCATGAGCGCGGCGCCGTATTCCTGGTCGACGGCGCCCAGGGCGCCCCGCACGTGCCCGTGGACGTCGAGGCGCTGGGCGCCGATTTCTACACGGTGTCCGGTCACAAGATGTGCGGGCCCACCGGGGCCGGCGCACTGTGGGTCAGGCCCGAGGTCCTGCAGCAGATGGAAGTCGCCGACGGCGGCGGTTCGATGGTCACGGACGTGTTCGTGGACAGCAGCAGTTACAAGGACAGCGTCGCGCGCTTCGAGCCGGGCACGCCGGCCATCGCCGAGGTCATCGGCCTGGGGGCGGCCGTGGACTACCTGGAGCAGATCGGCATGGACGCCATTCACGATTACGACGCGCAGCTGACCCGCTACGCCCTCGAGCGGCTGCGCGGCCTCGAGCACGTGGAACTTTACGGACCCGAAGGCGACGACCGCGGCGGCATCGTTGCCTTCAACGTGGCGGGGGTGCACGCACATGACGTGGCTGCCGCCTTCGACGAAGGTGGCGTGGCGGTCCGCTCCGGTAAACACTGCGTCTATCCGCTGCTCCGCCAGGTCGGGCGGGACGCTGCCGTGCGCGCAAGCTTCTACTTCTACAACACGACAGACGAGATAGACGAGTTCGTCAGGCAGCTGACAGCCATCCGCGACCGGCGTGACGAACTGGCTGGCGGGCCTGCCGAACGGGACTGTTCACCGCTCAGCCGCGCCTGACGGGCGTGACTGCCATGCCCGGCCTGATCGTAAGCATCGGTGAACTGCTCGTGGACTTCGTGCCCGGCGAGCCCGGAGTAAGCCTTCATGATGCCGCGAGCTTCCGTAAGGCAGCGGGCGGCGCTCCGGCGAACGTCGCGGCAGCCGCAGCCCGGCTCGGCGGCCGCAGTGCGTTCATAGGCCGGGTCGGTGACGATCCGTTCGGCCACTGGCTGCGTGACACCCTGCAGGCCACTGGGGTCGACGTGCGCGCCGTGCGGCTCGACCCGGACGCCCCGACCACCCTGGCGTTCGTATCACTGGCTGCCGACGCGGACCGGGATTTCGCCTTCTACCGCAACGGCACGGCTGACACCCGGCTGGCCCAGGAAGACCTGGATGAGTACCTGCTGGGCGAAGCAGCCTTCCTGCATTTCTGCAGCGTGAGCCTGAGCCGGGAACCGGCGCGCGCCACTACCTTCGAGGCTGCCCGCCGCGCGCAGGCGAACGGCGCCCTGGTCAGCTTCGACGTCAACTGGCGTCCGCCGCTGTGGGAAGACGAACTGCTGGCCCGCGCACTCATCCGCGACGGCATCGCCCTGGCGGACATCCTCAAGCTGAGTGATTCCGAACTCGGCTTCCTTACCGGCTCGGATGAAGCCGCGGCGGCAAGGCAGCTGCTGACCGACCGGCTCCGCTTCATCGTGGTGAGCCGGGGCGCAGATGGGGTGGAGC
>CALDPK010000136.1 GCA_937911855.1 uncultured Trueperaceae bacterium | reverse complement strand
AACGCGCAACACACAACAAAACAAAAACCCAGACAACTTGTCAAAATACCCGCCGCTCTCTCAAGCGGCAAAAATAAGTGTAAGCCTTTTGGACGGGGCATGTCAAGGGTGGGCAACACTTCTCCTCGAAATGGCCGGCTCGGCCTTGATCCGCTGCCCTGGCAAACCCGGAAAAGGCACCAGCTGCGGCTTCAGCGGCTTTCATGAACGTTTCCAGCACAGTCAAGCGCGAGCAACGCCACAGTAGTCTCTGCCGAGTCGCTCTACCATCCAGTCAGGTGATCACAGCTTCAGGTCACCGGAAACAGGAGGTCAACCATGAATCGCGACCAGATGAAAGGCAAGTGGAAACAGCTTTCAGGCAAGGCCCGCGAACAGTGGGGCAAACTGACTGACAACGACCTGACCGAGCTTGAAGGCGACGCCCAGCAGCTTGAGGGACGCATCCAGGAACGGTACGGCTACACGAAGGAGCAGGCAGAACGTGAAGTTAACGATTGGCTCCGGAACGTTGAAGCTTAAGTAAGACAGGGCAAGGCAACTGAAGCGGGCGGGACGCTGAAATTTCAGCGTCCCGCCCGCTGTTGTGGATTTTCCGGAGTCAGGCTGCCGGCCAGCCCTATATACTGCTGCCTACATGAAAAAGGATTCTGAACAGCCGGAATTCATAATCGGTGCATTCTGGCCGATCGGTCTGGGCCTCGCTGCAATCGTTACCGGGATCCTGTTCCTGATCACGACGGGCCCGCTGCGCGTGGTCCTGTTCGTCATCATGATCCTGCTCATCGCGGCAGCCAGTGCGATCCTGGGTGCCATCTGGATATCACGCCGTACCCAGCCGTAACTCACCGTAGCGGCAGCCCGGCCTTCGGGAGCTGCCTTTCCAGGAGCCGGACGGCCCAGGCGGAGATCAGCGAGAGCAGCAGGAACAGTATGCCGACCATCGTGAGCGGCACCATGTAGTTGAAGGTGCGGTCGCCGATCAGCGTGGCAACGCCCATCATCTCCAGGACGGTCACGACTGACAGCAGCGGCGTGTCCTTGAGCATCGAGATCAGGTAATTGCCGAGCGACGGGACGATCCGCGGGATGGCCTGCGGGATGATCACGTCCCTGAACGAAAGCCAGGTGGGCAGGTTCAGGGCGATCGAGGCCTCGCGCTGACCGTGTTCGACGGCCTGCAGGCCACCGCGGTAAACCTCGGCCGTGTAGGCGCTGTACTGGATGCCCAGCGCAACGGCGCCGGTCAGGAACGCCGGCAGGATGATGCCGAAGTCCGGAAGCACGAAGTAGAGGAAGTACAGCTGGACGAGCAGCGGGGTGTTCCGCACGAACTCCAGGAAGAAGCTGACCGGCCATGAGATCAGCTTGTTGGGCACCATCTTCAGCAGTGCCAGGACGAGCCCCAGGACGAGTGCGATGACCATGCCGAGTGCCGTCGCCTGCAGGGTGACGACCATGCCGCGCAGCAGCATCGGCAGGATGGACCAGGCGAAGGTCCAGTTGGTGGTGAGGTCCCATTCGAATCCGAAGAGCATCAGCTGCGGGCCCCTTCCACCAGGTTGCCGGTGCGGCGCCTGATCACCCGCTCAAGCAGGTTCATGAGCGCGATCAGGATGAGTGACATCACGAAGTACATGACGAGAGTCAGCGTGTAGATGGGCACCGTCTGGAACGTCAGGTTGCGCAGGTTCTGGGCTGCGAACGTGAGGTCGGTCAGCGTGATGAGTGACGCCAGTGCCGTGTTCTTGAGGTTCTGGACGACGAGGTTGCCGAAGGTCGGCATCATCTCGGGCAGCGCCTGCGGGATATATACGTGCCACAGGGCGTGCCGGCTGTCCATGTTCAGGGCCGTGACCGCCTCGCGCTGGCCCGCCGGAACGGCCTGCAGGGCTCCGCGGATCACCTCGGCGCCGTACGCTCCGATATTGAGCGACAGAGCCGTCACGCCCGCGACCATGGGGTCAAGACGGATGCCGATGATCGGCAGGGCGAAGAAGAGCCAGAACATCTGCACCATGAGGGAGGTGCCGCGAAATATCTCGACATAGACGGTGCTGAGCCAGCGGACCGGTGCGATCCGGGACAGCTTGCCGATGCCGCTTGCGAACGCCAGCACTGCCCCGATCAGCGTGGAGTAGAGAGCCAGCTGGAGGGACACTCCCGCGCCGCGCAGCAGGGCGGGCATCAGATCCATTATCAGTTCCATAAGATAAAGGTCGGGGCGCCCGTTATTACGCAGGCGCCCCTGAAGAAGGTTTAGTTAACCGGAGTGCAGAGGTCTTCGGTGCTGGCAGCAAGTGCCTCATCAACGTCGACGTCTGACAGGCCGTAGCTGGTCAGGATCTCGCGGTACTCGTCGGTCTGCTGGAATGCTTCCAGTTCAGCGTTGAACGCGTCGCGGAGTTCCTCGTTCTCGAGCTTGAAGGTGAAGCCACCCCAGCTGCGGACGGGTTCGCCGTTGACGACCGGGGTCTGGAAGCCTTCGGCCGGCTCTACCCGGTCGGAGTTCTCAGCCAGGTTGGCGACGGTCAGACCGGTTGCGGCGTAGGCGTCAACACGGCCGGCAGTTACTGCCGACAGCGCGTCGGTGTTGCCGGGGATCATCACGATCTGGCTCTCGGGGATGCCGTAAGCCTGAGCGAAGTCGAGCTGGTCAGCGCCGGACATGATGCCCATGATCAGGTCGGGGTTGTTGACGAAGTCGTCGTAGCTCGTGATGTTCTTCGGGTTTCCGGCGGCTACGAGCATGCCTTCGCCGTAGCTCGAGCTGGGCGTGGAGAACAGCACCTGGCCGCAGCGGTCAGGCAGGATGGCCTGCTCTGCTGCGACGATGTCGAAGCGGTCAGCAGCAAGTCCGGGGATGAGCGAACCGAACTGGGTGACTACCCACTGGATATCGGTGATGCCCAGGTTGTTCAGGACGACGGTGGCGACGTCAGGCGCGATGCCTTCTGCTTCGCCGGCGGCGTTCACGTAGCCGTACGGCACTTCGTTGGCCGTGGCCATCTGGATGTAGCCGCGTTCGCGGATGTCATCCAGGGTGGTCTGGGCGGTAGCGCTGGCGCCGAAGGCGAGTGCTGCAACCGCTCCTGCGGTCAGAAGTTTTTTGAATGCGTTCATCTGATGGTACCTCCAAGGGTACTGGTCTGGAACTTCGGCGTCCTGCCCTGTGCATGACGCCTGGTTTCGTGGTGCAGAACCGACGGTGGCGACGGCCCTGCATCGAAGCAGGGTGCCCGGGCCTTCATCTGCTTCAGTCGTCTCCAAGCACGGCACGCAGGAACTCCTGGGTGCGCGGGTTCTCCGGTTCACTGAAGATCTTCTCTGGCGTGCCTTCTTCAGCCACACTGCCGGCGTCGAAGAAAACGACGCGGTCAGCCACGTCACGCGCGAAGCGCATCTCGTGGGTGACGAACAGCATGGTCATCTGGGTTTCAAGCGCCAGTTTGCGAAGGATCTCCAGTACTTCCCCGACCAGCTCGGGGTCGAGGGCAGACGTCACTTCGTCGAAGAGCATGACGTCCGGTTCAAGAGCCAGGGCCCGGGCGATCGCCACGCGCTGCTTCTGGCCGCCGGAAAGCTGTGCCGGGAAGGCGTCTGCTTTGTCAGCCAGGCCGACCATCTCGAGCAGCTCAAGTGCCTGCTGGGCCGCCTCATCACGGTTGCGTTTCTGCACGTGGATCGGGGCTTCGGTGATGTTGCGCAGCACGCTCATGTTGTTGAACAGGTTGAAGTGCTGGAACACCATGCCGATGCGGCGCCGCGCGTGGCGCAGGTGCCGGGTGGTGGCTGGCCTGATGCGGCCGGTTTCCGGGTCTTCCATATGCCAGAGCGGCTCGTCACCTACGTAGATGCGGCCGGAATCTGGCTTGGTAAGCGTCATGAGGACGCGCAGGATCGTGGTCTTGCCACTGCCGCTCGGTCCGATGATGGCCAGTTTCTCGTTCTCGCCAACTTCGAAGTCGAGGTTGTCAAGCACGGTCAGCTCACCGTAGGACTTGCTTACCTTCTCAAAACGGATGAAAGGCTCCGCGACGGTGGCGGTGCCTGGAAGCGGGTTCTCAGGCTCTGTGTACGGGGATTCGATCGGTTTGCCTCCGTATCTTTGTCTGCTGGCTGCGCCTTCGCGGGCGCGGCAGTCGAGGACGGTTGGGCACTTCCGAGGGGACAGAAGCTGGGCTTCACGCTCACTGAGGAGCAAGCGCAGGTTATTGGCCCGGGACGATCTGATTACCAACAGTATTAAGTAACCATCATCAGTTCCGACACCAATTGCGGACAAAAATGCTGCAACACGAAGTAAACATCGGTTGCGTGCGTTTACACCTTAAAGGCGGTGGCGGCTCATGTCAACCCACTTGCGATACAAAGTTAAGGGCTCGTGAAAAGGGATCTGAGTGAAGCCACCGCCAAACCTTCGGCGCTGTGCAGAGTGATCCGTTACGGTCCCAGCAAACGAAAGGGGCACGATGCTTACACCGTCGGGTCGTGTGTACGCACAAAGGCCCCAAAGGCGAAACAGCGCCGCCATGCTGCATTTTGCGGCTACACCATGCTGTATTTTGTGGCACTCACTGTTGAAACGACTTACAGCGCAGACTCGCCAGTCAACTCCCGCCCAACGATGAGCGTATGAATGTCATGCGTCCCCTCATAGGTATCGACAGTCTCCAGGTTCAACATGTGCCGAATCGTATGGTACTCAAGAGTAATCCCGTTCGCACCAAGGATCTCGCGGGCATCGCGGGCCGCTACCAGGGCGGCGCGGACGTTGTTGCGCTTGGCCAGCGACACGTGCGAATGATGCAGCTTGCCTTCGTCCTTGAGTTTCGACAGCCGCCAGGCGAGCAGCAGACCCTGGCTGTGGGCGTTCACCATGTTGACCAGCTTGTGCTGCACCAGCTGCCGCGACGCGATGGGCTGGCCGAAGGTGATGCGTGACTGCGCGAAATCGCGGCTTTCCTCGTAGACTGCCTCGAGCGCACCGAGTGCGCCCCAGGAGATCCCGTAACGCGCCTGGGTCAGGCAGCCCAGCGGGGCTTTGAGGCCCGAACCGTTGGGCAGCAGTGCGGATGCGGGCACGCGCACGTTGTCCATTACCAGCTCGCTGGTCTCGGAGGCGCGCAGGCTGAACTTGTTCTTTACTTTGTTGGCCGTGAAACCTGGGGCATCGGTCGGCACCACGAAACCACGGATCACGCCTTCGTCATCGGCGGCCCAGACGACGGCGATCTGCGCGATGTGCCCGTTGGTGATCCACATCTTGGAGCCGTTCAGGATCCAGTCGTCGCCATCGCGGCGGGCGCGGGTGCGCATGGCGCCGGGGTCGCTGCCGCCGTCATGTTCGGTGAGGCCGAAGCAGCCGATTATCTCGCCGGTGGCGAGGCGCGGCAGGAACTCACGGCGCTGTTCTTCGCTGCCGTAGGCATAAATGGGGTACATGACCAGGGCGCTCTGCACGCTGACGAAGCTGCGCAGACCGGAGTCGCCGCGCTCGATCTCGTACATCATCAGGCCGTAGGCGGTGTTGTTCAGGCCGGCGCCGCCGTACTCTTCGGGCAGGTTGGCGCCCATGAGGCCGAGGCCCCCGAAAGTGCTCACCAGGTGCTGGGGCAGCATCTCGTCCTGCCACCACTGCGCGATGTTGGGAAGAACTTCCTGATCAACGAAGCGGCGGATGCTGTCGCGCACCTGTTTCTCTTCTGGGGTCAGCAAACCGTCGACGTTTACGAAATCCAGCATTCTCTCTCCTAGTCCGGTCATTCCGGCACGTTGTAGCTAGGCCGTATCGTAACCGCTGAAGGGGAGCCCAGACACTTGGACGGCACGCCGGGCGTGTCAGTATGTGGTCAGTGAAGAAGCACGTAGCCCTCATCGCCCACGATGAACGGAAGCAGGAACTGAGCGATTTCGTGGCGCGCCATCAGGTCACCCTGCGCCATTTCCCGCTGGTCGCCACGCGCACGACAGGCACGCGCCTGCACGAGGAGCTTGGCCTGATCGTCGAGCTGGTCCAGTCCGGCCCGCAGGGTGGCGACCTTCAGGTCGGCGCCATGATCGCCGAGGACCGCATCCTGGCCGTGATCTTCTTCCGTGACCCACTGACCGCCCAGCCGCACGAGCCCGACGTCACTGCGCTGCTGCGCATCTGCGACGTCCACAACGTGCCGCTTGCCACCAACGAAGGTACCGCCACGGCTGTTATCGAATGGCTCGAAGAACTCGCCGGAACAGACCGCGACTGAGAGGGAGCCCGGATGACTGACCTCGACGAGATACGCGCCTTCCTGGACGCGATGCGGGAACGGCACCGCGACCAGATAGACAACGTTGAACTGCCCGAAGGAACAGGCGACTACATGCAGTCGCTCATGGACGACGATGACGTCGAATCATTGCTGTTCGTAATTAAACTGTCGTACCTGATGGGCCTGCAGACCGGCTTCGCGATCGCCAACGGCGACATCGACGACGGGCCCGACATCGGCGGGCCGACCGGTCCGCTGGAAGCTTAAGCCTTACTCCTCCAGAACGACTTCGAACGAGAGGCTGGCCTTAAGGCTGCTCGCCACCGAGCAGTAACGGTTCATGCCCAGGTCCACGAACCGCTCGGCGATCTCCTGCGTCAGGCCAGGCACCCGGAAGTAGTGCACTGCGTGAACGTGCGTGAAGTACGCCGGGGTGCCGTTGAAGCGGTCGCCGCGCAGTTCGATGCGGTAATCCTCGATGGTCAGGCGGCGCTTCTTGAGCATGCCGACGATGTCGTAGGCGGCGCAGGCGCCGACCGCGTTGAGCAGCAGCTGCATGGGCCGCATGCCGGTCTGCGCTTCGGTCTCGCCGTCCATCATGACGCGCATGCTGTCGGGCGTCACGCCTACGAAACGCTTGTCGACCAGGTGATGCACGGTCGTGGTGGTGGGAGCTGGGCCTGGCTGTTCGGTGTTCACCGGAGTGTTATCCATGGCTCATTGTCTCAGGCCGGACCGTTAAAGGTGGTTAGGCTGGCAGCAGATGACGAGCGACGTCGACGAACTCAAAAATGAACTGCGGGCCCATGCGCGTCAGGTTCGGCGAAGCCTGCCGGACTTCACGCCGGCCTGGCCTGCCCTGCAACCGCTGCTCGACGGGCTGGAACCGGGCGCTCCGGTTCTCGTTTATCTGCCGCTGGCGCTCGAACCCGACCCACTCGGCGTCGG
This sequence comes from uncultured Trueperaceae bacterium, assembly GCA_937911855.1. Lineage (GTDB taxonomy): Bacteria > Deinococcota > Deinococci > Deinococcales > Trueperaceae > CALDPK01. The sequence goes on along the minus strand of CALDPK010000136.1, from coordinate 4,537 downwards.
ACAGTTCACCCGCAACCCGCTAGCTGTGACCCGGACGCCCGCCGACAGCCGGGCACTGACCCTGCACGTGTTTGACGATTCAACTGCCCTGGAGCGGCATCCGTTCGGTTTCATGCAGCCGGTCAAGGAAACGCGCGAGGTTTCACCGCAAGCCATCGGACTCGTCCTTGCCCCCGGCCTGGCATTCGACCGTTCGGGCGGCAGGCTTGGCCACGGCGCGGGATACTACGACCGGCTGCTGGTCCGGCTCCGGCCCTCGGTGCCGGTTGTGGGGCTCGTGCACAGCGAGCTGGTGCTGGATTCCGTGCCCATGCTGGCTCACGATGTGCGGATGACGCATCTGCTGACGGAGCGTTCGCTCATAAACTGCAGTTCGTAGCGTTTCGCTGAGAATTACTCCACTTTCAGGAACGGTGTCCGCGCCACTTCCGACCTGCGTGACTGCTCGTTCGCCACCCCGTAAGACATGTGCGGCGAGTTGAAACCGACTGCCACGCGCCCATCTGCGGTCACCGCGATAAGGCCACCATCCCCGCCCATGCGCTTCACGTCACCAAGGACCTGCCCGACAGCCGCCTCGAGCTCGACGCCGGATTCCAGCTTGGCGGCCAGCCGCCCAGCAACGGCCGCTTCGATGAACGCTTCGCCCTTGCCGGTGCAGGAGATCGCGATCCGCTCGTCGGCGTAGGTTCCGAGACCGGGGAGGGGCGCGTCTCCGACCCGGCCGCTCCACTGGCCGGTGACGCCGCCGGTGCTGGTCGCCGCGGCCAGGTTGCCCTCATCATCAAGCGCTACCGCGCCGACAGTATTGGATCCGCCCATCGAGACCTCCGGGTCACCTGTGTTGGCAGCGAGCCAGCGCTCCAGGGACGACCTACTTTTGGCGGTGATCAACGATTCGTTGGCGACTGGTTCGTGCACGAGCGCCTCAGCGCCAGGGCCGATCATCAGCACGTGCGGCGTGCCACGCCGGACCAGATCGGCCAGCAGAACGGGATTCGCCGTGTTGGTAACACCTGCTACGGCACCGGCCCGCGCGCCGGCAGAAGCTCCTGACACCATCACGCAGGCATCAAGTTCAGCTTTTCCGTCACGGGTGAGCGAGCCGCCGACGCCGGCGTTGAACGCCTCGGCGTTGGATTCCATGCTGGTTACAGCAGCCAGGACGGCGGCCAGCGCAGGCAAATCTTCAGCACCGGAAAATGCAGCCCACCCCGCCTCGAGCGCGGCCTTCAGGCCAGCTTCGTACGCTGCCTGGTTTTGATCAGAGATAGTTCCGGCTCCGCCGTGAATCACTAAAATGGACATAACTCAGGATAGCCCTTCCGCCCAGACCCTGCATGGTCTATAATTAGCACGTGTGGAGCATTGACGTAGAGCTGATTGAAAGCTGGCTCGACGCACTTGACAAGAGTTCCTGGACGCAGGTGATGGCCGCCATTGAGGTGCTGAGGGAGCATGGGCCTCACCTGGGCAGACCGCTTGTTGACACCGTCACTGCGTCGAGGCATCGGAATATGAAAGAACTCCGGCCAGGATCCGCGGGGCGCTCCGAATTACGAATCTTGTTCGCATTCGACCCGAGGCGTCAAGCAATCATGCTCGTAGCTGGCGACAAGGCCCGGAACTGGTCCCGCTGGTACACCGTGAACGTCCCAGCGGCCGATAATCTTTTCGACAAGCACCTGAGCAGACTGAATCGAGAGTGATAAGGATGGCACTGAGTTACGAAGAGTATTTGGCCAAACACCCTGTAGGCGACGCAGAGCGTGCACAGATCGAAGCTCACAAGAAGCAGATGCTTACCGAGATACGTGCATACCGCTTACGTGAGCTGCGCGAAGAGGCCGGCCTTACGCAGGCCCAGCTGGCTGAACGGATAGGTGTTGGGCAGCGGCAGGTCTCCAAGATTGAGAGTGGTGACCTCGACAGCGCGAAAATCGGCACGATCCGCCGTTATCTTGAAGCAGTGGGCGGTGGGTTGACAGTAGAGTATGTGATTGGCGACAAGCGGGTCCAGGTGGCCTGACAAACTGAACCGGGCAGCGCCCTTCTACCTGAGCGTAGCTTTTGGCTCAGCCATCAACCCTTCAGCCAGCTCACGCAGCTTCGCGGGTATCCGCACCGGCCGCTGCCGTTCGTAATCGAAACTGACGGCCACGGCTTCAACGTCGGCGGCCAGCACCCCGTCGGCCATTATCTGCTGCTGCATGGTCAGGCTGGTGCTGCCCATGCGGACGATGCTGGTCACGACTTCGACTTTCTGCCCCAGGAGTACCTGCGAGCGGAAGTCGATGGCCAGGCGTGCCAGGATGAAACCGCCCGTTTCACCGGGCTCCGCGTACATGCCGGCTGCGTTGCGGAAGAACTCTATGCGGGCAGTCTCGGCGTACGTCGCGAACACGGCGTTGTTCACGTGCCCCAGGGCGTCGGTGTCGCCGAAGCGGACCTGAATCGCGGTCGTGTGCATCAGGCGCGCTCCTGCCTGGCGACCATCTCGTTAATCCATATGGGCGCGTAGGGCGAGGTGCAGTTCGGCGGCGTCGGGTAGTCCTTCAGCACTTCCAGGTTCTCGCCGATGGCCAGGGCGCGGGCGCGCAGATCAGGGTGATGGATGCCTATGTTCGCCAGGCAGTTATTCATCTGCCACTGGAGCTTCTCGGGCGCGTCCTTCATCTCGGTTTCGATGATGTCCAGCAGGCCGCTCAGGTCGAGGCCTTCAGGGGATTTCGCGATGCGCGTGAATGTAAGCGCCCAGGCGCCGGCTGTGATACGCGGGTCCGGGTCCGTGAACCACGCCACGCGCAGCTCCTCAGCGTGCTTGCTTTTCTGAACGATGTAGTTGATCAGCCAGTCCTGCACCTTCGGGGCGTGGGCTTCCCGCAGCATGGTGTCGAGCTGCTCGCGCGAGTAATCCTTCGGCCGGCTGATCAGCAGTGCCAGCAGCCTGGCGGCGGTATCCCCCGTGCGCCACAGCTCCATGGCCAGCTTCGGCTGCTGTGTCAGTTCCTTGGCGAGCGCCCGCAGTTTGGTCAAGTTGACAGCATGATCATCACCGCGGCGCAGGTTGACGGCGCGGATCTTCTCATCCTCGAGCAGTTTCAGTTCGCTCATGACTTCGGTCAGTTCCACGTTCGCCTCCTTCAAAAGTGCCGCTACTTTACTGCACCTGGCAGTTCGGGCAGTAATGGGTGCTGCGTCCGCCGATGACGATCCGTTCCATGGTGCTGCCGCAGCGCAGGCACGCTTGGCCCGCCCGGCCGTAAGCCTGCAGCCGCGCACCGAAAGCCCCGCCCGAACCCTTGACTGTCCGGTAATCGCTGAGGGTGGTGCCTTCAGCTTCGATGCTTTCTGTCAGCACGTCGCGGATGGCGCGGTGCAGGTCAGGCAGCCGCTCCGCAGGGACTTCAGCCGAGGGCAGCAGCGGGTGCAGCCTGGCCCGCCATAATGCCTCGTCGACATAAATGTTGCCGAGGCCGGCCACCGGTTTCTGGCTGAGCAGGTAGGTCTTGATCGCCACTGCTGAGCGCGCCAGTGCCGCTGCGAAGCCGTCGACCGTGAACCCGGCACCGAGCGGTTCGGGTCCCATGGCGTGCAGCGTGGGCAGCTCGCGGTAGTCACCTGCCGGCGTCACCAGGAAGCGGCCGAAGCGGCGGATGTCCGTGAAGTACAGGCTGCCTGCGTCGGGTTCAGGCTGGCCCAGGATGACCGGTGCCTTGCCGCCGGGTGAGAGCTGCAGCTGCACCCGCAGGTGCTGCGGGCGGGCGGGTGGCGTGGCGCTGATCACGCCCGTCATGCCCAGATGGATCACCAGGTCGTCCAGGCGCTCGCCGGCGCGCTCGAGCGGCAGCACCAGGAACTTGCCGCGGCGCGTGACCTCGACGATGTCCTGGCCGGCCAGCCGGTCAAGCGAACGGTATTTCGGTCCAGCCTCGGCGGCCGCGAGCCTGGCGTCCAGGACGGTGCGGCCGGCCAGCCACGGCGCGAGTTCGCGCCGGACGGTCTCGACCTCAGGCAACTCTGGGATACGTGATCTTCCCTTCGTACAGCGCGCGCCCCACGATGGCGCCGTCCAGGCCGCGCACCGCCACCGAGAAAGCCCGACCCAGCGCCATCACCCCACCCCCTGAAGATGCGTGATCTCCGGTGTTCGCCGCCGACCGATCCGCACCCCGACGACATCGATGCGCACCTGCGCAACGACCCCTCCCAGCTGGCAGCCGACCTCACCGCCCTCGACGGCGGGACGCTGTTTACAGGCGAGATCGTGGTCTTTGGCGAGTCGTGGAACGGCGACCACGAGGTCGTGGCGCGCGGCTATGCCCCGGCGCTGATCTACTTCGCGATCGGTTGGTTGCGCGGCGGCGCGTCGCGGACGGCGCGCTGCTGCTGGATTGCGAGGCGGAGCGGGCCGACGAGCTGGCAAAGCGGCTGTCCCTCTACCGGCTTCGCCGCAAGATTGCGATCGAGCGCGACGATACGCTCGGCGTCTATTGGCAGGCCGAGCCGGGCGATGGCGCCGCCGCCGATCCGCGCC
>CALDPK010000135.1 GCA_937911855.1 uncultured Trueperaceae bacterium | reverse complement strand
GCTCGGCCACCGCAGCAGTCTATGGCGAGCCGTGCCGGGGCCCGCAGAGGGACGGCCTAGGCTGGCGCAGTGTTCTGGAGCCCGCTGACCCGACGGATCGCGTTCTGGCTGATCTGGTTCACCGTCCTCGTCGGAATCGGACACCTGTTCCTGCACGTGGACCAGAAGACCCTCGAGGACCGGTTCGGGGTGCATTACACGCGCTGGCTCGACATGAACGCCGAGCAGTCGATCGCCACCTGGTTCAACGTCGGGTTGCTGCAGCTGGCGGCGGGGATCGGTCTTCTTGCCTGTGTCGTCGTTGTCTTGAGTCGAATTCGCTGGTCCAGTTTGTTGTCGGGATGGCTGACGTCAAAACGTCGAGTTCTTTCCGCCATGGGACGCATCATGGCCTGGATGGTCTCGCTTGCCGAACGGGTTTGGCAACTTGCGTTTGGTTGGACGCGCCGTCCCCGTGCCTGTGTTTTGGGGGGCGCGCTGCTCGCGGCCGGAACCGTATTAAGTTTTGGGTACTATCCTGCACTAGCGGCCCAACTATCGCCAGCAGGTGTGTACCAGGAGTACCAGAACAGAGCTGCATCCGGTGAGCCGTTGGCGGTAATGGGCGGTGGGGCGGTAAGAGGTTCAGTTTTCTATGCCGGTGCTGCGGTGAAAAACTTCACCGCGGTGGACGCTGCCATCGATTGGTTGGGAGATTCGCAGAACGAGCGGCGCTGGTTGATCCTGCATGCTCAAGGATGCCTTCCTGGCCATTCAGGTGCGAATGGTATCCGTAAATGTACGGCTATCATAAGCCAGCGCCGATACAGATTGCCTGAGAACTGCGGGAGTCAACCCCGGGTCGCCACCGCGTAGCCGGCTCCGAGTTTGCTGCCCCGCCACCAGGCGATAAGCGGCAGGCCCAACCCGATCGCAGCCGGTACCACCGCGTTCGGTGCGCCGGCGAGCGTCCACCAGGTCGCCAGCGCGAAGGCCAGCGGGATGAACGCCTCGATGAACAGCCACGGGTCGTTCTGATTCTGGCGGTTGAAGATGTCCTGACGGCGCGCGCGGCGCGGACTCTGCAGCCGGGCGAATGCGGCAGCAAAGGACGTGATCAGGACGGCCATCATGGCGATCGCCGCTGCCTTGACGTCCAGGACGGCGATCGCAGCAGCGACGGGCAGGAAGATCAGCCAGACCGGGATAAGTGCCGAGAGAAGCTTGGCCCGCTGCAACGTCGCGGCCGGTACCGGCGAAGCCACCAGCAGGTCCATCGCTTCCTCGCCGGTCATGCTGATCCGCGCCAGGTTGGTGGCAAGGGAACCCGCCAGGACAGTCAGGCCGGTTGCGACCACCGAAGCGATTGGTGTCTGCTCGAGCAGCTGAGTGTCCAGGAACAGCACGACTCCCAGCGGCAGCAGGTAGGCAAGCTGCAGCAGGCTCTGCGAAACCAGGTACGGGTCGCGGATCAGCGAGCGCCAGTCCTTGACGAGCATGACGCGCCACACCCGTGAGCTGCGCGCGAAACGCAGCCCTCGACCGCTGTCTGCACGCCGCCTGCGGACGGCAGTGGTGCTGGCGCTGGCCCCGAGGATGAACCAGCGGTGCAGCACGCTGACGGTGACAAGGAACAGCAACGCAGCGAAGGCGAGCATGAACAGGGTCGGCACCGGCTCCAGGAAGAGCGCCCTGCCAGGGAACCAGATCAGGCTGTCGACACCCAGCAGTTCACCCGGCTGGAACAGCTGCAGCAGCCAGTTCACCTGCAGCGCCTGATCGACGTTACCGCCGAGTATGACGGGAAGCTGGAACGCCATGACCGCGATCACCCCACCGACAGCCGCGAGGATCTGACTGACCGTCCGCGCCAGCCGCGGGCCGAACAGCCGCACGAGCAGCAACGTGAGCAGCATGCCGAGTGACGCGCCGATCAGTGCCACAGCTGCGGTCAGCGGGATTATCCCCAGCAGGCGCGGTATGCCGATTGCGACGCCCACCACGCCCAGCGGAATCAGCAGCAGCCCAAGCGACACGAACACGTACGAAACCACAGACAGCAGCCTGCTGGCGAACACAGCGCTGGTGGGTACGGGCGAGGCCAGCAGCAGGTCGAAGTCACTGCGTTCGAATATCGCCTTGACGCTCTGGTTGATGCCGATGGTGAGGGCGAACGGAATCAGCAGCAACAGCATGACGCCGGCGAGAAGCGCCGCTTCAGGGGCGATCTGGGGCTGGAGGAGCGGCCGGACCGCGTTCAGCAGCTGAAACCAGACGAAGTGGATGCCGAACAGGATCACCAGGCCCATCAGCAGGGTGATGCCCATGCCGCGCTGGGTGGTGAGTTCGCGCCATTCGATGCGCAGTTCGTTGCTCAGCAGTCGCCTGAGGGAGCCGGGCACCATCTGTTACTCCCGTCCGGTGAGTTCCAGGAACACCGCCTCGAGCGTTCCTGCTTCAGCGTGGGCGCTCTGCCGGAGTTCAGCCAGGGTGCCTTCGGCGACCAGCTGGCCGCTGTCGATGATCCCGATCCGCTGAGCCATCTGCTCGGCTATCTCCATGATGTGGGTGGTCAGGATGACGGTTTTCCCGCGCGCCACGTAGTCGAGCAGCAGGTCCTTCACGGAGCGGGCAGCGGCGGCGTCCAGACCGGTGAGCGGTTCATCGAGGATGAGTACGTCCGGTTCGTGGATGAGGCCTCCGGCCAGTCCGAGCTTCTGCTTCATGCCCCTCGAGAACGTCTCGGTGAAATCGAAGCGGCGGTCCCACAGGTCCATGAGTTCCAGCAGGCTGCGGGCGCGTTCTTCAGCCACGTCCGGAGCCACACCCCACAGGCCGGCGACGAACTCGAGGTACTCACCGGGCCTGAGTTTGCCGTACAGCAGTGGTTCGTCCGGCAGGAAAGCCAGCCTTGCCTTGGCTCGCGCCGGGTCCTGCGCCATGCTGTGGCCCATCACCAGGGTGTCGCCCCTGTCGGGGCTCAGCAGGCCGGTTGCCATGCGCAGGGTGGTGGTCTTGCCTGCCCCGTTGGGGCCCAGCAGCGCGTACAGTTCGCCCTGCCGCACCGTCAGGCGCATGTCGGTTACCGCGACCTTGCTGCCGAAGCGCATGTGGAGCCCTGTGGTCTGCAGCGCCGCGACGGCGCCGGCGTCTACTTCTTGCCCCACACTGACAGGCGTTCCTTGCCTTCGATCACTTCGATCAGGGTCGGTCCGTTCTCAGCGAGCGATTGCTTGAGAGCTTCGTCGAACTCGGGGTTGCTTGTGACCGTCCAGGCGTTCAGGCCGAAGCTGCGGGCCAGTTCACTGAACGACGGGTTGGTCAGGTCAGTCGCGACAGGCCGGCCGGGGTAGTGCTTCTCCTGGTGCATGCGGATGGTGCCGTGAACGTTATTGACGAAGACGATCATGGTGATGGGCAGGCCATGAGCTTTCATCGTCGCCAGTTCGTTCATCGTCATCGTGAAGCCACCGTCGCCGGCCAGTGCCACCACCCTGCGCCCGGACCTGGCCAGGGCCACCCCGACTGCGGCGGGCGCGGCGTAACCCATGGCTCCTGAGAGCGGCGCGAAATGCGTGTGCGGCTGGTTGAAGCGGTAGAAGCGCGGTACCCAGCCAGCGAAGTTGCCGGCATCGGTTATGAGCGCCGTGTCCGCTGGACTCAGCTTCCGTATGCTCGCCAGTGCCGCGCTTATGTTCACGCCTCCTTCCAGGAACGGTTCCTCGGGCTCACCGAGTTCCAGCCAGGTGCGGCGCAGGCTGGCCGTGCGGTCATCATGGCGGGGATTGACTTCCCGGGAAGCGAGCTGCTTGGCAAAAGCCGAGGGGTTCGCGGTTATTGCCAGGATCTTCGAACCCCAGGTGCCTATGCTCGTTGCATCCTTGAGCACATGGATGACTGTCGCGTCTTTCATGAACTCGTAGCCGCCGGTGCTGATCTCGTCGAAGCGTTCACCGAGCATCAGGACCACGTCGGCTTCCCTCACGGCGGCCAGAACCTCGGCGGGGGCTCCCAGGGCGATGGGTCCCACGTAATTGTCATCGTCGTTAGGGTAGGCGTCGAAGCGCCTGAAGGAGGTCATCACGGGCAGTTTCCACTTGTGGGCAAGGTTCCTGACGGCAGCCTGACCACCTGCTCCGGCAACTTCCCTGCCGGCGATGATCACGGATTTCTCTGCGCCAGCCAGGAGCATGGCAGCCTGCAGCACCGCGTCTTCGGACACGCCAGCGTCAAGCATGCGGACGCTGGGCAGGGTGCCGGCCTCGCCGGAGCCGAACAGGACGTCTTCGGGCAGTCCGACGACTACCGGGCCGGGTCTGCCGCTCTGCGCCACGCGGAATGCTTCGCGGACGAGTTCGGGGATGCGGTCGGTCTGGGGGATCTCGATGGCCCATTTGACGATGGGACTCAGGTAGCTGACGAGGTCGACTTCCTGGAATGCTTCGCGGTAACGCTGGTCGGTGGGCACCTGGCCGACGAAAACAACGAGCGGCGTCGAGTCCTGCATGGCGGTGTGCAGCGCGATCGAAGCGTTGGTGACGCCGGGACCGCGCGTCACCATGACCACGCCGGCCCGGCCGGTCGCGGTGGCCCATGCCTCCGCTGCGAAGCCGGCACCTTCTTCGTGCCGGGTCGAGACGACCTTTATCGGCCGGGCAGGGTCGTACATGGCGTCCAGCACGGGCAGGAAACTTTCGCCGGGTACGGTGAAGACGGTGTCGACACCTTCTTCGATGAGGCTGTCGACCACCATGCGGCCGCCGTTGCGCTTCATTGGCTATCCGATTTGAGCGTAAGACGTGAATTGATCATTGTTGGAACCAATGATACGTGGTTTGTCGGCTGATCCGGCGGGCAACCGGCTGTATTACGTCAGGTGTCGTTCGAGCTCCGTGATCAGCAGGGGTAAGTCAGTCTGTATTGTCTGCCAGACGATACTTAGATCCACCCCGTCGTATTCATGTATTACGAGGTTCCGCATTGCAACAACTTCAGTCCACGGAACGTTATCGATTTGCTTCCTTGTTTCCATGGATATACGACGTGCCGCCTCACCGATAATTTCGATACGCCGCAGGACCGCATCCTGCAGTAGCGTGTCTGCCAAAAATATGTCTTCGGAAACGCCGCCCGTATAATCACAGGCAATCCGCGCTGAATTCACAATATCCAGCAGATATGCGGAGTCACGCTTCATAGACTGTGACCGCGGACTCGAGGATGGCATCCCTGCGTAAGTAGTTGGAGCTCTGCTTAAGCCCCTGTCTGCTTACGAGGTCAACTTCACGGCCGAGAATTCCGGACAGTTCATTCTTCATCCGCACAAAATCCAGCATCGTGACTTTCGCCTCGGGTGACAAAGTAATCAGAACATCGATGTCACTGTCCGGTCGAAACTCACGCCTCAGAACTGATCCAAACAAGGCCAGCTCCGTCACCTGCCACCTCTCGCAGAACAGGGACAATTCCTTGCTGGGCAGCTCGAAATCCTTCATCTGCTATCTCCTGAGATTTACTTTACTTCGTCAATCGGACCGCCTCTGTGTCATTGCGCCCTCGAGGCTGTATACCCACCCCGGTAAACAGGCTGTTCGTGCCGTCCGTCACGTGCAAGCATGACGGGCAACTGAACGGATTCACCGGGGGGTGGTATTTGCAGAGTTTTCTGGAAATCGCGGACGCGCGTAGCGAACCGCCACTTTCTGCCGTCCGGGCTTGCGCCCTGACGTGTCCCTCTGGAGCACCGAACATGAACCCTGCGCACCGAAAATTCCTTGCAGCACTCAGCGCCCTGGCGCTCACCGCCAGCTTTGCCTTCGCCCAGGCACCCGGCCCGAACAACGCCATCACCGACGTAGAGGGTGTTCTCGTCGGCCACTACCAGGAAACAACCGATGGAGCGTTCACCGGTACCACGGTCGTGGTCATTCCTGAAGGCGCCGTCGGCGGCGTCGACGTGCGCGGCTCGTCACCGGGCACACGCGAAACCGACCTGCTCGATCCGATCAACGCCGTTCAGGAAGTCCAGGCCATCGTCCTCAGTGGCGGCAGCGCCTACGGCCTTGAGGCAGCCACCGGCGTCATGCGTTACCTGGAGGAGCAGGGCATCGGCTATCCGGTCGGCCAGGACCGCGTCGTGCCCATCGTGCCGGCCGCCATCCTGTTCGACCTTGGCCGTGGTGGCGACTGGACCAGGCGCCCGAATGCGGAGTTCGGATACCGGGCAGCCGAGAACGCCACTGACGGTCCTGTGGCCCAGGGCAACGTAGGTGCCGGTACCGGCGCTTTCGCAGGTGGAGGAATCAAGGGCGGCCTGGGTACGGCCAGCATCGTGCTGGAGAACGGCATCACCGTCGCGGCAATCGTCGCGGTCAACCCGGCTGGCCGGCCGCACAACCCGGAAACCGGTGAGCTTTACGGCCGCTGGCTCGAACTGGACGGCGAATTCGGTGGACTGGGCACGCCAGCTCAGCTTGGTTTCAGCGGTGCTCCGGAGAACTACCTGTCGTACTTCCAGGACTCCAACCTGCTCGTGCAGAACACCACCATCGGCATCATCGCCACCGACGCGGTGCTGACCAAGGCGCAGGCGGAGAAGATCGCGCAGATGGCCCACGACGGCTACGCACGCGCGCTGCGGCCGGTGCACACCATGGGTGACGGCGACGTGATCTTCGCAGTGGGTACCGGTGCGATCGAGCTGGAAGGCAACGCCTTCGGTGCGATCGGCGCCGCGGCAAGCGACGTGATGGCCCGTGCAATCGTGCACGCGATCATCAACGCCGAAACCGTCGGTGAACGCCTCAGCTATTGCGACACCTTCGAAGGAGTCTGCGGAGAGTAACCCCGACAGACCAGACGTTGAATCCTCTGCTGCCGCCGGATGCGATGACATCCGGCGGCAGCAATATGAGACGCCTTGTTGAACGCATTATTGACACTTGATCAAGATTGACGATAGTGTCCGCTCATGCAATTATCCCCCATGACAACTTCCGGGAGAACAGCGGCCAGAAGCCGCAAGAATGCCCTTAAACATATCGTTGCCGGCCTCGCGCTGGCGGTTTGCAGCATCGGCTTCGCTCAGAACACGATCACCGTAGCAGTCGGTTCGGGCCCCGCCGGCTTCGACCCGCAGAACAACAACAGCTCCGCAACTTCCGGCATCTACATCAACATTTTCGAGTACCTGATCTTCAAGGACGCCAACGGTGACTTCCAGCCTGCTCTGGCCACGTCCTGGGAAGCGATCGACGAACACACCTGGCGCATCGAACTGCGCGAAGGCGTCACCTGGCACGACGGCGAACCATTCACTGCCGAAGACGTCAAGTTCACATTCGAACGCGTCGCGAATGACCCGCTGCTCGTCCGTCACGCCTACTACCGCCACATAGAAGAAGTCGAGATCTTAGGCGACCATGAAGTGCTGATCCGCACCTCACGCCCTGACCCGATCATGCCGAGCAACCTGGCACGCAACGGGGCCAGCGTCATCCCCAAGCACTACTTTGAAGAAGTCGGCGTGGACGTGGCCAGCCGCACCCCGATCGGCACGGGTCCGTACCGTTTCGTCGAGTACCGCACTGACGACCGCCTGATCCTGGAAGCCTACGAAGATTACTGGGGTGGCCAGCCTGCTTACGACCAGGCCGTGTTCCGCATGATCCCCGAGAGCTCCACCGCAGTCAGTGAACTGCTGACCGGCGGCGTGGACATCGTCAGCAGCGTCCGCATCACGGAACTGCCCCGCGTCGAGAACTCGGACAACGCCCGCATCGTTCCGGTCAACGGCAACACCGTATTCATGATCAGCTTCGACACCAGCGAAGACGCACCTACGGGGGACGTGCGCGTCCGCAAGGCCGTTGATCTGGCCATCGACAACGAACTGTACTCAGAAGTCCTGCAGGGCGGTTACGGCGTGCCGGTCCTCGGCCGCGTTTCACCCAGCACCACCGCCTCACCGCAGGAGCTGTACGACGCCTACAACTACGACGTGGAAGCCGCCCGCGAACTGCTGGCTGAAGCCGGCTACGGCCCCGGCGAGCTGACCCTCGTCTTCCAGGGCACGACCGGCTTCGTCGATTACTTCGACCTGGCAGGGGCAATGCTCGAGGACGCCGGCATCAACGTGGAGATCGAACTGTACGAAGGCAGCGTCTGGGTGGCCATGCGTGACTCCGGTTTCTCGCACATGAACATCTCCGGCGTCTCGGACTCCTCGTTCGACTACGGCAATACCCTGATCGACCTGACCTGCGGCGACGGCGAGTTTTCCGAACGAACCCGCTGGTGCAACGAGGAGTACACGGACCTGGTCAACCGCGCCAACGCCGAGTTCGACCCCGAGGTGCGCTACGACCTGCTCCGCCAAGCTACAGCCATCCTGGAAGAAGAACTGCCCCTCAGTTACCTGTACAACTCGACCAGCTTCGCCGGAGTCGCAAGCGACGTGAACTACACGCCCCGTGCCGACTCACTTATCGTCCTGTTCGAAACAACCCCGGCCGACTGATTGCCTGACCGGCCCGCAGCTGCATGACCACATACGTAATAAGGCGCCTTCTGCACGTGATCCCTACCCTGATAGGGATCACGCTGCTCGTGTTCGTGATGCTGCGCCTCTCGGGCGATCCGATCCAGGCTTACCTGGGCAGCGAGGAGACGGAGCTCATCCGGCTCTCTGATGAACAGATCCAGGCCATCCGCGAGCATCTGGGCCTGGATCAGCCAGTGATCATGCAGTACCTGAATTTCATGGGCCGCATCGTGCAGGGCGATTTCGGCAACTCGTACATCTATCAGAACCGGCCGGCCATGGAGCTGCTGGTCGAACGCCTTCCGGCCACGGCCAGCCTGGCGGCTGCCGCGCTGGTGGTCGCCACCCTCATCTCACTGCCCGGCGGGGTCATCGCCGCGCTCTACAAGAACCGCCTGCCCGACACACTGGTGAACATTTTCTCCGTCGTCGGCGACGCCATGCCCAGTTTCTGGCTGGGCATCATGCTGAGCCTGTTCTTCGGCGTCACCCTGGGCTGGCTGCCCGTTTCCGGCAGCGGCACGCTGGCGCACCTGGTGCTGCCGGCCATCACCCTGGGTACGGGCATGGCCGCGCTGCTCACGCGGCTGATGCGCACCGAGAACCTGGACGTGGAGATCGCTTACGTCCCCGAGGACGAGACCCCGGCCACGCGCGTCTACGACCTGCCCACCGGGTCGGCCGCCGCCAAGCTGGGCATGAGGGGCGAGGCGCACGAGGTCCCGCTCATCCGTGAC
>CALDPK010000134.1 GCA_937911855.1 uncultured Trueperaceae bacterium | reverse complement strand
AAGCGCCCGGGTCGTTCCGTTCGGCATGGTCGTGGCTGAAGCAGTCGGTGTGGCTGCCGCCACTGCCGCTTCGGAGCGAGTCACCCCGGCTGAGTTCGCGGCTGAGGACTCACGCATAGACTGGCTCCGCTCGCGGCTCACGCAACGCGGCGCATACCTGCCGCCGGTTCAGGCTCGCAACCCGCTCGGCCCGTGGCAGCACCCGCATTACGACGCGTACCGGCTGCTCCTGAGCCGCGGGCTTGCACTCGGCGGTTACAGCAACGAACCGAACCTCGACGGGCCCATCCCCGCGCTCAGTTACGTGTACATGCTCAGCAACGTCGGTAAACGGTTCCTGAACGACGAGCAGCTCGGACCACGGCTGCTTGCTAACTTCCAGTACTCGAGCGAACCGCTGACTGCTGACATCGCACTGAAGATCACTGCCTCTGCCACCTGCCAGCTCGACGACTGTGTGACCGCTGACTGGGACGACATCCGGCGGGCCGGACTCCTGCCCGCCGATGTACGCACCGACGGTGAGCTTACGCGCGGAGAGATGTACGCCCTCTCAGCTGCTTTCATCGAGTTCGCGCTCCGCTGACCAGCAAGTCGCGCGCATCGTTAAGAGCCGGTCGGGCACGCCTGTACACCGGGTGGCAGTATTAACGTCCTGCGCAGTCGTTAACTTCTGTGCGAGAATCGAAAACAGTATGATTCTCTTTGCTTGCAGTGAACCAGATTGGGAAAGCCGGGTAGTTCTGACGCCGGCCGCCGCGGGCAAACTGGTTGGCCTGGGCATCGACGTACGCATCGAAGCCGGGATGGGCGCCAGTCTTTTCATGGACGACGCGGCGTACGAAGCGGCTGGAGCTACGGTCGTGACCGACAGCGAAGCCGCCCTCGCTGAAGCCGACGTCGTGGTCCGCCTGAACCCCCCTACGCCTTACTTCGTGCGCAGCATGCGCAGCGGGAGCCTGCTGGTTTCATTCCTTGATCCTTTCCTTAAGCCTGAACTCGTGAAGGCACTCGCGGACACGGGTGTGGACAGCCTGTGCATGGAACTGATTCCGCGCACGACCTACGCCCAGAAGATGGACGCGCTGTCGAGCCAGGCGAGCCTCGCCGGCTACGCAGCCGTCGTGCTTGCCGCAGACCGCATCGACCAGGCGCTGCCCATGATGAGTACGCCAGCTGGCACCATCGTGCCTGCCCGCGTGTTCGTGGTCGGCGTCGGCGTCGCAGGCCTGCAGGCGATCGCAACCGCGAAACGACTCGGCGCCCGCGTGAGTGCTTACGACACGCGGCCGGTAGTTGAAGAGCAGGTGAAGTCACTCGGCGCGCGCTTCGTCAAGATCGACGTTGGCGACAGCGGCCAGACCGAGCAGGGTTACGCCAAAGAACTCACCGCAGAGCAGCTGGAGAGCCAGCGACAGCAGATGCTGCAGGTCTGCGCTGAGAGCGACATCGTCATCACCACAGCCCAGGTGTTCGGCCGGCCGGCACCGAAGATCATCAGCGCCGATATGGTGGACGCCATGCGCCCCGGCAGCGTGATCGTCGACCTGGCAGCCAACAGCGGCGGTAACGTCGAAGGCACCGTGCCAGGCCAGGAAACAATGGTGAACGGCGTCCGCATCGTCGGTTTGAACAGCTTCCCGAGCCTCGTGGCCCGCGACGCGAGTCAGATGTACGCGAACAACCTTTACAACCTGATCGAACATGCCTTCAGCAAGGAAACCGGTCAGCTGAAGCTTGACGATCCAGAAGACGACGTGATCGATTCGGCGCTTCTCACCCGCGGTGGCCAGGTCCGCCACGATGGCGTCAGGAAGGCACTGGAGGCAGCGCAATGACCCTGTACCTGTTCATCTTCGTCCTCGCCGTGTTCCTGGGATTCGAACTGATCAACAAGGTGCCGTCCCAGCTGCACACACCACTGATGTCGGGCATGAATGCGCTTTCGGGAATTACCATTATCGGTGCATTGTTGGCTACAGCAGCTGCACGTCGGTCGGCACGCACGCCATCGACCGCTTCACCAGGTTGGTCGCCTATCAGAACTTCCCGCAGGAACTGCTGCCGGTGGAACTTTGGGCACCATCCTGGGCGTGATCGCCCTCGTCCTCGCCACGATCAACGTAGTCGGTGGGTATCTGGTGACTGACCGCATGCTGGCAATGTTCGGCGGAAAGAAAAAGCAGCAGTGAACAGTTTCGGCATAGAACTTGCTTACATGGTTGCGGCAATCCTGTTCATCCTGGGCATCCGCATGCTGGGCCGGGCCAATACGGCACGGCCACGATCGTCGTCTTCCTCGCCCACTGGTGCCCCCACTGCCAG
>CALDPK010000133.1 GCA_937911855.1 uncultured Trueperaceae bacterium | reverse complement strand
GACGGTGATGCTCACCAGGAACGGAGCCTGGTAGTGGATGGGGTGATGGTAGCGGGATACCCAGCGGCGCCGCTGGTGCAGCAGCTGTAGTGCCGTATCCACCGGGCGGGTCCGCACCCGGGCGGGCGGCGATCCGGCGAACACCACCCTGCTGCCCGGCAGCCTGCCCAGTCGCTGCGTAAGCAGGTCCTCGTCGCCGCTGGGAGCGCGTCCGCTGGCACCGAAACCCCCCGCTTCCACGAAGGCGCTGCGCAGGTAAGCCTGGTTGTTGGCGCTGCTCGTGAACTTCCAGCCGTAACGGGTCAGGCTGCGGGAGGTCAGCATCAGTGACAGCCAGTCGACGGTCTCGAACAGCTGCACGAAGTTGCGGGCCTGCCAGGCGCGGGTGGTCTCCACGTACCCGACGACCATGACCACGTCATCACTGAAATGGCTGACCAGTTCATCGATCCAGCCGGCCGGATACTCGCAGTCGGCGTCAGTCGTGATGATTATCTCGCCGTCCGAGGCGCGGATGCCGCTGTTCACGGCATTGACCTTGGGTGACAGTCGCCTGGACGATTCCGTCACCGTCAGGCGCCGGAAACGCGGGTCATGGGCTGCGAAACTGTCGATTATGTCGGCAGTCGCGTCGGTCGAGCGGTCGTCGACTATGACGAACTGGACTGCACCGGCGTACTCCTGGGCAGCCAGTGACGAAAGGGTCGCCGGCAGGCGCTCCTGCTCGTTGTGGGCGGGCAGGATGACGGTGACGCCGGGCAGCGGACCCGAGCGCCGCCGGTTCAGGTCAGGCAGGAACATGCCCAGGTTGACCAGTACGAGCAGGCCCGTGTAGGAAAGGACGAGTACATAAAGGATTACGAGGGCTGCGGTCATGGGAATGAAGCGAGTCTAACGTGGCAACAGGAGGGCGGCCGGCTTCCTGCTAACCTGACTGCAGTGCAGGTCGATGAAGACGCCGGTCCCGTGACAGACTCAAATGAACGCCGTGAAGGCGAACCGTTCCTGAACTGGCTTGAGAGCCATCCCGATTACAGCGGGCAGGTACGCACGGTCAGTTTCATACCGCCCCGGCGTGCCGAGTACGCGGAACCGGCTGGCCCGCTTGCCGGGTTGCTGGAGCGGCTTGAGATCACCCCGTACCGGCACCAGGCTCAGGCGTTCGGACTGGTGGCGGACGGGCATGATCTGATGGTGAGCACCCCGACAGCCTCCGGTAAAAGCCTCTGCTACCAGGTGCCGATGCTGGCAACGCTCGAGGGCGACAGCAACTTCATCTACCTGGCCCCCACCAAGGCCCTGGCTGCCGATCAGCTGCAGCGCGTCACCGCGATGCAGGAACGGGCCGGCATCCCCGGACTCGTCGCCAGCTACGACGGTGACACCAGGCCGGCCGACCGGCCGCGCCTGCGCGAATCAGCCCGTGGGCTGCTCACCAATCCCGACATGCTCCACCACGCGATCCTGCCGTTCCATCACAACTGGGCGGCATTCCTGGCCAAACTGAAGTACATAGTGCTGGACGAGGTGCACAGTTACCGCGGCGTGTTCGGAGTGCACGTCGCCAACATACTGAGGCGGCTGCTGCGGGTGGCAGAGTTCCACGGAGCGGACGTGCAGCTCATAGCCGCGAGTGCAACAATCGGCAACCCCTCCGAGCATTTCAGTGCTCTGACCGGGCGCACGCCCGCCACGATCAGCATGGACACCGCCCCTGCCGCCGAGCGGGAGTTCATCTTCTGGGAGCCGGCCACAGTGAAAGGCAGCGACCCACCCAGGCGCAGGAGCCTGAACAGTGAGACCGCCGACCTCGCTGCCCGCTTCACCCGGGCAGGACTGCACACCCTGGTGTTCAGCAACTCAAGGAAATCAGCCGAACTCCTGCGCCGCTACGCCGCAGACCAGCTCGAGCCGGAGTTTGCTGAGAAAGTGCACAGTTACCGGGCGGGCTACACCCAGGAAGACCGCAGGCAGATCGAACAGTCTTTCCGTGCCGGCGAGATAACCGTGCTCACCGCGACCTCGGCCCTGGAACTGGGCATGGACGTAGGCAACGTTGACGCCGTCATCCTTGCCGGCTGGCCGGGTTCGCACATGGCGCTGTGGCAGCGCATCGGCCGTGCCGGCCGCAGGGGCAGGCGTTCACTGGCTCTGCTGCTTCCGGCCAACGACCCGCTCGACGAGTACTACCTGCAGCACCCTGAACTGATCCTGGAAGGCCGGGTGGAATCAGCGGCGCTTGATCCTTTCAACGAAGTGATCCACCCGCTGCACCTGGCGTGCGCTGCTGCCGAGCTGCCACTCACTCCGGGGGAGAGCCTGATCGCCCCGTGGATAACGGCGAACGACATTCCCGGCGTGCAGGAGCGCGGGGGCCGCTGGCAGCATTTCGGCCGCCGGCCCCACCGGCACGTGTCGATCAGGGGGACCGGCATCGGCCGCATAAAACTCGTCGACGGGTTCGGCGAGATCATCGGCGAAACCGGGGCCGGCTCCGCCTTCAGCGAAGTTCATCCCGGCGCCGTGTACCTGCACCAGGGCGGGTCATGGCTGGTAGCCCGGCTCGACCTGGAAGCGGGCCAGGCGCTGCTGGTGCCGCACATGGAGGACTGGTACACGCAGCCCCGCAGCGAAACCGACATCGAGGTGATTGCGAGCGAGTCCGACACCGGCTTCGGAGCCGTCTGCCGCGTCCGGGTGAGTGACACTGTCACGGGTTACGCCGTGAAGCGGCACTACAGCGACTCAGCCGTGGACGAGCGGCCGCTGGACCTGCCGGAGCAGAGTTACCCGACCCAGGCGCTGCTCATCGACTGCAGCAAGGTGCAGGACAAAGTGCCGGCAGGAACGCTGCCGTCAGCGATGCACGCCCTCGAGCACACCCTGATCGGCCTGCTGCCAGCCTTCGTGCTGTGCGAACGGGCTGACATAGGCGGGGTTTCCTACCCCGGTTTCGGTCCCGACCGGCAACCCGTCATCTTCATCTACGACGGTCATCCCGGTGGGGTCGGCTACGTTAAGGCAGGCGCCGGACTGTTCCGCGACTGGCTGACTGCGGCACGCAACCTGCTGCGCGACTGCTCCTGTGAGTCAGGCTGCCCGCGCTGCGTGCTGTCACCGAAATGCGGCAACGGCAACCAGTTCCTGGACAGGCCCGCTGCGCTGCTGCTTGCAGATGCCCTGCTGCAGGCGGACTGGTAGACTCTTCGACATGCGTGTTGGATTCATAACCTCTGTCCTCTGGCCCCGTTACGGTCACTTCTGGAACAAACTGGCGTCCGATGCAGCTGCCGAGATCGCAGTGGCTGAGCCAGAAACCGTTCTCCGTCAGCTCGAGCAGAGGTTCATCCGCGAGATCCCCTCGACCGTGTTCCGGCTGGCCACGGCTGAAGCCATCGCCCTGGGGGACTGCGACTGGGTCGTCACGCCCCAGCCGAACATGGGCAGCGACTCCAGGCGGGGGGGCGCGCAGGACCCGTGGATAAGTGACTTCCCGGAAGTGCTTGCTTCCGCGGCCGGCCTGCGGAACCTGTTCGCAGTACCAGCCCACCTGGGCCCGGACGTCGAGGCGCTGGCGGTGACTTTCCTGCAGGAACTGCTGCATGACGGCTGGCAGACCAGGAAGATCATGGAGCGGCACCGGAACCAGTTCGCTCCCAGGCCGCTGCCTGCCCCCCGGCCTACCCGGCAGGGAACAGTCGGCGTGGTGGGTCAGCCCTGGCTCATCGACGAAAAGCTGGCGGGCCTGGCAGCGGGGGAAGGGGAGCGGATACTGGCGCAGAGTTCCATCGACCCTGAAGTCCTGCGCGAGGAGGGCGCCCGGCACCTTGAAGGCCGGCCCGATACGGACCTGGAAGTTCTGGGTGCGGTGCAGTGGCTGTCGCGTCGCGGGGGTATCGAGCGGATCGTGATGCTCATCGACGGTGAAAGCCCGATGGACTCCTGGCTGGCCGGGCAGGCCGAGCGCGTCTCGAGGCGCGAGTTCTCAGTGGTTACGGTGCAGGACGTCATGGCCGTGCCCGAGCTGCACACGCATCTGCTGACAAGGCACGCCGGCCCACAGAGGTGAAGTGAGTGCTCGCCCTGGCTGCCGTTGCTACTGCAGCGTTTGCCCTGATCAATGCTTTCGGTGCCTGGGTGACGCAGTTCCGCCGGCGCTGGCTGGCCTGGCTGTTCCTGATCGCGACGCTGCTGCTGGTACTGGCGCTCGTCGCTCTGATGTACCGGGTCGAGCGGGCCCTGTGGCCGCTGGCTGCCGGCCTGGTGCTCACCTGGCTGAGCTCGTTCCTGCACGCCCGCCTGGTGACACGGCACTTCAGGCCGCTCAACCACCTGCTGCGGGCGGTGGCGGTGGCCGGGGTGTTCGCCCTGGCACTTCAGGCGCTGGGCTGACCTGAGCCCAGCGCGCCGCTCAGCCGCCGAACAGCTTGCGGAGTGCGTCTTCTTTCGAAGTCCGCCCCTTTATGCGGTAGCGAAGACCGTCCTTCTCGACCCGGTCTTCGCTGATCAGTGCGTCGAGTGCTGCTTCGATGGTGTCAAGTGCGAGCTCCTCGAACCTGTGCTCATCGATGTGCTTCTGGATGTCGCGCACGGTGGCTCCATCCTTCGCCTGTTCCTCGATTGCCTCAAAGACCCAGTTCCTGACTGTCATGGCTCATTGTACAGCGAACAGGCTGTGGGTCTCCGGGCTGCTCAGAACGCGTAAACCTCGTGACGCTTCCGGGACAGTTTGTTGTGGTAGCCGGTCTCTTCCAGGTACCCGTCGAAGGTGTCGAAGTCGATCTGCTGCTTGTTGTCCGACAGTGCCACAGCAGGGTTGGGGTGGACTTCGATCATGATGCCGTCAGCGCCCACTGCCAGTCCCGCCTTGGTCAGCGGCACGAGCAGGTCGCGGCGCCCACCCGAGTGGGTGACGTCGACGAACACCGGCAGGTGCGTCTGCAGCTTGGCGATCGCCACGGCCGACACGTCCAGGGTGTTGCGCGTGTACTGCTCGAAAGTCCTGATGCCGCGTTCGCACAGGATGATGTTCTCGTTGCCTTCGTGCAGCAGGTACTCGGCGGCCATGATCCATTCCTCGATGGTGGCGGACAGGCCACGCTTGAGCAGCACCGGCTTGCCGCTGCGGCCAACAGCCTTCAGGAGGGTGAAGTTCTGCATGTTGCGGGCGCCTACCTGCAGGACGTCGGCGTACTCCTTGAAGGCTTCAAGGTCGCGCGCGTCCATGATCTCGCTGACGAACTTCAGGCCGTGCCTGTCGCTGGCCTCGCGGCCGATGCGCAGGCCTTCCTCGCCCAGCCCCTGGAAGCTGTACGGGTCGGTGCGGGGCTTGAAGGCGCCGCCGCGGAACAGCTGCACGCCGCGTGAGGCCAGGAAAGCCGCTGTTTTCTCGACCTGCTCGGCAGACTCGATGGCGCAGGGCCCGGCGATGAGGACGGGCGAGAGGTCCGAGCCGATTTTGATGTCACCGACTGAGACGACCGTGTCCTCTTTGTGCACTTCGCGGGAGGTCAGGTAGCTCTTGCGGTCCTGCTGCTGTTCCAGCTGCATGCTGGCCTGGAATATCTGCTTGAACAGGCTGTGAACGGTCGCGTTCTCAAAGGGTCCCTTGTTGGCGGCCGACAGTGCCTCCAGCATCTGCTGTTCGCGCACCGGGTCGTAGTGACTCAGGCCCTGACTGCTCTGCAGTTCGCCGATGGCTTCTGCATACGTCGCCCGCTCGGATAGCAGTTCGAGCAGCCTGAGGTTGAGATCGTCGATCTTTGCACGCAGTTCGGGAATACCTTCGGTCATCACGTCGCTCCTGACCGGTCCTGCTGACTCAGATTCAGGATGCCTGCAGGACCGTGCCGCCAACTATATCCCCAAGCAGGGCCCTGCGGTTCAATCAGTTCTGCGATCCGTATACGTTTCGGCTGACTCGTCGGCTGCGACCTGCGGTACCTCAGTGGCGGGAACCGCGCCGCGCGGCTGGATGTGCTCTGCCGGGGTCACCGGGCGCTGTTCCGTGGCTGGCCGCACTTCCGCTGTCTTCTGTGCCGAGGCGGCCTCGTTCAGTTCCTCGCGCAGGTCCCTGCTGACTTCGTTCATGCCGCGCCGGAATTCCTTCAGTGCCTGGGTCAGCCCGCGGGCCATCTCAGGCAGCTTGTTCGGTCCGAACAGGAGCAGCACCAGCACGGCTATGACGAGCAGTTCCCATATGCCGAAAGGCCCGATTCTCATGGGTTCATTGTAGCTCTTTCGCCCGTCAGTCCGGTAAGTGTTGACACTGTCGTCAGGCGTTTGCTAGGCTAGTCAGCCGGACGCCGCGATGGCGCCTGGACGTGCCTCCCTGGGGTTGACCAAGCCACCCTAGCTCAATCCGGCAGAGCATCCGATTTGTAATCGGAAGGTTATCGGTTCGATTCCGATGGGTGGCTCCAGGTTTCAGGAGGTTGTCCGACAGGGTTGCGAGAGCAGCCCGTGCGTTCTGGGCGAGTGCCCGAGTGGCTAAAGGGGACGGACTGTAAATCCGTTAGCGAAAGCTTACACTGGTTCGAATCCAGTCTCGCCCACCAGAATGCGGAAGTAGCTCAGTTGGTAGAGCGTCAGCTTCCCAAGCTGAAAGTCGCGGGTTCGAATCCCGTCTTCCGCTCCAGGCAGAATGCCGTAAGCTCAGGCTGAAGGCACAACAGCCAGGATCAGGGTTCCGGTAGGCTCGCGTAGCTCAGGGGTAGAGCACTCCCTTGGTAAGGGAGAGGTCGACGGTTCAAATCCGTCCGCGAGCTCCAACTTGGAGTCCAATCATGTTTCAGGGCCAGCTCCGAATCCCTCAGGACTGGCTTGCTTTGGCCTGCAGGAAGCTGGCCATGAAAGGATCAGGGATTATGGCAAAGGCTGTTTTTGAGCGTACGAAGCCTCACGTTAATGTGGGGACGATTG
>CALDPK010000132.1 GCA_937911855.1 uncultured Trueperaceae bacterium | reverse complement strand
GACGATCAACGTCGAACAGGACGACTTGAGGCTGCAGGTCGACTTCCCGAGCGTGCAGCGGTACCTGAAGCCACGAATGCTCAGCATCAGCGTCACCAATCTCGGCGACGAACCGCTGACAGATACGAGCGTGAGTCTGGACCGCGCCTTCGTGGACGCCTACACGGGTGTCTCGCTGATGCCCGCTGAGGAGTACCTGGATGCATCCGGTCTGGTCATCTCACTCGGTGACCTGGCCCCCGGCGAGACCAGGCAGGTTCGGGCTGAACTGCGCAGTCATTCGTACTGGATTCATCGCGGCGAGTTTACGGCGAGTACGGGCGGCACAGAAGTTGTCGCTCAGCTGCGCTCACTGGTGCTGCCATGAACGGAGGGACCCACCCTTGGACATCATGATCCGCGTCACGATCATCTACCTGTTCGTCGTGTTCGGCCTGCGGGTGATAGGTCGGCGCGAGCTGAGCGACATGTCGCCGCTTGACCTGGTCACGCTGCTGCTCATCCCGGAAATCGTTGCCCATGCGCTGCCCGCGGGCGAGGATTTCTCGCTGATCAACGGCCTCACCGGAATAGCGACCCTGTTCCTCCTGGTGTACGTGGGATCGCAGTGGCTGTACCTGAAGCCGAAGGTCGAGAAGGCGGTAGAAGGACGCCCGACGCTGCTGGTGGAGTCCGGCCGCTACATATACGAGAACCTGGACAAGGAACATGTCACCCCGTCCGAGATTCTGGCGGCGGTAAGGCACAACGGGCTTGAGGAACTCGAACAGGTCAAATGGGGCATCCTGGAAACAGACGGGAAGATCTCGATCATCAAAGATTCCGGAAACAGCGCGGACTCGACCTAAAGCATGAGGACGAAGACGAGCCGCGGCACGTAAGCTCCTGTATCTCGGGAGGTTACAACCGGCATGAACAAAGCTCTGCCTGCGGCCAGCATCGACGACCTGCAAAAATCGTACCGGAGGAACGGCGACTCTGAGCCGTTCAGGGCGGTAGACGGTATCTCATTCTCCGTTCCCAGAGGCCAGATTCTGGGCCTGCTCGGTCCCAACGGCGCAGGCAAGTCCACGACCATCAAGTGCCTGTTCGGGCTCATCGTGCCCGAAGCAGGCAGCGTCAGGGTAAACGGCATCAACGTCCACCAGGAACGCTCGAAGGCGCTTAACTACATCAGCGCGGTGCTGGAAGGCAACCGCAACATCTACTGGCGCCTGACCCCACTCGAGAACCTGCTGTACTTCGCCGGCAACCGCGGCGTGCCCTCAAGCAAAGCCAGGCCCAGGGCCCTCGAACTGCTCGAGCGGTTCGGCCTGGCGCACAAGGCAGGCGAACAGGTGAACGACCTGTCGCGAGGCATGCAGCAGAAGCTGGCCATCGCGGTGGCACTGCAGGCTGACTCCGAACTCGTGCTCCTGGACGAACCGACGCTGGGACTGGACCTGGACGCCTCGAGCGAAGTCGTGAGCCTGCTGCAGGAACTCACGAAGCTGGGCCGCACCGTGATAATCAGCTCCCACGACATGGGCGTCGTGCAGGAGTTGTGCGAACGCGTCGTAATCATCAACCGCGGCCGGGTGGTGACCGACGATCACGTCGGCAACCTGCTGGAGCTTTTCAACACGCTGACGTACCAGGTGAGCCTGGCCGAACCGGTGGCCGATCCGGCAGCCCTGACCGGCGCGTTTCCTGCCAGCGAGTTCAGTGACCATGGTCGCACCTTCAAGGTGACGCTCGGTTCCGGCGACGAGCTTTACGCCCTGACCCGTGCACTGGAAGAAGCCGGTGCCCAGCTGAGCGGTCTGGACCGCCTGAGCAACGACTTCGGTCACGTGTTCCGCACCCTCATCAGTCAGGACCGCGCCCGCGAGGTGAGCCATGCTTAACGTCCTGCGCGTCAATTTCTCCAAGCAGCTGATCGAGATGCGCCGCTACCTGCCGAACACCATCAGCGAGTTCGTGACTTTCTACGCGATCTTCCTGCTGCTCTTCCTCGGAATTCAGGCGGTCGGTGATCCGGGCAGTGCTGACGCCAACATCCGCTACGTCATCGTCAGCAATGCGTTCTGGATGCTGCTCGTCCTGTCGTTCATGACCATGGCGTCCGAGATCGCGAACGAAGCCATAAGGGGCACGCTGGAACAGCTGTACATGTCGCCCGTGCCCGCCTGGCGCATCGTGCTGGCACGGGCCGTGAGCAGCATCGTCATCTACCTGGTCCTGGTGATACTGGTCGTGATCGCGGCCATGTTGACCAGCGGCCAATGGCTTGCGTTCTCGCTGCCGGCCGCGCTGCTGCTGGGCGTTCCCACGATCGCCGCGGTCCTGGGCCTGGGATTCGTAGGCGCGGGACTGGCACTCGTGCTGAAACAGATAAGCTCACTGCTGCAGATCGGCCAGTTCTTCCTCATGGCGATGGCGTTCGCCCCGGTGGGCATCTTTCCCGGCCTCGAGCTTCTGCCCGCCATGAAAGGAATCGACCTGGTCCGCAGCATCGCCATCGGCGAGATCACGCTCGCCCAGGTGAGTACCCAGGATTGGTGGATCGTCACGCTGAACGGCGCCGTCTGGCTTGCCGCGGGCATGCTGGTTTTCCTGCAGCTGGAGAAACGCGCCCTGAGAAGCGGGGTTCTCGGGAAGTACTAGCTGCGGGTGTAGGTCAGCCAGTGGCCGAACTCGGGCAGTTTGCCCGTTGCTGCTTCCATGAACTTCTCGCGGATCTTCATGGTTATCTCGCCGGCGGCACCGGTTCCGATGGCGCGGTTGTCCAGCGAAGCTATCGGGGTGACTTCGGCAGCAGTGCCGGTCATGAACACCTCATCGGCGGTGTAGATCTCGTCGCGGGTGGCCATGGTCGGCTGGACCTGCATGTCCATGCTCTTGGCCAGCTGAATGACCGAGTCACGGGTGATGCCGCGCAGGTTCACGCTGTGGGCGATCGGCATGAGCACGCCTTCGCGGATCATGAACACGTTCTCGCCTGAACCTTCGGCGACGAAACCCTGGTGGTCCAGCAGCAGCGCTTCGTCATAACCGTTCTGCACGGCTTCCTGGTTGGCGAGGACGCTGTTTATGTAGTTGCCGCCCGCCTTGGCCTTGGTCGGCAGGATGTCCGGGGCACTGCGGCGCCAGCTTGAGGTCATCAGCCGGGCTCCCTTGCGGACGGCCTCATCACCCAGGTAAGCGCCCCATGGCAACGTCGCCACCATGAAATGCAGCGGGTTGGCGCGGGGGTTCACGCCCAGCGAATTTTCGCCGTACCAGATGAGCGGCCGGATGTAGGCGCTGTCGAGTCCGTTGGCATTCACCGTCTGGATGATTGCGTCGTCGATCTCTTCGGCGGTCAGGGAAACCTTCATCCCGATGATCTTGGCTGACTCAAGCAGGCGCAGGCTGTGCTCGTGCAGGCGGAACACGGCCGGCCCCCGGTCGGTGGCGTACGCGCGGATGCCTTCGAAAACACTCGTTCCGTAGTGCAGGGCGTGCGTCAGGACTGACACTTTCGCCTCTTCTGCCGGGACCAGTTTGCCGTCAAACCAGATCTGGGTTGTCATCCGCGCATCATATATCCAGAACGGGAGCGTCCGTCACGGCTTATCTCATGGGCGCTCGCTACACTGAAAATCATGAACATTCTGGTAACCGGCGGCGCAGGCTACATCGGCAGCATCACCAGCGAAGAACTGCTGCGGCAGGGCCACGAGGTGGTCATCCTGGACAACCTCTCCACGGGCCACCGGGCAGCCGTTCCTGATGGTGCCGACTTCGTGCAGGGCGACATCGCCAACCAGGCGCTCGTCACCGACCTCCTCCAGAAACACCAGCCGGAGGCGGTGCTGCACTTTGCTGCCAGCTCGCTGGTGGGCGAAAGCATGCAGAAGCCGACCCGTTACTTCGAGAACAACACCATGGGAACGCTGCTGCTCCTGAAAAGCCTGATCGCTTCAGGTGTGCACAAGTTCGTACTCTCCTCCACCGCCGCGCTGTTCGGCACGCCGGAGCGCGTACCGATCGACGAGGACGCGCCCATCAGGCCCGAGAGCGTTTACGGCGAGAGCAAGTACCTCATCGAACGGCTGCTGCACTGGTACCGCGAGACCAAAGGCCTGGGTTACACCACCCTGCGCTACTTCAACGCCGCTGGCGCCAGCGAGCAGCTGGGCGAGGACCACGACCCCGAAACCCACCTGATCCCCATCGTCCTGGACGTGGCGGCCGGCAACCGCGACTCGGTACAGATTTACGGCACTGATTACGACACGCCGGACGGCACCTGCATCCGCGACTACATCGACGTGCGCGACCTGGCGCGGGCACACCTGCTCGCAGTTGAAGCGCTGCAGCCCGGCACCGCCAATGCCTACAACCTGGGCTCCGGCACGGGCTACTCGGTGCGCGAGGTGATCGACGTGTGCGCGCAGGTCACCGGCGTGGACATCCCCGTGGAGATCGCCCCCAGGCGCCCGGGCGACCCGGCTGTGCTGGTGGCTGATTCAGCGCGCATAAGTGAGGAACTTGGCTGGAACCGGCGCCATACCAGACTCGAGGACACCGTGAATGCGGCCTGGCTTTTCAAGGTGTCTCATCCCAATGGGTATGATGCGCCCTGATGATAGGAGCACTGCCTGCAGTCAGCGAGCCGCAGATGAAACAATCATTAATCATTGCGGCTCCAAAATGCCGTGTATGGCGTGCTAAGCTCGCCTGAGTTTGGAGAATGACACCATGACCCAACGCTTCATTACATTGAAGGCGCTGTTTATAGCCGGTTTCCTGAGTTTCGCCACTGCCCAGACCAGCGTGTCGCTGGCCGGCATCATCCAGAGCGAAGAGCCCCTGCCTGACAACACGCGCGTAGCCGTGTTCCAGGTGGATGCTGATGGCGTCTGGGGCCGCGAACTCGTGACGGTCGATCACATCGCCAACACGTTCAGCCTGACTCTCGACGTGCAGGATGTCGACGGCCTCATCCCGTTCCGCAGCGGCGCAGTCCTGCTGCCCGGCCTGCAGAACGAGTACCGCATCTCCCCCGAAGACACCAACTTCGTGCTGGGCCGCATGAACATGTACGTCGATTCCAATGACAACGGCACGTTCGACCGGCAGACCGATTCCGTGTTCCTGGGCCTCTTGAGCCTCGAGGACCCCATCGGCTTCTACAACATCCTTTACGTCGACCGCGAAGCTACCCTTACCGCGTCCGGGGCAGACCTGACCCTGACGCCCGGCTGGAACATCTTCACCGTGCGCTTCCCCGGCGACAACGCACCACCCCGCTACGAGATCGTCACCAACGTCCAGGACGTCATTCTTGACGTGTTCCTGGCTGAGTGAGCGAATCAGTGACCGTTTACAGCGGCAGGCTGAGCGGTGAACCTTACCGGTTCGGCATCGTCGTCAGCCGCTTCAACGACTTCATAACCCAGAGGCTGCTGGACGGCGCACTCGATACGCTGCGCAGGCACGGCGTCCTGGAAGAAGCTGTCGACGTCACCTGGGTACCCGGCGCAGTGGAGATCCCCCTGGCCGCCCAGGCCCTCGCTGACAGTGACCGCTACCACGCGATAATCACCCTTGGCGCCGTGATCCGCGGCGCAACCAGCCATTACGATTACGTCTGCTCGATGGTTGCTTCCGGAGTGAACCGCGTCAGCCTGGACTCCGGCATCCCCGTTGCCTTCGGCGTGCTGACCACTGACACGCTGGAACAGGCGATCGAACGGGCGGGCTCCAAGGCCGGCAACACCGGCTCTTCTGCCGCGGCGACGGCCATCGAGATGGCCAGCCTGCTGGACCAGCTCCCCAGCGAATAACCTTCACACAAAAAAAAGTCAGTCCCCGAACTGCACCCGTGCGTACTCGCGCAGGTGCAGTTCGGCTTCCTCGACAGTGGTGGCGTCGCCGACAGCCTGCAGTTCCGCCAGGTACCTGACAGCCTGACCGACCTGCGGTCCGGGCTTCAGGTCAAGCAGCTCCATCAGTTCGCTGCCGCTAAGGAGCGGGACGCACGGCTCGGCCGGCTGCTCGTCCAGCACGTGCAGCACCCGGCCTATCGCCTCCCGGTAGTTCCGGCGGGAAGCGTCACTGGCCAGTCTGCCGCGCGCAGCTTCACGGTCAGCGACCATCAGGCTAAGCAGATCCGGCAGCAGCTCGCCGTACCTGTGAATGAACCGGCGCGTCGCTTTCTCGTCGCGCGGCAGCGGCTGCATGTGCCGCCGCACCAGGCGCGGGAAGACGTCCAGGAAGGCGAGGCCGACGTCGCGGGTGAAGGCGAAGTTCTTTTCCCAGTCCTTGTCCAGATAGTCATAGAAGATGCCGCCGACGCCGCGGGCTTCGCCTCGGTGGCGGATCATGAAATACTCATCCGCCC
Source organism: uncultured Trueperaceae bacterium (assembly GCA_937911855.1). Classification (GTDB taxonomy): domain Bacteria; phylum Deinococcota; class Deinococci; order Deinococcales; family Trueperaceae; genus CALDPK01. The sequence goes on along the minus strand of CALDPK010000132.1, from coordinate 350 downwards.
AGTCGCGAAAGCGGGGATAGTAGCCCGCATCATGCGCCTCGCAGGCCTCGCGCAGCCGGGCGTGGAACCGGGCGCCCTTGCGCTCGAACCGGTCTTCCGGCCGGCGCAGGGTGACCTGCCCGGAGCCAATCTCGTCGGGCCCCAGGCGCTGGCCGTTAAGGCGAATATCGGTCAGTGGGCCATCGTGCCCGCCCGCAAGACCGCGCGGAGGGAACCTCAAACGGTCGGGGTTGAGGAAGAACGACAGCGGTCGGGTGTAGCCCGGCAGCATGCCGAACTCGATCCCGTTGTGGACGAGCTTGACGAAGTGCCCGGCGCCGCCCTCGCCGAGATAGGCGACGCAGGGCTCG
>CALDPK010000131.1 GCA_937911855.1 uncultured Trueperaceae bacterium | reverse complement strand
GGATGATCGAGCGCGGCGAGATCGACTACGCGCTGGTGGTGGACGGCGAGACCGCCGACCTGGCGTACGAGAAGACCATGCACCGCCTGGGCCAGCCCAACGTCACCGCCGAGCAGTTCCGCGACGAGATGGCGACCCTGACCCTGGGCAGTGGCGCAGCCGCGATGGTGATGGCCCGCGCCGAGCTGGCGCCGGGTGCCCCGCGCTACCGTGGTGGCGTGACCCGTTCGGCCACCGAATGGAACCACCTGTGCGTGGGCGACCTGGTCCACGACCGGATGATCGCCGACGGTGAGGAGCTTGTTTCGTACCTGCGCCAGCACTATGGGAAGTCCAGGATCTTCGTGCTCGGGCATTCCTGGGGTTCGGTAATCGGGCTCGATATTGCACGCAGGCATCCCGACTGGCTGCATGCCTATATCGGCATGGGGCAAGTCATCCATGGCAAGTCGAACGAGCGGATCGGCTACGCCTGGGCACTCGAGCGAGCACAGGCGGACGGCAACCAAGAGGCGCTCGTACAGTTGCGTTCGATCGCGCCGTACCCGCCGTCCGAGCGGGCGGTGACGCCGGAGGAGGTCCTCACCCAACGTCGCTGGGTGAACTATTATGGTGGCCTTACCTGGGGCCGAACCGATCTCGACTACGAACAGAGGGCAGCCCTCCTTGCGCCCGATTATTCCGATGAGGACCTGGCGGCGCGCACGCAGGCCGGCATTACCCTGGCACGGCTGTTGCCGGAGTTGTGGACGCTCGACCTGCGGACCGTGACGCAGATTGACTGTCCCGTCTTCCTGTTCGCCGGACGCCATGATTACCAAACCCCATCCGAGATCGCGGTGGACTGGTTCGCCGGGCTCGAGGCACCCGAGAAGCACCTCGCCTGGTTTCGGAATTCGGCCCATATGATGCACCTGGAAGAACCGGGGCGCGTGCTGTTGCAGTTGGTGACAAAAGTGCGGCCGATCGCGGTCAGAGCCGGCGACGCACCGCCGGCGGATTTGCGGGTACGGGGAGACGAGTAAGTAATGGCCGTGGGCCCAGGGGCATTCTCCGGGGAGTGGACCAGGCGCGCCGTTCTGCGCGGCATCGCCGCGTCGATCCTGGCCTGCCCGCGGTGGAGCGCTGCCCGGCCCCGCGCGGCGGACGACGACGAGGCGCACGCCCTTGTCTTCGAAGACGTGATCGCCGTCAAGGGTGCGGTCGTCAATGGCCATGCCGTAGCCGTAGCCGCTGCAGCCGCCGGATTTGATGAAGATGCGGATCGCTGCGTCAGGCTTGCCACTGTTGCCGACCAGCTCGGTTGCCTTGGCGGCACCGGCGTCGGTAAAGGTCATTTTTGGTTGAGTCGCTTGTTGCAAGGCTTCGACCTCCAAGTAAGAAGCGGTTTGGTTCTGCGCTCAGGATACAACATCCGGCTGTGCCGGTCGGGTTCCCGCTGGTACTTGGCGTGCAGCCGGCTTCTTGCTATAGTGTTTCCTTGCTGCTGCCTGGGGGTATAGCTCAGTTGGTAGAGCGGCGGTCTCCAAAACCGTAGGTCGCGGGTTCAAGTCCTGCTGCCCCCGCCAGAATGAGCAGCACCAGTTCGCCCAACCGTCCCTCAAGGCCGGTTGGGCGAACTGCTTTTCAGCCCCGGTGATACGGGTGGCCTCGCAGCAGGCTCCAGGCCCGGTATATCTGCTCCGCCACCACCACCCTGACAAGTGGGTGCGGCATCGTGAGCCTTGAGAGGGACCAGTGCTGGTCGCAACTGGCTGACAGTTCCGGGTCCAGGCCGTCGGGCCCGCCGATCAGCATCGCCACGTCCCGGCCGTCGCCCAGCCAGCGGTCCAGCTGTCCCGAGAAATCTTCGGTGCTCCATTCGCGCCCCTTCACTTCCAGGGCGACGGTACGGACGCCTGGGGGCATGGCTGCCTGGATCCGTTCGGCTTCCTCTTTCATCATGCGTGCGGGGCTGTCGTTACGCCCGCGCCTGGCCGGCGCCAGTTCGCGCAGTTCCAGCCGGCATTCGTGCGGCATGCGCGTGGCGTACTCGTGGAAGCCGGTATCGACCCAGGAAGGCATTTTCGTTCCGATCGCGAGCAGGTGAATTCGCATTCCCCACGATACACAGGCGCGGCGGAAAACCCGCTGGCAGTGGTAGCCTGAGGCGATGCATACAAGCGACGACAGCAAGAAGATCCTCGTGACGGGAGCGCTCGGTCAGCTGGGCTCGGAACTCGTGCCGGCCCTCGCCCGCCGTTACGGTGCTGAGCGGATCGTGGCCACGGACATCCGCCATCCGGCGGGCGGGCAGAACAGCGCAGCGTTCGGTGAGCATGAGGTGGAGTTCCGCATGGTCGACTGCGTGGAAGGCCAGCAGCTGGGCGCAGTAGCGACGGAGGTCGGGGCGGGAACAATCTTCCACCTCGCCGCACTCCTGTCGGCGGTGGCTGAGAACCGGCCGCAGCTCGCCTGGCAGGTCAACGCGCAGGGCACGTTCAACGTCCTCGAGGTCGCCCGTGAACTGGGAGCGGCCGTGTTCGTGCCCAGCTCGATCGCTGCGTTCGGACCGTCCACGCCCAGGGTGGCTACCGGCCAGGAGACGCTGCAACGTCCCGAGACCATCTATGGCGTGACCAAGGTGACGGGCGAGCTGCTGTGCGATTACTACTGCAAGCGCTTCGGCGTCGACACCCGCGGCGTGCGTTACCCGGGCCTCATCTCGCACGTGGCGGAACCTGGCGGCGGTACGACGGACTACGCGGTCGAGATATTCCGCGACGCGCTTCGTTACGGCACTTACAGCAGTTTCCTGAAGCCTGATACCTGCCTTGACATGATGTACATGCCCGATGCGATCAAGGCTGCCATCGAACTGATGGAGGCCGACCCGGCTCGACTCAGGCACCGCAACGCCTTCAACATCACGGCGTTCACCTGCACGCCCCAGCGCCTGGCGGACGAGATCGGCAAACACCTGCCCGGTTTCCGCATGCGCTACGACGTTGACCCCGTCCGCCAGGCCATCGCCGAATCATGGCCGGACAGCCTGGATGACACCGAAGCGAGGTCACAGTGGGGCTGGAATCACGAATACGGACTTGAAGCCACCGTGGCGGACATGCTGAAGCACCTTGGACCACAACTTACAGCGCCGGCTGCAGTGCCTGCACCCCTGACTGGAGGGAACGCGACATGAGCATGGACAACCTGCTGGGCGCACTCGCCCGGGAAGTGAACGAACTCGAGAAGAACGGCACTGCCAAAGGTGCCGAACAGGTGGTAACGAAGATCCATCCGGGGCAGGACGGCCGCGCACCACGCGTCGAGCTCAAGGGTGTCCCGGACCGCACGTTCCTGCGGATGAACTCGAACTCTTATCTCGGCCTGGGCCTGCACCCGGAGCTGATCCGCGCGGAAGAGGAAGCCGTGAGCCGCTTCGGGGTGGGCCCGGGCGCGGTGCGCTTCATCAGCGGCACGCTTGAGCCGCACGTGGAGCTTGAGGCTGCTCTGGCCCGTTTCCATGGCCGTGAGGCCGCGATGATCTTCAGCTCCGCCTACGCGACCGCCATCAGCGTGATCGTTCCGCTGACTACGCCTGAGACGGCCCTGGTGAGCGACGAACTGAACCACAACTGCATCATCAATTCGATGCGCCTGGCGCGACCGAAAGCCAAGTTCATATACCGGCACCTGGACCTGGACCACCTGCGTGAGCAGATGGAAGGCGCGGTAAGCAGCGGCGCGAACCGCTGCCTCGTCGTCACCGACGGGATCTTCTCCATGCGTGGGGTGCACGCCCCGCTGGCCGAGATCCGCAGCCTGCTCAAGGAATTCGAGGACAGGTTCAGCGAAGGCCTGGTCCTGATCGTCGACGATTCGCACGGCGTGGCTGCCGTGGGCGAAGGCGGCCGCGGTACCGAGGAGCTCACTGGCAGCGGTCCGTCAGACATCCTGATCGGCACGCTCGGCAAGGGCTTCGGGGTCAACGGTGGTTACGTGACCGGTCCGAAGGGACTGACCGACTTCCTGCGCGAGACTTCGCCCATGTACATCTACTCCAACCCCATCACCCCGGGCGAAGCTGCTGCGGCCGTGAAGGCCGTGCAGATAGTCGATTCGGCCGAGGGTCGCGGTCTGCTGGCTGCCGTAAAGGCACGGGCGGAGCAGTTCCGGGGCGGGCTTGAGCAGGCCGGTCTGGAGACGCTGCCCGGAGCGCATCCGGTCGTGCCGCTCATGGTGAGGGATACGCCCCGGACTGCTGCCCTGGTGCAGAGTCTTTACGGTCAGGGTGTGCTGGTCACCGGTCTGACCTTCCCGGTCGTACCGAGGGGTGACGAGTCGATCCGCTTCCAGCTGTCGGCTGAACATGGCGCTGCGGATGTCGACGAAGTGCTGGCTCACCTGCGGGGTGAACTGTCCGCCTAGCGCCAGAGAAGGCAGCTGAGCCCGTGCTAACATCCGGGAATATGAAAGCAACGGCCAGACGCCTGTTCGCGACGTTCGTCGGCATCCTGGCATTAGCCTTGCCGGCTGCATTTGCCCAGACGGAGTCCGTCTGGGTCATCCCCGTCCGCGGCGAGATAAACGCCGCCACGGCCCGCTTCATCGACTCACGCATACAGCAGGCCAACGAGGAGCGCCCGCTCGCCCTGCTGTTCGAACTTGACACCCCCGGCGGCCTGGTGACTGCGATGGAAGACATAGTTGACTCCATCCTCTCCAGGTCGGAGGTACCCACCCTCGCTGTAGTACGCAACGCTTTCAGCGCAGGCGCGCTGATCGCCATGAGCGCGCAGCAGCTGGCGATGCTGCCCGGTTCGGCCATCGGCGCGGCCATGCCCGTAGCAGTAACGCCCGTGGGCGCATCGCCTGTCGATGCGAAGACCACGTCTGCCATGCGCGGGCTGTTCCGCAGCGTGGCTGAGGCGCGCGGCCGCAACTCGCTGCTGGCCGAGGCGATGGTGGACATGAACATCGACGTGCCGGGGCTGGCGGTCAGCGGTGAGCTGCTGACACTCAGCGCCACCCAGGCCGTTGACAACGACATCGCCGACATAACCGCGACGACCATGGCGGACGCCCTGGAGCAGTTCGGTTACGGCGGAGCGCGCCTGGAGTTCCTGGAGCCGACGCTGACGGAACGCATCAGTGGCTGGCTCAGCCAGCCGTTCATCGCCGCGCTGCTCATCGTGATCGGCATCGGTGGCATCGTCATCGAACTGTTCTCACCCGGTTTCGGCCTGCCTGGCGCCATCGGCGTTATCGGCCTGGCCCTGTTCGGTCTGACCGCCGTCTTCGCGACGCCCGCCGGCACCATCGATCTGGTGCTCCTGATCGTGGGCGTCATCCTCATCATGGTTGAAGTGTTCATACTGCCCGGCACTTTTGTGCCTGCCATCCTGGGTGTGGCGGCAATCGTCACCGCCCTGATCCGCGTGTTCCAGGAGCAGTCCGTGGCGGTACTCGGCTGGAGCACGCTGTTCGCCAGCGCACTCATCCTGGGCCTGTTCTGGCTGTTCCCGCGCTCCAGGCTGGTTTCCGGGCTGCGGCTCGAGACCAGGCTGGCACCGGGCGGCGCAGCCGCAACACTCCAGGCGCAGATTCCGCACGTCGAACTGATCGGCCTGCGCGGCGTGGCCCATACCGACCTGCGGCCTTCAGGGGTCGCGCGCATAAACGGTCACCGGGTGGATGTCGTCACCCAGGGTGATTTCGTCAGGGTAGGAACACCAATAGAAGTAAGCCTGGTTGAAGGTAACCGCGTTGTTGTGCGAGCCTTGGAAGCAGAGCCCGACTCGGGCAGTGATGGGTCAGATGACCCGGAAGCAACTTTAGGAGTTTAAATGAGTCAGTCAATCCTGCTAATTGCCGGCGCGGCAGTAGTATTCTTCATCGTTCTGTTCAGCTTCGTGCCGGTAGGGCTGTGGATCTCCGCAGTTGCAGCGGGCGTACGTGTCAGCCTCACCAGCCTCGTGGCCATGCGCCTGCGGCGGGTGCCACCCAACCGCATAATCCTGCCGCTCATCAAGGCGGACAAGGCCGGCATCGCCGTTACCCAGAACGAACTCGAAGCGCACTACCTGGCTGGCGGCAACGTTGACCGGGTCGTCGACGCACTGATCGCAGCCGACAAGGCCCGCATCACCCTGCCGTTCGACCGCGCAGCCGCGATCGACCTCGCCGGCCGTGACGTCCTTGACGCCGTGAAGGTGTCAGTCAACCCGCGCGTGATCGAAACGCCGAGCGTTTCTGCAGTCGCCATGGACGGCATCGAACTGATCACCACCGCCCGCGTCACCGTGCGCGCCAACCTGGAACGACTGGTCGGCGGTGCAGGTGAAGAAACCATCATCGCGCGAGTCGGCGAAGGCATCGTCTCCTCCATCGGTTCGAACACTTCCCACAAGGATGTCCTCAAGGAACCCGACCAGATCTCCAAGGCCGTGCTCGCCAAGGGCCTGGACGCGGGCACCGCGTTCGAGATCCTCTCGATCGACATCGGTGCGGAACTGCAGACTGACCAGGCGGAAGCCGACAAGCGCGTAGCGCAGGCCAAGGCCGAAGAGCGCCGCGCGATGGCCGTCGCCGTCGAACAGGAGAACAGCGCTCGCGTCGAGCAGATGCGCGCCAAGGTCGTTGAAGCCGAAGCCCAGGTTCCCGAGGCGATAGCCGCGGCTTTCCGCGCCGGCAACCTGGGAATAATGGACTACTACCAGATCCAGAACATCCAGGAAGACACGCGCATGCGCGGCAACATCGGGCGCATGGCGGGTGAGTCAGAAGACGGATGAGCTTCGATACGCTGCTCTGGCTGGGCCTGACCCTGCTGTTCGTGATCGCGCCCCTGTTCGGCAACAGGGGCAAGCAACAGGATCCGAAACAGCAGCCGCGTCAGCCCGGTCAGCGCCCGGGCGCCCCACCGGCAACCGGCCAGCCCCGCACCCGCTCGGCCCCACCGGCCGCCACGCAGGAACAGCAGGGCGGCTGGGAAGGCCGGCTTGAGGAAGCGCGCAGGCGCATAGAAGCTGCACTTGCCGAAGAATCCGCCCAGCTGCCACCGCAGCAGACTCAGCGGCAGGCACCCGCGGCAGCTCCTGCCCGACAGCCTGCCAGCGGGACACTGACGCCAAGGACAGTTTCAGGAACTCCGATGAGCCAGGCCAAAGGCCGCCAGCCGACTGCTGCAAGGCCAGCTCGGCCCACACCGCAGGCCAGGACGAGGCCGCCTGCACGGCGCACACCGCCACCGTCCCGTACGGCCAGCGCTGCCAGCACCCAGGCGTCCATCGACCGGGCCCGCCGGCTGAAGGCCTCGGATAACGAAAGTGCGCCGCAGGTTACCCGCAAGGAGCGGCGCCCGACCTATACTGGCCGGCGCAGAAGACTGGATGACCGTGGTCTGTTCGATGCGAAAAGCGTCGTGAACGGCATCATCTGGCACCAGATTCTCAGTGAGCCACCCCATAAACGTGGCAACAGGAGGCGGACATAGCGACTTCGGTCACCTTGAAACTCAACAGTCCCCAGGAAGCCCTGGCACTGTTCGGACAGAACGACGAGAACCTCAGACTGCTCCGCACCAAACTGGCAGCAAGGCTGGTCGCCCGTGGCGACGAGCTGCGCCTGTCAGGCACGGAAGCAGAAGTGAAGCTGGCAGAATCCACGATCAGGTCGCTGTTAAGCGACATCCGCAAGGGCCGCGAGATCAGCGCTGTCGAGCTTGAACACGGCGACTTCGAGGACGTGACCCAGCCGGCTCCCGTATCCGGGGTTCAGCTGCCGCAGCGCGCGCGGCCCAAGACCGCCGGTCAGAACCGGTACGTCGAGGCGATCAGCCGCAATCCCATAACCTTCGGCATCGGTCCGGCCGGCACCGGCAAGACTTACCTTGCCGTGGCGATGTCCGTGCAGGCGCTGCTTGACCGCCGTGTCAAACGGATAATCCTGACCCGCCCGGCCGTCGAGGCCGGCGAACGGCTGGGCTTCCTGCCCGGCGACCTGCAGGCGAAGATCGACCCTTACCTGAGGCCGCTCTACGACGCCCTTTACGACATGCTCCCCGGTGAACGCATCGATCACCTGCTCGAGCAGGGCACCATCGAAGTGGCGCCGCTCGCCTTTATGCGCGGCCGCACGCTCAACGACGCGTTCATCATCCTGGATGAGGCGCAGAA
>CALDPK010000130.1 GCA_937911855.1 uncultured Trueperaceae bacterium | reverse complement strand
CCGGCGCTGGCCGACATCCCGCTGATCGCCGACGCTGCGGTGTCGGCCGGTGCCGATGGTCTGTCGCTGGTCAACACGATGCCCGGAATGCTCTACGGACACGGCCAGGATCCGCGACTCGGCAACGGCTTCAACGTCAGCCTGGAGCTGATCGTGAGCTTAGAGCCCGACCTGGTGATGGTTGATGCCTTCAGCGGCGTGCACCGGCAGCTGGAAGAACTGGGGATAGTCACTTTCGCAGGCACTCCCGAGACGCTCTCTGACGTCTTCACTTTCACTGAGACAGCGGGCAGGCTTACCGGCTTCAGCGACGAGGCAGAGGAACTCAACCGGAGGATGCAGGCTGCGGTCGAACGGACAGCTGAACGGACCGAAGGTCTTGAGTCTCCCCGGGTGTACCTGGAGCTTGATCCGACGCCGTTCTCAGCCGGTCCCGGTTCTTACGCCGACGACCTGCTCAAGGTAGCCGGCGGCAGCAACGTGGTCCCGGAAGAACTCGGTGCCTGGCCGATGCTGTCACCCGAGTTCGTCGTTGCCAGCGAACCTGATTTCGTAGTGCTGCTGGACGCTCCGTTCGGCGAGACCGAACAGTCCTTCCGGGCGCGGCCGGGCTTCGCGGACATGGAGGCGACCGTCATCGAGGTCGATGCGGTGACCGGTGACCTGCTGAGCAGACCGGGCCCCGGACTGGTGGCTGCCCTTGAGTGGCTGGTCAGTGTGCTGCACGGTGGCGCCGCAGGCGAGTGACCGGCCTGCTCCGTTCACCGGGGGTGTCGAACAGCTTCTTGACGGAACCCGCCAGACCGTAATACTCGAGCAGTTTCTCCGTCGAGGCGCGCCAGCTCCACCGTTCCATGTCAGCGCGCGCCCGCTGGCCCATCGCAGCCCGTTCAGCAGGGTCAGCAAGCAGGCGTTTCACCTGCTCCAGCATTGCTGCGGGGTTGCCGGCTTCGAACAGCAGCCCCGTGTCCTCATGCCGGATCACGTCCGGGATCCCGCCTGCCCTCGCTGCGACTGCCGGCACTCCCGAGGCCATCGCTTCCATGGCGACGAAGCCCAGTGTTTCAGTGTCCGAGGGGAACACGAACACGTCGGCACTGGCGTAGGCAGCAGCCAGCCGGGCACCTGACATGTAGCCGGTGAACACGGTCGGCGTGCCCTGGAACTGTCTGCGCAGGTGCGCCTCGGCCGGGCCGGAACCCACCAGAGCGAGCCTTACGCCGGGCAACTGGCGGATGACGGGCTCGAGCAGGTCGAGGCGTTTCTCGTGAGACAGGCGCCCGACGTACACGAGCAGGGGTTTGTCGGGTTCGCCGCCGGAGAGTTCGTGACGCATCTCCTTGTTCGAGAACGATGGGTGGTACGCGTCAGTGTCGATGGCCTTTGGCCACAGCCGCACCCGTTTGATGCCGATGTTCTCGGCAGCCTGGATCATCTGCGTACTGGTGCACAGGTTGACGTGCGCCAGGTTGTGGATGTCCCTCAGGATCGACTTGCTGACCGGCGTCAGGAACGACAGGTTCAGGTGTTTGACGTAGTTGGGCAGGTCCGTGTGGAAGCTGGCGAGGAGCGGCAGGTCACGCTGGATGGCGATGGTGCTGCCCCACAGCCCCAGAACCACCGGGTTGATGACGTGGACCACGTCCGGGCCGAAGTCGTCGAGTTCCCGGCCGAGCCGTGGCCGCGGCAGTCCCAGGAACAGCTCCGGGTACCAGGGGCGGAACGATATGGCCGGCACCTTGATGACCCTGTGACCCCCGTATTCGGCGGGCGGGTTGTGGGGCGCGAAGATCAGTGCCTCGTGCCCCATCTCGGTCAGCTGGTCGAGGGTGCGGACCAGCCGCGTCACCACACCGTCGACTTTCGGCAGGAAAGTCTCGGTGAAAATGGCTATCCGCACGCCGCCCCTCCCGGAGTCAGCTTACGGCCGGATCGGCCTCGGGTACCCCGGGCTGCTGGTTGGCTGTCCAGGTGCTGCGTGCGGGAATCTTGCTGTGGTCAGCGCGGTGCCTGTAGCGGCTCGCAACGTCGGTGACCTCGAGCAGCAGGCCTTCATCGAGCAGGGTGGGCGCCAGGCCCAGGTCGATGAACAGGTCGTTGCGTACGTGCAGGTCGTTCTCGGCGTCTTCCTTGCGGGGGTTGGGCACGTTGGCCACTTCGCTGCCGGTCAGGCTGCTGATCAGGTTGGCAAGGTCGCGCACCCGGTGAGTCTGGGTCATCTGGTTTAGGATCCTGACTTTGTCGCCGCGCTGCGGTGCGTTATCAAGGGCGAGTTCGATGCAGCGGACGGTGTCACGGATGTGGATGAACGCGCGGGTCTGGCCGCCGGTGCCGTGCACGGTCAGCGGGTGGCCTACTGCGGCCTGGACCAGGAAGCGGTTCAGCACGGTGCCGTAGTCGCCGTCGTAGTCGAAGCGGTTGATGAGGCGTTCGTCCATGGCGGTTTCCGGGGTGTTGGTGCCCCAGACGATGCCCTGGTGCAGGTCCGTGATGCGCAGTTCGTCGTTCTTGGCGTAGTAGGCGAACAGCAGCTGATCAAGCGTCTTGGTCATGTGATAGACCGAACCCGGGTTGGTGGGGTAGAGGATGCTCTGCTCGACCCGCTCGCCGGCGTCCGTCGTCACTTCCACGTTCAGGTAGCCTTCGGGAATCTTCATGCCCGCGGTGCCGTAGCCGTAGACGCCCATGGTGCCCAGGTGGACGATGTGAACGTCCAGGCCGGATTCCACTACTGCCACCAGCAGGTTGTGCGTGGCGTTCGTGTTGTTGTCCACCGTGTAGCGCTTGTTGGCTGAGCTCTTCATCGAATACGGCGCGGCACGCTGTTCTGCGAAGTGCACGACTGCATCCGGCTTCTCGGTCCGGATCAGGTCCAGCAGGCGCCCGTATTCCCTGGCCACATCGATGTTCTCAAAACGGATCTCACGTCCGGTGAGTTCCTTCCAGGCGTCAAGGCGCACGCCCATCGGGCTGATGGGGGTGAGGCTTTCCGTTTCAAGCTGGTTATCGATGTTGCGGCGACTGAGGTTGTCGACGATGACGACGTCGTGCCCCAGGTTGGACAGGTGCAGGCTGGTTGGCCAGCCACAGAAGCCGTCCCCGCCCAGAATCAGAACTTTCATTTTTCCTCCACGCAGCCGGGATTCTGCCCGGCGCAATCAGATTACTCTAGCACCCGGTCTGTCAGCACTTTGTTCGCCTCAGGCAGCTGTCAGGTGCGCGTGCTGCGCAGCCGCAGACGCCGCCGGGCCAGGCTCAGCTGACGCCGGAACCAGCGCGTCCGGTAACCGGTCGTTCCCCCGCGCCAGTCGCCCGGTCGGACGAACGACATCACCACTGTCGCGCCGATGAAGAACGGATGCAGGACCGCCCAGGCCAGCGTGGGCAGGAACCACAGGTCCCGACGGCCGAACTGACGTGTGCCCACGTAAATGCCCTGGCGCAAGCTCGCAATGTAATGCTCGTTGCCCAGGTTTTTAGCGCTGGCGCTGAAGCTGACGGTTGGATTGAGTTCATACACCGCGCTCAGGTCGAGCACGGCGTACTCGTTGATGCGGCCGGTGAAAAATCCGGAGGTTCTTTCGGTAATGGCAACAGTGTTCTGCACATCGGTGTACTGCTCACTGGTGTAGTGCCAATTTAACGCGGTGCGCAGGCTGCCGACAGTGTGTTCCAATCCC
>CALDPK010000129.1 GCA_937911855.1 uncultured Trueperaceae bacterium | reverse complement strand
ACGGTTTCGCGCGGCATCCTCGTTGAAGGTGACATCGAGCACCCAGTGCAGGCTGTTCTCGATCGCCCAGTGGGAGCGGACGGCCGCGGCGAAGGCCTTGGGGACGAGGTGCGGCGCCGGGTGCTCATCGGCAGCCTCGCGCTCAGCGACGAGCACCGCGCTGACTTCTACGATCGTGCCACCCGGGCCCGTGCGCAGATCACGGCGGAACTGGACGCGGCCTTGAATGAGTACGACCTGCTGCTTTCGCCCACCACCCCGTCCGTAGCCTGGGAACTGGGCGAGCCGGCAGGCGTGAAAGCTTACCGGGGTGACACCGCCACCAACCTGGCGAACCTGGCGGCGCTGCCGGCCATAAGCATCCCAGGCGCCCGCGCCGAGGACGGCCTGCCGGTGGGCATGCAGCTGATGAGCCGCTCCCTGTCGGAAGAAACGCTGCTCATGGTCAGTCAGGCTTTCGAGGATCATTACGGCGCCCAGTTCGCACCGGTTGCCGCCGGGAAGTGAGGCTGTTACGGGTCATGACTGTAAGCCCGCCACAGTGTGATATTATTGCTCGGCTTGTCTGCCCTCGTCTCATCCTCTGTGCAGCGAGCCGGGGTTGACTTCAGAAGGCCTTACGAAGCGCGTCTGAAGCGCCCGTTGCCAAACAAGCCAATCAATTTTTCAGAGTCGAAAGGAGTCGACCGTGAAGCGTACTTATCAACCAAACCGTCGCAAGCGTGCCAAGACGCACGGCTTCCGCGCCCGCATGGCAACGCCTGCAGGACGTAACATCATCAAGCGTCGTCGCGCCAAGGGCCGCAAGCGCCTTAGCGTGTCCGACGAGGCCTGAGTCCCGAAGGTCTGGTATTGCCCGCGAATCAGGTGCGGTCACTCAAGGGTGACCGTTCCTTCAGACGTCTCCGCAAGGGGCGCAGCGCGGGAGCCAGGCTGCTGGGGGTCCGCTGGATACCCCGGCGGCATGGTCAGGTAAGAGTTGGAATCGTGGTCAGCAGCAAAGTCGGCAACGCCGTCACACGCAACCTCGTCCGCAGGAGACTGCGGGAGGCTTTGCGTGCCCTGGCGCGTGAGGACAGCCGCTGGCCCCGTGAAGGAACCGGTGCCGACGTGCTGGTGATGACCCGGCCGGAAACAGCCGGAGCCAGTTACGACGCGCTCAAGGAGTCCCTCACGCGCGCCCTCGTGCGCGCGGAGTTCCTCAGATGAACGCGGCCCGGCTGAACCCGGTGCAGTGGGTGCTGCTGCAGCCCATCAGGCTCTACAGACGCTTCCTCTCGCCGCTCAAGCCCCAGCCGACCTGCCGGTTCCACCCGACCTGCAGCGCATACGCTGCAGAAGCAATAACCAGTCACGGAGCCCTGTACGGTTCGTGGCTGGCACTACGACGCATAGCGAAATGCCATCCCTGGAACCCGGGTGGACTGGATCCCGTTCCGGTCAGAACAACCCGCGTAGCCAGGGACGAACTGGAATAAGACATGCAACACCGAATGGAGATGCCTTGAACATTAAGAGACTGATCGGGCTGGTGCTGGCGCTGCTGCTGGCCAGCAGCGCTGCCGCCCGGATCGAGTTCGCACTCAACGAGTACCCGGTGAATCAGTTCCGGAATCTCGAGCGGGTCACCGAAGCCTGTGCGGCGCCCGCGGCATCGTCATTCTGGTGTGGCCATGAGAACGACACCCTCATGCACATCCCCACAAAAGGTGCGGATTTCTTCTTCAGTGAAGCCGGTGAACTCGTCGCCGTGTTCGCGAAGCCGCAGAAGGGCCAGCAGCTCAACAATCACGCTCTGGACAACAACCAGAACCTGATCCCCATCAGTGCCAGCATCCCCGGCAACGCCGTCATGGTCGACGGGGAGTACCTGGAACCCCAGGACGCCGCAGCCGACTGGGAAGTGCTCTCAGACACGGAGATCCAGGGCACGTTCACGTTCACGGCAGGCGACTTCGACGTCACCCGCACCGTCATCGTGAGCAACATCAGCCACACGCCGACCACCAACCTGGAAGTCGAACGCACTGAAGACGGCGAGGAAGCACAGCAGGTCCAGCTGGCCTTCCCGGGACTGGGCCGCGCCGACCCGCCCGTAGTGAAGATCGGCCAGGCTGAAAGCCACGCCACCAACCCGCTCAGCCAGACGGTCGATAACGTCTCGTACGTGTCGCTGCAGACGAACGAACGCAACACCGGCTTCGCCATCGTCATGCGCCCCGCCGGTACCGGTCAGGAAACCGGCGTGAGCATCGATGACGCGGTCGACGCACCGGTCACCGAGACCGCACTCAGCGCCATCTCGCTGGGCAACAGCCGCATCGCCATGCAGCGTGAGATCGGCGCCGACGCCGGCAGCACGGTGAACATGGCCGTCGAGACGTACACCGGCCCGAACGAGCTGGTGCGTTTCACCCAGGAGGGCTACGCCGACCTGCCCGGACTGTTCAACCCGAACATCCTGGGCCGCCTGTCACTCGGGCTGATCTGGCTGCTCGTCTGGATCCACGATTACGTGCCGTCCTGGGGCCTTGCGATCATCATCCTGACGCTCATCTTCCGCGCGCTCATCTGGCCGCTCATCACCACGCAGTCGAAGTCGATGTTCGCCATGCAGAAGATGCAGCCGAAGATCCAGGCGCTGCAGAAGAAGTACAAGGACGACCGCGAGAAGCTCGCCGCCGAGCAGATGAAGCTGTACAAGGAAGAAGGCGTCAACCCCGCAGGCGGCTGCCTGCCGATGATCCTGCAGATGCCGCTGTTCATCATCCTGTGGCGCGTGTTCGTGAACTTCGAATTCAACGAAGGCTTCATGTGGCTGCCTGACCTGGGCGCACCCGACCCGTTCTACATCCTGCCGATCCTGTACGTGGGCGTGATGTTCCTGCAGTCGTACTTCTCGACCAAGGGCAACCCCGCGATGCTGCGCCAGCAGATCTTCATCAACCTGATCTTTGTGTTCATCATCGTGAATTTCCCCGCAGGCGTCATTCTGTACTTCGTGGTATCAATGCTCGTACAGGTTTTCCAGTACTGGCTGATCAGCAGGGGACAACCTGCCGTGCCGGCAGTAGCTGCGAAAGCGAAGTAAGGGAAGAAGGGGACAGGGATGTCAGACGATCTTGGCAAGTATCTGGATAACCTGGGCATCAGCTCAGCGGACGATGTTGAGGAGAACCTGATTCCCGAGACAGAGTCGTTCGAAGAGGAATTCCAGGCTGCGCCTGATCTTATCGACCCTGACAGCACTCCGGCCGAACGGGCTGAATCGTTCCTGGTGTCGCTGCTCCTGAACTTCGACCCGATGTACTCCGTAACCGTCGACACCGACCAGGACGGAATCAACGCGAACATCCACGGGGGCGACCCCGGCAAGCTCATCGGCCGCGGCGGACGCACCCTGTCCGCCCTCGAGTTCGTCGTCAACGCCGTCGTGAACCGCGAAGGCGACGAGCCCGTGCGGGTGAACATCGACGTGGGCGGCTACAAGCGCCGGCGCGACGAACGCCTGACCCAGACCGCCCACCGCTCGGCCGACCTGGTGCGCAAGAACGGCGAACCCATCGAGCTGGAGCCGATGAGTGCCGCCGAACGCCGCGTGATCCACATGGTCCTGGCCGACGTGCCGGGCGTCCGCACCGAATCTTCCGGCGACGCCCGTGACCGCCGCGTGGTCATCTACCCCGCTTGACCAGTCAGCCTGAGAACAGCCCCGCCTGGCTGCTTCGCCAGGTTGCCAGCCGCCTGGACGAGGCCGGCATACCGAGTGCCGAAGCCGAAGCGGGGCTTCTGCTTGAAGCTGCCAGCGGCCTGAGCCGCAGCGAAGTGCTGCTGCAGGACAGTCCCCTGCACCCCGAGGCGGCCACCAGGCTTGAAGCAATGGTCAGGCGGCGCCTCAGGCGCGAACCGCTGCAGTACATCATCGGCACGGCCGGCTTCTACGGCCTCGAGCTGAACGTCGACGGGCGCGCCCTCATACCCCGCTTCGAAACCGAAGTGCTCGTGGAACTGGCACTGCAGAAGATCAAGGGCCTGCACACCCCGCTGGTCATCGACGTGGCCACCGGCTCCGGGGCCATCGCACTCGCCATCGCTTCCGAACGGCCCGACGCACTGGTCACAGGCACCGACATCTCGGAACGCGCGCTGGAACTGGCAGCCGAGAACGCAGCCCGCACCGGGCTGGAGATTGAACTGATCGAAGCGGACCTGCTCGAAGGCGTGGAAGAACTGGCGCGCGAAGCTGACGTCATCGTCAGCAACCCGCCCTACCTGCCGGACAGCGACCGCGAGACGGTAAGCCCCGAAGTGCAACGTGACCCGCCCATGGCGCTGTTCGCCGGCGCGGACGGGCTGGACGTGTTCAGGCTGCTCCTGCAGCAGGCGCGGAAACTCCTCAAACCGGGAGCCTGGCTGCTCGTGGAACTGGACCCGCGCAACGTGCACGCCGCAGCCGAACTGGCTGCCGACTTCGCTCAGGTGCAGGTTTTGAGGGACCTGGCGGGACGGGAACGTTTCCTGTCAGTCAGTAACGGCTGAGGTCTTCTTCTTCGGCGCGGTTTCGTCCATGAAACCCCAGATGAACAGCATGATCGCGCCCAGCACCACGCAGATGTCAGCCACGTTGAACACCGGGAAGTTGAACGAACCAACCTGAAAATGGATGAAATCGATGACGAAGCCGTAGGCGAACCTGTCGATCATGTTGCCAACAGCTCCCGCCAGGATCACGTACAGCGCGAATTTTCCGAAGAACGGCAGGTCGCGGCCACGGGTCAGCAGGTAGACCAGCAGGCCGGCTGACACCAAAAGCGACACGATGCCGAGCAGCACGACTCCATCGACGGTCAGTCCGAACAGCTCGAAGCTGACGCCCCGGAACAGGCCGAAGGCCGCGCCGGTGTTCTCCACGTAGGTGAAGTTGAAACCGAGCGCAAGCGGCATCGACTCGCCGAAGCTGAAAGTACGTGCGGACCAGACTTTGGTCAGTTGATCAAGAGCGACCAGCAGGGCAGCCATGAGAAGCAGCATCGCCGGTCAGTATAAACGCCTTTGGAACGCACGGGACGCTGCGCTGACCGGCCGGCGACACGGCAGGCGTGGCGTTATAGTGAGCGTAACTATAGGGATGTACGGCCGCAGGGGCCGGCCAAGGTCCACGCTCCTGCGGTCCCAAGGAGTGAATGCCCATGTCCGCCCAGCACCCCGACCAAGCCGCGCGCCCCGCACAGGAGCCGCGTGACCCCCTGCTGCAGCAGTTCGCGGCTTTGCTGTATGAGAAGGCGAACCCCGACTTCCTCGAGACGTTCGACGAAGACAGCCTGCTCACCATCGCCCGCGACGCACTCCGTTTCTTCAAACAGCCAAGCGCCGACATTCCACGCGTGGAAGTGTTCAACCCTGACCCCGAAGAGCACGGCTGGGCCAGCCCCTACACCGTGGTACGCATCGACCTGACGGACCGGCCGTTCATCGTCGACTCCGTTTCGGCCGAGATAAAACGGCAGGACTTCGAGCTGTACTACGTGCTGCACCCGGTCATCGGCGTGCGCCGCGGGCCGGCCGGCGAGATCGACGGCCTCGGCCGTCCCGGCAGCGACGTGGCCTTGGCCAACGAAGCGTTCGAACTGTTCTTCGTTGAGTACGAGAACGACCCCGAGCGGCTCCAGAAACTTGAAGCCGGCATCACCAACGTCCTGCGTGACGTGGTCCGCGCCACCGACGCCTATGGCTCACTCAACTCCCGCGCCCTCGAGGTGGCAGCTTCACTGCGCGCAGACGCGGAACGCCTGCCCGAGCTGGCTGAAGAGCTCAGCGAGAACGCCAGTTTCATGGACTGGCTCGCCGACGATAACTTCGTGTTCCTGGGCTACCGCGAATACGACATCACCGACCAGGACGGCGACCAGTACCTG
>CALDPK010000128.1 GCA_937911855.1 uncultured Trueperaceae bacterium | reverse complement strand
AAGCCACACGCCCTGTCGCGCGCCCAGCAGCAGGGAGTCATGCCTGCCGGCGCCGTACGCCTGGGATACCGACGGGGCCACTGAATACAGCACGCCGGAGCAGAAGATGAACAGGAAGAAGTAGACGGCTGTGCCGAGGGCTACCCCGGCGAGTTCCAGACCGCCAAGCCGGCCGACCATGAGGGTGTCGGTGAAGCCCACGCCAGAGTGCGCCAGCTGCCCCAGCACGAGTGGCAGGGCCAGTACGGAGAGCTTGCGGATTTCAGCAGTCAGGGGCCCGGCCACAAGCCCGGATGCTAGCACGGCGGTCCGCCAGCCATCATGATTTTCCCCCGCTGACAGGCTAGTCTTTAGGCATGTTCCGAGCGATTGCCGTAATTCTGCTGCTTGCTGCCGGTGCCGTCGTGGCGCTGTGGCAGTTCGATGTGATTGACCTGCCATTCGGTGAAGGCGGACTGGGCCGTCAGGACGTTGCTCCCGACCTCATCCAGGCAGCCCGCGACGGCGAGGTTGCAGACCTGCTTGCCGCCCTGGACGCGGGCAGCCCGGTGGACACGCGTGACGCTGAAGGCCGCACCGCACTGATGGAAGCCGTTTCCGCTTCGGCCGGCAGCGCAGTGGTCGGCCTGCTCATCGAGGCCGGTGCTGACGTGAACGCGGTGGACAACGCGGGCTTCTCTCCCCTGCTGCTCGCTGCGCGTGACTCACGGGTGGCGGACACCGTGCTGGTGCTCCTGAACGCGGCCGCCGACCCTACCCTGCGCACACCTGCGGGCGAAACCGCGGCCAGCCTGGCCGCCAGCAACCCGGCGATAAACAGCACCAGGCTGCTCGGTCGCCTGGAAGAGCTTGCGGACTTCCCGTTCGACCCGGCCTGGCCCAGCGGTTACGTCGTGCCGGTCGATGGCGCGACCATCAGTTCGCGCGCCTCGCACCTGCCGGGTGCGCTGCGCGCCTACCGCAACGGGCGTCATGAAGGTTTCGATTTCTACCAGGGCACGGTCAGTGTGCCAATCACCTACGGCACTCCCATCCAGGCGGTGGCGGCCGGAACGGTGATCAGGGCGGACCACACCTACACGGAGATGACGGTCGAGGAGTACGACGAGGTCATCGCGCAGTCAGTAGCCAGCCTTGGCACTCCGCCCGACGCTCTGGACAGGCTGCGCGGACGCCAGGTGTGGATCGAGCATCCCGGCGGCTTCGTGTCGCGCTACGCGCACCTGGCCTCGATCGAACCTGAGGTGCAGGTGGGGTCCGCCGTCACCCAGGGCCAGCAGGTAGCCACCACCGGCAACTCCGGTACCGTCGAGGCAGCCATGCTCACCGAGGACGACCCGCACCCGCACGTGGAGATCTGGCGGGGCGAGGACACGTACCTGGGGTCGGGCCTGGAGCCTGGGCAGATCTACATGCTTGCTGAACAGCTGTTCGGCCGCAGTGCCATGCCGCCGTTCACCGAGTGAGCCTCATTCCGGCAGTTCGAAGCCGGTTCCGTGGATGCTGCGGTAGTACTCGTCGATCTCGCTGGGGATATCGCTCAGGTCATCCGTGACCTTGAACAGGTGCAGGTCGTTCTCGCTGATGGTGCCGTTGCGCACGAGGACGCCCTGCATCCACTGGATCAGACCCTTCCAGTAATCGACGCCGATCAGGTAGACAGGGAACGGGATTATCTTCTTCGTCTGGATCAGCGTGAGCGCCTCGAACAGCTCGTCGATGGTGCCGTAGCCGCCGGGGAATACGACGAAGGCCGTGGAGTACTTGACGAGCATGACCTTGCGCACGAAGAAGTACTTGAAGTCAACCGAATCGGTCTGGAACTGGTTCGGAGCCTGCTCGTGCGGCAGGGTGATGTTGAGGCCGAAGCTGCGCCCGTTCGCTTCGTACGCGCCCTTGTTTCCGGCCTCCATTATCCCGGGGCCACCACCCGTCAGCACGGTGTAGCCCGCCGCGGACAGGCTGCGGCCGAGCTCTTCGGCCTGCTGGTACCAGGCGTGATCCTTGCCGATGCGCGCTGACCCGTAGATGGTCACGGCCTTGCCTACGTCGCTCATCGACTCGAAGCCCTGAGCGAACTCGCCGATGATGCGGAACATGCGCCAGGAATCCTCCGCCAGCGCATCGATCACATACTGTTTCTCATTCTTCGCCATGGACGAATCGTACCGTCCCCGGGCGGCTCAGACCTTGAGGCTGGCTATCGTCACGCCGTGACCGCCTTCATAGGGCGGAGCGTCGCTGAAGCTTTCGATGCGGCGGTCGTCCTTCAGGAAGCGCCGGACGGCGTCACGCAGCGTGCCGGTGCCCTTGCCGTGCAGGATGCGGATCTTGCCGCGCCGCAGGGCATGGGATTCCTGGATGAAGTCGCGCAGTTGCTCCAGGCCGTCTTCCACCCGGGCGCCGCGGATGTTCAGCTCTTCGACCGTGTCGGTGGCGCCGATCGCCAGGCCGGCACGCGGCTTCGTTTTCTGCTCGCGTTCGGGCTGCAGCAGTTTCACGTCGTTCACGGGTACGGTGACCTTGAGCAGCCCCAGCTGCACCACGACCTCGTCGCCACGCAGTTCGAGCACCTGGCCGCTGGCGTCGTAACTGTTCACGTGCACCCGCGCTCCCGCTTCAAGCCTGGCTGCTGCAGGCTGCCCTGCTGTTTTCGCCTTGCGCGGTGAAGGACGCAGGTTGCCCTGCCGGCGCGCTTCGTCCCTGAGCTGCTGGATCTCCTTCAGGGCTGACGACCGCTCTTCGGGGCTTGTCACGGCGGTGCGCCTGAGTTCTTTCGCCTGCTGCATCGTCTTCTGCAGGAGCTGGTCCGCCTTGCGGGCGGCTTCGGCGATCACCTGCTCTTCGTCAGCCCGCAGCCGGTCGATCTGTTTTCGCAAAATGCCGGCTTCGCTCCGCGCCTGTTCCCGTTCGGCTGCGGCTTCCCGCAGCTGCAGTTCCAGTTCCTCGCGCTGGCGCTCCAGCGTTTCCAGCAGGCTTTCCAGCCGCTCGCTTTCGGGGCCCAGTATCTCGCTGGCCCGCTCCAGCAGTTTCGGGGGCAGCTCCAGGCGTTCGGCTATCGCCAGCGCGTAGCTGCGTCCCGGCTGGCCCGGAACCAGTTCGAAGGTGGGTGCCAGCCGTTCCACGTCGAAGCGCATGGCTGCGTTCAGGACGAACGGCTGTTCACTCGCGAACACTTTCAGGGGCGCCAGATGGGTCGTCACCAGTCCGAGCGAGCCTTTCTCCAGCACCTGTTCAAGGATGGCCTGCGACAGTGCTGCGCCTTCGGCCGGATCGGTTCCTGAACCCATCTCGTCGATGAGCACCAGTACGTCCGGGGCCGCCTGCTCGACGATGGCCTTGAGTTTCACCAGGTGAGCAGCGTAGGTACTGAGGCTCGCTTCGATGCTCTGCTCGTCGCCGATGTCCACCAGCAGGGCCTTGAAGCGCGGCAGGACTGGCTGACTGCCGGCAGCCGCCGGGACGAACAGGCCGCTGTTCGCCATGAGGGCGGCCAGACCCAGTGACTTGATCAGCACGGTCTTGCCGCCGGCGTTGGGGCCGGTCACGACCAGGAGCCGCAGGTCCTTGTCCAGTTCGACGGTGTTGGGGACGCAGTTCTCCACGAAGGGGTGGCGCAGGTCCTTCAGCAGGACTCGGTCGTCACTGAAGCCGGGCCGCACCAGGTGCCAGTCGCGCGCGAGTTCGGCACTGGCCTGGGCCAGGTCGAGGATGCCCAGCGCCTGCAGGGTCGCGTCGACCCCCGGCTCGAAGGCAAGCCGCTGGCCCAGGGCGACGAGGATCCGCCTTACTTCGTCACGTTCCTCGAGCTCGAGCAGCGCCAGTTCGTTGTTCATGCTCACGACCGCCTGCGGCTCGATGAACACGGTCGCGCCGGAATCGCTGCTGTCCAGCACTATGCCGGGTACCTGCGACTGGAAGCTGGCCTTGACGGGAATAACGTAGCGGTCGCGCCGCTGGGTTATCAGGGCATCCTGGATGGCGTCACCCCTGGATTCGATGATCGCCTGCAGCCGGTCGCGGATGCGGCCGCGCAGCGGGTTCAGCCGGCGCCTGATGTCACGCAGTTTGGGGGTTGCGTCGTCCCGGACGCGGCCGTCGGTGTCGAGCTGTTCGCGCACGAGCCGGAGGGCACCGTCGAAACTGCCCATGCCCTCGGCTACCTGGGCCAGCGCGGCCCGGTCACTGCTGGCAAGGGCGCGCCTGATCGTGCCGGCAGCGTCGAGGGTCCAGGCGATCTCGAGGATCTCGCTGCCTTCGAGCATGCCGCCGTCAT
>CALDPK010000127.1 GCA_937911855.1 uncultured Trueperaceae bacterium | reverse complement strand
CCCCTTCCCGCGCCTCCTCGGCCGGCTGAACCCGTAGGCAAGGAGCGGTGCGGCCTGCATCACTGAAGCGATGTCGAGCGTGCCGAACGTGCGCCAGGTCATGAACATGGCCAGCAGGAAGCCCACGTCGCCGATGCGGGTGACGATGAACGCCTTGCGGGCGGCGCTGGCGTTGATGCGGTCGCGGTACCAGAAGCCGATGAGCAGGTACGAGCAGACGCCTACGCCTTCCCAGCCCATGAACATCAGGATGAAGGAATCGGCGAGTACCAGCACCAGCATCGCGGCGATGAACAGGTTCAGGCCGGCGAAGTAGCGTGATTTGCCGTCATCATGCTGCATGTAGCCCAGAGAGTAGATGTTGATGAGCGTGCCCACGAAAGTGATCACCAGGGCGAAGATCAGGCTGAGCTGATCGATGACGAAGCCGAACGGCATGCCGGGCAGCCAGTCCCACAGGGGGACGCGGACAGCCTCAGCCCCGGCGCCGCCGAAGCTGAAGAAGCCCAGCAACACCAGGATGAACGCCAGGCCCGAGGCGCCGGCGCCGGTCAGTCCGGCTACCTCACCGCCGAACCAACGTCCGAACAGCCCATTCAGCAGGGCGGCGAGCAGGATGATACCGGGAGCGATGGCGATCGCAGACATCGGATCCATCAGTGACGCACCTCCTGGAGCAGGTCAACATCCGTGCTGGTGCGGTTCCTGAAGATCGCCACCAGGATGCCCAGCCCGATGGCAACTTCGGCAGCTGCGATGGCCAGGATTATGAATACGGCTCCCTGACCTTCGAGTGCCGAGCCGCCCGGGGCCGAGCTCCACTGCCGCGCGTAGGCGATGAGGGCAAGGTTCGCGGCGTTGAGCATCAGTTCGATGG
Organism: uncultured Trueperaceae bacterium; assembly: GCA_937911855.1. Taxonomy (GTDB): domain Bacteria; phylum Deinococcota; class Deinococci; order Deinococcales; family Trueperaceae; genus CALDPK01. The sequence goes on along the minus strand of CALDPK010000127.1, from coordinate 4,048 downwards.
ACAGGAAGATGAGGATGGCGCTGCGCCGCAAAACGACGCCCGCGGCACCCAATGCGAACAGTATTGCGCTGAGGATGACGTAATATTCCGTCGGCACCATCAGGCTTCACCGCCGTCAGCGGTGGTTGCCTTGCGCTGCACGAGGCTTACTGCCCCGATTATCCCGGTCAGGAGCAGGACCCCGACCAGCTGGAATGCCAGTACGTACTCGGTGAACATGGTCTCGCCGATGCGGGCCGGCGCTCCGCCGCCCAGCGCCTCCGCCACCAGCTGCGGCGAGGGCAGCTGCTGCGGTTCGTAGAGGGCGGTGAAGCCGATGACCACAAGCGTGACTGCGGAAACGCCGAATACCGCGCCGGGCAGCCATCTGAAGCGGCGGGCCACCGGGCTTTCCCGCACGTTCAGGAGCATGATCACGAACAGGAACAGCACCATGATGGCGCCCGTGTAGACGATCACCTGCACGGCCGCCAGGAAGTGCGCGTCCAGCGTCACGTAGGTGACTGCCAGGGTGAGCAGTACTGCCACGAGCGAGAGTGCCACGTAGACGGGCTCGCGGAACAGCAGCATGCCCACGGCACCGGCTACGGCCAGTACTGCCAGGATGAAGAAGGCAACCATCAGTAGTCGACGCCCTCCAGTTCCACGCGGTGTCCCGCCTTGAAACCGAGCCGCACTTCCTTGCCTTTCGATTCAGCTTCACGGCGCTGCCATTTGCCGCCCTTGGTGCCGACGAGCAGGTCGTCCTTGCCGTAGGTGAAATCCTGGTAGCGGAAGTCGGCGAGTTCGAACTCGTGGCCCATGACGATGGCGCCGGTCGGGCAGGCTTCTTCGCACATGCCGCAGAAGATGCAGCGGAGCATGTTGATCTCGTAGATGCTTGCGTAGCGTTCGCCGGGCGATACCGGGTCGTCCTGCGGGTTCTCGGCAGCTTCGACGTAGATGGCGTAGCTCGGGCAGGCAGCGGCGCACAGGCTGCAGCCGATGCACTTCTCGAGTCCGGTGTCAGGGTGGCGCAGCAGGTGGTGCCGGCCGCGGAAGCGGGGCATCACGTTCGCTGGTTGCTCCGGATAGCTGACCGTGGCAGGCTTGCTGAACAGGTACTTCAGGGTGACGCCCATGCCTTTGGCGATATCAAGGATACTCATCGGTCTTCTCCCGTATGCCGGTTACAGACCGGCTTGCTCGAAAAACTGGTCGGGTCACAGAACAAATGCGATCACCGCCCCGGTTAAAAGTGCGGCGCCCAGCGCGATCTCGAACAGCCAGATCCAGCCGAAACGCATCAGCTGGTCGTAGCGGAAGCGCGGCAGGGTGGCGCGCACCCAGATGAACAGGAACATGAAGATGGCCATCTTGGCGATCAGCCAGACGAATGGCCATTCGGCCATGCCGGGGATGATGCTGTTCAGAAACGCGGGCCCCCGCCAGCCGCCAAGGAACAGCGTGCTGATGAACGCCGACATAGTCAGCATGTTGACGTATTCGGCCATCTGGTAGAGCGCCCAGTTGATGCTGGAGAACTCGGTCATGTAGCCGGCCACGAGTTCCTGCTCCGCTTCCGGCAGGTCGAAAGGCGTGCGGTTGACTTCGGCAAAGCCGGAGATCACGAACGCTCCGAAGGCGATCAGGATCGGCAGCCACAGCCAGGGTGACAGTGACCAGACGTTGAAGTCGACGATCTCGCGCAGGTTGACGGTACCGGCGATCATGATGATCGTCAGTGCACTCAGGCCCAGGCCGAGTTCGTAGCTGATCAGCTGGGCGGACGAGCGCAGGCTGCCGAGCAGCGAGTACTTGCTGTTGCTGGCCCAGCCGCCCAGGAAGATGCCGTAGATGCCCATGGCGGTCACGGCGAATATGTACAGCAGGCCGATGTCCAGGTCGACGATCCACGGGTTGAAGCCGAACAGGCTGCCGGCCGGTCCCGCCGGGATGATGGCGAACGCGGACAGCGCGAACGTGATGCTGATGAACGGTGCCAGGAAGAAAACGAAGCGGTTCGCGTTGGTCGGAACGATCGTTTCCTTGAAGATCGACTTGATCGCGTCAGCTATCGGCTGCAGCAGGCCCATGGGGCCGGTGCGGTTCGGACCGATGCGGTTCTGCATGCGCGCAAGCAGTTTGCGCTCGATCAGCGTCATGTAGGCGAACACACCGAGCAGGGTCAGGCAGAGCAGGATCGCCTTGATGAGGGTTGCCCACCATGGATCCAACTCAGATCACCTCCAGCGCCTGGCGTTCGTGGCGGAACGACTCGGCCGGTGCCGAGCGCAGGCCACTCGGCTGTTCGGGCAGGGCAGGCAGCAGCATGAGTCCGGTGGGTACCTTGTCAGTCAGGATGACTTCAGCGCGGCGCCTCAGGCCACCGACCGTCATGGTCACCTGATCCCCGGAGCGCAGGTCGAGCTGGCCGGCGTCAGCGGGGTTCACGCGCAGTGGCGTGAACCCACGGTCGGCGAGCAGGTGCGGGTTGCGCTCAAGGTGCTCGTGCCGCAGCATGCTGGGCGTGATGAGCACGTCCAGGCCGACTCCTGCTACCGGCTGGCTTTCAGCCTGGTTGCGGCGGCTCATGTACTTGCGGGCGGACAGGTCGAGGATCACGCCTTCAACTTCGAGCTCTGCGAAGTCGAGTCCCATGTCTTTCTGGAGTTTGCGGCGGGCGCTGCGTACGCTCCTGCCGTCGAGCCGCCTGCCGCGGGCTTCGCCGAGTGCGCGTACGACGCCAGTGAAGTCCTGGGACAGGCCGTGGTCAGTAGGGGCAGCGCGCACAGGCAGTGCGCGGCCTTCCAGGTTGATGAAGGTGCCGTCTTTCTCCAGGCCGCTGAGCGCGGGCAGGATGACATCGGCGACTTCACTGCCGGGACCGTGGAACATGGTGTGCAGCACGACGAGTTCGGTGCGGTTCAGTACGTCAGCGATTTCGGGGTTAAGGGCCGGGTCGAGCTGCGAGACTATGAGGCCGCGCAGGTTGCCTGTGAACATGTCGCCGTAAGAATGCCCGCCGTCACCGGGCAGTACGCCGGTGAGCTCGAGGCCGAAGCTGTTGGCCGCCGGTCCCATGATCATGGGACGCGCGCCGGCTGACCTGATCAGGCTGGCTGCGGCCTTGGCGGCAAGGGGGTTGTCCAGGACGAGTCCGCCGTAGACGATGACGGGCTTTTGTGCTCCCCTGAGCAGCTCGGCTGCTGCCCGGAGTGCGTCGTCTGCTTCTACGTTGCGGCCGGCTGCCAGCGCTGCGAGCGTCTCAAGAAGCTCAGTTTCCTGCCCAGCTCCGTAGCGGATGGCCGTGCCGGCGATGTCCATGAGGCCCGTCGTCCAGGGGGCGGCAACCACCAGCTTGCGGGAATCGAGTGGTGCGTGTTCTTTCAGCCGCAGGTCGGCGATCGGCACGCCGTGCGGCATCAGCTCGGCCGGCGGCACGCCCTTGAGCGCGTCGCGGATGCGCAGGTCGATTATGGGTACTTCTTCGGTCGGGTCACCGATGACGAGGATCGCGTCAGCGGTTGCCAGGTCGGTGAACGTGGCGGGTTTGGTGCGGAACTCCGGCATGACTGAAGCAGCGGGACGCGGCTGGTGATCCAGGTGGGGCGTGCCCAGGTCGGCAGCCAGCTCCCGGGCTGCGACGCCTTCCTCGAGCGTGGCGTCAGCCGGCAGCACTATGCCGGTCTCGCCGGCTGCGAAACCAGCGAGCTTACCGGCTATGAACTCGGCTGCTTCGGCCCAGGTGACGGGCTGAAGCTCCCCGTCACGGCGGATGAGCGGGGTGCGGATGCGGTCGGGAGCGTCGGTGTATTCGTGGCCGAAGCGGACGCCGTCGTCGATCCAGGTCTTGTTGACTTCGGTGTTCAGGCCGGCGCGGATGCGTTCGATTCGGCCGGTGCGGGCGTCGATGACGATTCCGGCTCCGGAGGCATCATCCGGTGAGGTGCTGCGGACGTGCTCGTACTCCCAGTTGCGGCCGCGGAACCTGCTTGTCGTGTCGAGCAGCGCGCCGACCGGGCAGATGTCGGTGATGTTGCCGGTGAAGTTGCCGGGCAGGCTCTCC
>CALDPK010000126.1 GCA_937911855.1 uncultured Trueperaceae bacterium | reverse complement strand
CCAATGACTATCGCGCCCGAGAGGTCGGTCGGACAAACAGCGCGCCCACCCGCTTCACGATGGCCTGGAACCGGCCGAGCAGTTTTGGAGAAGCGCGGAGTGCACCGCGGGTGGTAGTTCTGCCGGGCAAGTGAAAGGAGTTTAAAGCACTATGCTTACATCAATCAGGATCTCCCACATCTACGTGTTTGACCAAGACGAGGCTCTGGAGTTCTACGTCAACAAGCTCGGGCTTGAGGTGAGCGCGGACATGAACTTTGGACCGATGCGGTGGTTGACCGTGCGCGTGCCCGGCGATCCCAGGCGGGAGATCCTGCTTGAAAAAGTCGCGCCTCCCTCGCTCGATCCTAAAAGTGCCGAGCAGATGCGGGCGCTCATCAGCAAGGGCGCATCGGGTTTTGCAGCCGGCTTCACGACGGATGACATCAGGAGCTTGTACCAGAGCCTGCTCGATCAAGGCGTCGAGATAACTCAGGAGCCGGTCGAACAACCTTACGGCACCGATATCGGCCTGCGCGATCCATTCGGGAATCAGCTGCGGATCACGCAGCTGGCACAGGCTTAGAGGCCCAGCCGGGGACGGCGACGCCGCTATGCGGCTCGCTGCCCTGAGCGCCGGTAACCGAACGTGGCTCGCCGCAGAAGCTGGCGAGCCCGCTTCATCGCAGTCGCCACTATTGACATATACCCGTATGGGCATATACTGTCCGCATGGCACGGGCATCAACAACTTCAGACGTCTTCAACGCGATCGGGGAATCTCAGCGACGCGCGATCCTTGAGCTGCTGAAGGCGGGCGAGCTGCCAGTGACACAGCTGGTCCGGGAGCTGGGCGTGCCACAGCCGGGAGTGTCAAAGCACCTGCGGGTGCTGCGGGAGGTGGGGTTGGTCCGTGACCGTAAAGTCGGTCAGCAGCGCATGTACAGTCTGGACGCCCGCGGGCTGCAGTCGGTTCACGAATGGGCCGGCAGCTTCGAGGACTTCTGGAGCGGCAGCTTCGACCGCCTGGACTCGTACGTGCAGACTCTCAGGAAGTCAGACCACGAGAGGTAAGCATGGAAGAGGCGGGAGCAAGCAGAGCAGCCACGCCGGCCAGGCCAGAAGATCGCGAGATCGTGATCTCCAGGATCATCGCCGCTCCGCCGGAACAGGTGTTCGAGGCGTTCACCGAGGTCGCACACCTCGCGAACTGGTGGGGGCCCGACGGATTCACAACCACGACACGGGCGTTCGAGTTCCGCGTCGGAGGAGTATGGGACTTCGTCATGCACGGACCTGACGGGACCGATTACCCGGAGTGGATCGCCTGGACCGAGATCACGCCACCTCAGCGGATCGCCCTGCTCCACGGCGAGCACCCGGACGACCCGAAGGCGTTCGAGTCCGTCTTCACGTTCACTGCTGAAGCAGCAGCGACCCGTGTCGAGCTGCGCACGGTTTTCCGCACGAAGGAGCAGCGCGATGAAGCCGCGAACAAGTTCCGCGCCGTTGAGGGTGGCCAGCAGACGCTGAACAACCTGGCCACGTACCTGACTCAGACAGAGCAGGCCTACCAACGCTGAGCGGGAAACCGAATCGAAACAGTCGCAGCGGGGAGGCTCAGTGAGCCTCCCCGCTGCCGCTTCAACCCTGCTAGCCTGAGCAGCATCTGCCCTGCCCGCGGCCCTCTTCGCGCTCGCTCATAAGGTAGCTCTACAATGCGAAGATGACACGTTATCCCTTGCAGCACGCTGGCGGCGCCCCCGGCATCGATGACTGAGCACAGCCGCCACGTCGTAGTCGGCGGCGTGCGCTGCCACTACCTGCAGGCGGGCAGCGGGCCGCCCCTTGTTCTGCTGCATGGCACGGCCATTGATTCCGCCACCCTGAGTTACGGCCCAAGCCTGCCAGAACTGGCGAAACAGCACACGGTCATCGCACTCGACTGGCCCGGTTACGGACTGAGTGAGCGGCCGAAGATCGAGATGACCATGCTGGATTTCGTGGCGCTGCTCGCGGAGTTCCTCGATGAGCTGGGCCTGGAGAAAGTGCACCTGGCTGGCTTCTCGATGGGCGGAGCCGTGGCACTTGGATTCGCGTTGCAGGCGCCTGAACGCCTCGAGACGCTGACCCTGATCGGCAGCTACGGACTTGACGCCCGCGCGCCGGTTCCGCTCCTGCCCTACGTCGCCATGCGCGCCCCCAGGCTCACCGCAACGGTCAGCTGGGGCATGCGGCGCAGCCGGCTCCTTACCCGCCTGGTCCTCACCCGGATCGTGTTCTCCGACCCGCGGCTCGTGACAGACGAACTGGTGGAAGCCGTCTACGAACAGCTCAAGGCGCCCGAGGCGGAGCGCAGCTTCGTGGCCTGGCTGCGGGCGGAGCTACGGCCGTTCAGCCTCGGTACCTCGTACGAAGCGCAGCTGACAGAGGTTGCCGTGCCGACATTGCTGCTGCACGGCCGCAACGACAGGGTGCTTTCGTGGCGCAAGGCAGCCACGGCCAGCGAGCGGATCCCTGACGCGCGGCTCGTGATCGTGCCCAGCTGCGGGCACTGGGTGATGCGGGAGGAGCCGGCCATTTTCAGGGACCAGCTGCTTCGGTTCACCGCCAGCGAACATCGCGGCGCATGACTGGTCAGCTGCTTGGCATCACCAGACCGCGGGCCTGAAATCTGGCTCGTTACTCTCCGTCGTATGTGACCCGGTAAATGATTCCGTTGGTGTCATCCGTGAACAGGAGGGAGCCGTCATCAAGGATCAGCAGACCTGCTGGCCGGCCGAACTGCTCTTCCCCATTGTCAAGCAGGAAACCCGTGACGAAATCCTCGAATCCGGTCGGTTGGCCATCGTCACCGAACAGCACCCGAACGACCTTGTAGCCCACCGCCGGCTGACGGTTCCACGATCCACGCAACGTGAGGAACGCGTCGTTCACGTACTCTTCCGGGAACATCCCGCCGGTATAGAAACTGAAGCTGATGGGTGAAGAATGCGCCTGGTACGTGAGCACCGGCGGTTCAGTGAGCGCGCAGTACTCCTCAGGAGTCGCGCCTGTCGGTTCCATGGCAAGCGTCGGGTCCGGCTGACGGTCTCCGTAACAGAACGGCCAGCCGTAGTCATTCTCGAATACCACCCGGTTCAGCTCTTCTGCCGGGCTGTCATGCCCATGCCAGTCCCGGCCGTGGTCCATGGCCCAAAGTTCACCCGTTTCCGGATGCCAGTCGAAACCCATGCTGTTGCGAAGGCCGGTAGCGAACAGGATGCGTTCACTGCCGTCGGGGTTCGCACGCTGAATGGTCGCATCCTGATCATCGGCATCGACACAGGCGTCACAGCTCGAGCCTACGTTGATGTAGATCAGTCCGTCAGGCCCGAATTTCAGTGTGCGGCTGTAGTGCTGACCGGCAGAGGGCATGCCCTCGAACACTTCAGTCAGTTCGACCGGCTCCAGGCCATTTGGCTCACCCCTGAACACCGAGGTAGGCGTCGCCACGAACATGCTCCCATCGAAGAAGGTGATGCCGTGCACGCCAGCTAAGTCCTGAATGACTGTTTCCATTGCCTCCGCCTGGCCGGCATCGTTCATACGGAACGCATTCACGTCCCCTTCGTTCTCGAGAGTCACGTAGATTGTGCCATCGGGCCCCTGGGCCAGCATGCGGGGACGGTCCAGGCCTTCTGCAAACACGCCGATGCTGAAGCCGTCCGGCAGCTGCAGTGATTCAATGCGGTCACTTGTGGCTGGCAGTAATGCCGGCACGAGCACACCAACGTCCTCAGCCGGGCCCGCCACGCGGGCACTGGGCGGCGGGCTTTCACTGATGACACCGCAGGCGATTCGTGCCCCGGCGTTACCGGCCGGATCAGACTCGTGATCATCCGGATTGGCATGGATGATGATTGCCGTGCCGTCCCCGCCCAGAATCGAGGTGCCTTCCTCAGCGTCCATGCTGACCGCTTCATTCAGATACTCATAGGTCGCGTTGCCCTCGGCGTCAATCACGATATTCGGCATGTCACCAGCGTGAGCACCCATAGGATTCTCGAAGCCGTGCTCAGCTCCGGTCGGATTGAAGTGTGCGCCTGCCGCATCGAAGTCCGGCTCGCACGCACCTGTCTCGTGCAGGTGGATCGCCCGTTCAGCGTCAGCTGCTGCAGTAAAACCTTGCAGTTCTACCCGGATCAGCACGCCGCCGTCCGCCTGTTCGAAGGTAGCCTGACCGACGGGCTGCCCTGCCGCGTCATGCAGGTCGGCGACAGCCTGCTGAGCCCATGTGATGCCGGTCAGCAGCGCCAGAGTCGTCAGAATCAGTGTCGGTCTCTTCATGATCCAGCCTCCAACATTTCTCTGTGTTCACAACATGTGCCGCAACTGTAGAGCCCGCACCGTCAACCGGAATGTAGGAGACAACCCCGAGCGCCCAGCCGGAGAAACTGGCCTGCTTTCCACCAGCTGCCTGCTTCTGCACAATTCGGCCGGTGACCACATGCAGTGCCTCCCTGCATCCCCTATAGTCGCCGCGTGTACATCCTCATAGTGGTCTTGCTGATCATGCTCAACGGCGTGTTCGCAATGGCCGAAATAGCTGTGGTCTCATCCAACCGGTTCAGGCTGCAGCAGCGCGCCGAGGACGGCAATCGCGCGGCGGCGCGCGCACTCGCACTGGCAGAAGACCCCAGCCGCTTCCTGTCCACCGTGCAGATCGGCATCACGCTGGTCGGCGTGTTCGCCGGCGCGTACGGCGGAGCTACCCTCGCTGAGCCACTCGCGCGGACCCTCGCAACCGTACCTGCCCTGGCCCCTTACAGCGCACCGATCGCGCTCACAGCGGTGGTCATGGCCATAACCTACCTGTCGCTCATCATCGGCGAGCTTGTTCCCAAGCACATCGCACTGGCCAACCCCGAGCGCGCCGCCATGGCGCTCGGCGGGCTCATGCACGGCATATCCGTCGCTGCCGCACCACTCGTCTGGTTCCTGGGTGTGTCAACCAACGCAGTCCTGAAGCTGCTGCGGGTTCCGACTGATGTGTCCGAAGAGATCAGCGAAGAAGAGATCGAGATGGTGATCGCCCAGGGCCTGAAAGCCGGCGTGGTTGAACCCGCCGAGCAGACGATCATCGAGAACGCCTTCTGGCTCGGCGAACGCCGCGTGAACGTGATCATGACGCCGCGACCCGAGGTCGCCTGGTTCGACGTGAACAGCGATGTCGAGACCGTATTGGTCCGCATACGGGAGCTGCCGCACGGCCGTTACATTGTGGCTGACGGCAGCCTGGATTCACTCGTGGGGTACGTCTCCACGGTTGATCTGCTGACCGCCAGCCTCGAAGGCACTCCACTCGATCTTCGTGCACTTGCTCTTGAGCCGCTCATCGCCCCGGAAACACTGCCCATACTGCGGCTGCTCGAAAAGTTCCGTACCGAACGGGTGCACCTGGCGGTCATCATCGATGAGTACGGCGGCTTCGAAGGTCTGGTTACGCTCAGCGACATTCTCGAAGAACTCGTCGGGGACGTACCCGAAGGTCCGGAGCTGACACCCGAGATCACTGCCATGGGCGAAGACACCTGGCTGGTCAGCGGCAGCGTCCTGGTCGAGGATCTGCTCGAACTGCTGGGACTTGAAGACAAGGTCGGCAGGAACACCGGTTACCGCACGGTCAGCGGCCTGGTCGCCGACCAGCTGCAGCGGTTGCCGGCGGTTGCCGATGAACAGATCTGGCATGGTTTCCAGTGGCGCGTCGAAGCGATGGCTGGACTGCGTGTCGAGCAGATCCTCATCAGGCGATTAAGCCAGCCGGATCCAGCTCCCGCTTTCGGCTGATTGCACTGACTGATGACTCTCAATGGATTACAAAACTCTGTGGAGCTGGCACCGGTAGAGTAGGATTAAGTCCTATTTTGGGGGTGAAAAGGTATGCGTACGACCCGACAGCTCAGCATCACTCTTCCTATTCAAATGTCTGAGGCGCTAAAAGAGCGAGTATCTTCCGGTGCTTACGCCAGTGAGAGCGAAGTGATTCGTGACGGCCTCAGGGCGTTGTTTGAGCGTGAAAAGGCTATTGAAGAGTGGTTGCGGACGGAAGTCGCTGCTTCGGTGGAGGAACTGCGTGCTGATCCTTCGAAAGCGGCTACTGCCAGTGACATGCGTGCTCGGTTGGCTGATTGGCATGCGGAGCGAGTGGCTGACAGCGACTCGTGACCCATCAGGTCGCGTACTCACCCAGGGCGAGCCGTCAGCTCCGCTCCCTGTACAACTGGTTGGCAGATGCCGGTTCTCCCGATGCTGCTCAACAGTTCGTGTCGTCCATTCTCAGCTTCTGTGACACGCTCGCTCACGAACCTCTGATCGGTGTGGCAAGGAGTGACATCCTGCCGGGGCTGCGAGCCATTGGTTCAGACGCCGTGTAACTATTGCATTCCTGGTGCTGGACAGGACTGTGGAGATACACGGGATTTACTATGGTGGACGCGACTTCGAAAGCCTGATTCAGGAAGACGCTGACTGAAACGAACCTTCCCTCCCGGGGTCAGTTGCGGCCCCGGGAGGGAAGGTTCTCAGTGAAGGAGGTGCGCAGCCGCGTCCGGGCAGGATACGAGTGGGTTCCAGTTGGCGAAAAGGCCCAGTGGGTTGAACTGCCACACCCACACATGCAGGGCGTAGAACGGTTCATCCAGCAAGGTCGTGTTCAGGTAGAACTCCCGGCCAAGCAGGTTGGGTGAGGCGGCGTTTCCGGCGTCGTGCCATGCCTGCTGGAAGACGAGGTACTCGACGCCGAGGAGGCGCAGCGATCCCTCATCCCGGGGTTCGTACATCAGCAGTTCAGGCTCGAGGTAGTTCAGGTTCGCGTCACCGACGCGATCGCCGTGTCAGATTGACGGACGATTTTGACGAACTGCCGGCAGAGTTCCTGGAGAATTTCACAACCAGAAAAAGCTGATTCTGACTTGTAACGGAATCCCGGCCATCCCGGCGTAGACAGCACGAACGGCATCCGGCGCCGCTGCCGCTCAAGCTCCGGTCAGATCAGTTCTGCGCAGCAGCATCGCGTTGATGGCGACTACGACTGTCGAAACGCTCATGAGGACGGCACCGACGGCTGGTGACAGGAGGAATCCGACTCCGGCCAGTACACCCGCAGCGAGCGGTATGGCCAGGGCGTTGTAACCCGTGGCCCAGGCGAGGTTCTGCATCATCTTGCGGTAACTGGCACGGGAAAGCCGCAGGGCTGCAAGGACGTCAACCGGGTCGTTCTCCACCAGCACCAGGTCAGCTGATTCGATCGCGACGTTGGTGCCGGCGCCGATGGCTATGCCGAGGTCGGCCTCAAGGAGCGCGGGCGCGTCGTTGATTCCGTCCCCGACGAACGCTGTCGGCGCGGTCTGCTGAAGCTCTTTCACCCTTGCGGCCTTCTCACCGGGCAGGACGCGGGAGTAATGGCGTTCGATGCCGAGCTCGCGCGCGACCGTCATCGCCACGG
>CALDPK010000125.1 GCA_937911855.1 uncultured Trueperaceae bacterium | reverse complement strand
GTAGGCACGCTGGGCGTGGTCAAGCAGGTCATCCGCCTGCCGGACGACACGCTGCAGGTGCTGGTCGAGGGCAAGGAACGGGCGATTGTCGAGGATTACGTGCCTGGCGCGTCACTGCGCGCCAGGGTTCGCACGGTGCCCGAGCCCACCGGCGGCAAGCTGGAGCCCGCCGCACAGGCGCTGGTGGAGGAAGTCAAGCGCTCCTTCAGCGAATACGTCAGCCACAACAAGAACCTGCGGCTGGATTCATTCCATATCGAGGACCTGCGGTCGCAGAAGGAACCCGGCATCCTGGCCGACAAGGTTGCGAAGTACAGCCCCTGGGAAGTGGCCGACAAGCAGGCGGTGCTGGAAGAGATGGATCCGCTGGCCCGCCTGGAGCTGGTCCTCGGTTACCTGACGCGCGATATCGAACGGATGGACACTGAGAAGCAGATCAACGCCCGCGTGAAAGCGCAGATGGACGGCAACCAGCGCGAGTACTACCTGCGTGAACAGATGAAGGCCATCCAGCGGGAACTCGGCAACGACGAAGCATCCGAGACCGAGGAGCTGCGCAAGCGGGTTGAAGAGAAGAACATGCCCGAGGAAGCCAGCGAACGGGCGCTCAAGGAGATCGACCGGCTCGAGAAGATGGCCGGCGGCTCACCCGAGGCGACCGTGGTGCGCAACTACCTGGACGTGATCCTGGACCTGCCCTGGAGCGATTACGACGAGGAGAAACTCGACGTAAAGCACAGTGAGACCATCCTTAATGACGACCATTACGCACTTGAAGAACCCAAGGAACGCATCCTCGAGTTCCTGGCCGTCAGGCACCTGACCGCCAGCGTCGATGAGGCCCAGTACAAGGCGCCGATCCTGTGCCTGGTCGGACCGCCTGGGGTCGGCAAGACCTCGCTCGGCAAGTCGATCGCCCGCAGCCTGAACCGCTCGTTCGTGCGCATGTCACTCGGTGGCGTGCGTGACGAGGCCGAGATCCGCGGTCACCGCCGCACCTACATCGGCTCGATGCCGGGCCGCGTGATTCAGGGCATGCGCACTGCCGGCACGCTCAACCCGGTGTTCCTGCTGGACGAGATCGACAAGATGACCTCCGACTTCCGTGGAGACCCCAGCTCAGCGCTGCTTGAGGTGCTGGACCCGGAGCAGAACAACACATTCGCGGACCATTACCTGGAGATCCCTTACGACCTGTCGCAGGTCATGTTCATCACCACCGCGAACTCGCTGTCCGGCATCCCCGGGCCGCTGCTCGATCGCATGGAAGTCATCCAGATCCCCGGTTACACCTTGCAGGAGAAGCTCGAGATCGCCATCCGCTACCGCGTGCCCCGGCAGATCCGCGATCACGGCATGGCCGGTCGCGTCGAGTTCAGCCGCGACGCCCTGGAGCGCATTATCACCGAGTACACCCGCGAGGCCGGCGTCAGGAACCTGGACCGGCAGATCTCGAAGGCCATCCGCAAGTCAGCCCGCGAGTACCTGGATACACCGTGGGAAGGCGTCCGCAAGCTGGAGCCCGAGAACATCCGCGTGCTGCTGGGCGTTCCCCCTTACCGGGACGAGAAAGCCGAATCCGAATCACAGGTGGGCCTGAGCCACGGCCTGGCCTGGACTTCCGTTGGTGGCGTGACTCTGGACATCGAAGCTGTCGCCGTGCCCGGCAAGGGCAAGGTGGCGCTCACCGGCCAGCTGGGTGACGTGATGAAGGAAAGCGCCCAGGCGGCCATCGCCTACCTGCGTTCCTTCGCCAGCCAGTACGGCCTGGCGGGCGACTTCCACGAGAACCGCGACCTGCACGTGCACGTCCTCGAGGGCGCAACTCCGAAGGACGGTCCGAGCGCAGGCATCGCCATCGCTTCGGCTGTCGTGAGTGCGCTGACTGCCCGGCCCATCCGCGGTGACGTTGCGATGACCGGCGAGATCACGCTGCGTGGCCGGGTGCTGCCGATCGGCGGGCTGAAGGAGAAACTCCTGGCCGCCCATCAGGCCGGCATCTCGACCGTCATCATCCCGGAAGCCAACCGCGCCAACCTGGAAGAAGTGCCTGACGCGATCCTGGAGGACCTGCGGGTCCTGCCGGTCAGTGACTTCGGTCAGGTCATGGCGATACTGCTGTCAGATAAAGGTGAGCCGGGCGACTTCCTGCCGGCCGTCAAGGGCGAAGACGGCGTGCAGCCAGCCGCCTGAGTTCAGTCCGGGAGGCGGGCGCTGAGCAGCGTGCCTGTTCCTTCGATCTCATAACGTTGTTCCACTGCCGGCAGCACCAGCGAGGTGCCTGCCGGCAGTTTCAGCTGGTTGTCCTGTCCTCGTAACGTGATGTCGCCCTCCACAGCCGTTAACAGCTGGAGGCTGGCTTCTGTTGCGTGCAGGTACTGACCTTGTACTGACGACGTCAGTACGAAGTGCGGCGTGACGATCAGCTCCCGTCCGCCCGACTCGAGCTCGCGCGGCAGAACTTTGGCAGACTCACCACCCGTCAGGTCAGCAACAGCCAGACCTTCGTCCAGGTGCAGTTCCCGCAGGTTCCCGTAAGAGTCGCGGCGGCCGTAGTCGTAAAGCCTGAAGGTCAGGTCGCTCGACTGCTGGATCTCGTAGAGGATGATGCCTGCACCAATTGCGTGCACCGTACCGGGTGGGTTGTAGATGACGTCACCGGAAGTAACGGGCACCCGGTTCAGCAGCTCAGCGAGCGTGCCGTCAGCAGCAGCCGCGCGCACCGCCGCGGCCGAAACGGTCTCCTTGAATCCCCAGTAGACGAACGCTCCCGGCCTCGCCCGCAGGATCAGCCACGCCTCAGCCTTGCCCGGCTGGCCGTAACGAGCGAGCGCGTAGGCGTCAGCCGGGTGCACTTGCAGTGACAGGTCCTGTCCCGCGGCGATGAACTTGGCGAGCAGCGGCACCTGGGAACCAGAGGCAAGCGAACCAAGCAGCTGCTCGCCCCACAGGTCGGCAGCTTCCTGCAGGGTTGAGCCTGCCAGCGGCCCGTTGACGATCCTGTTGCCTGCCCACACCTGCCAGCTTTCCCCCCAAGGATCACCGGGTCCGGCCGGTTCGAGTCCCAGGTACGTTTCCAGGCTGGCGTCGCCCCACAGGCGGCGGCTTAAGTGCGGCTGCAGGTAAAGCGGGTACGGTTCAGCGGTCAAGCCGGAACACCCAGGCGTTCGAGTTTGCCTTCGGTCAGGTGGTAGCGGGTGTCGACGTCCTGTACCAGGCCTTCGTCGTGGGTGACGAGCAGTACCGCCGAGTTGCGGGCGCGGGCCAGTTCGACGAGCAGGCGGTAGACGCCCAGGGCGTTGCTGCGGTCCAGGCTGCCGGTAGGTTCGTCCGCCAGGATGATGGGTGGCCGGTCGAACAGTGCCCGCGCCACGGCCACCCGCTGCTTCTCGCCGCCGGAGAGCTGCTCGGGCAGGTGACCCGCCCGGGCTGTCAGGCCCACCAGTTCCAGCAGTTCGACGCCGCGCTCGGTGCCGTCTTCGCCGCGGATGCGGCCGGGCAGCGTCACGTTCTCGAGGGCGGTCAGGTCTTCTAACAGGTAGTGCTGCTGGAACACCAGGCCGACACTCGCTGAGCGCTGGCGCGCCAGGTCCTGCGGCCGGTGCTCGTGCACGGGGAAGCCGTCCCAGAAGATGCTGCCCTTATCCGGGGAGTCGAGCCCGGCGAGCAGCCGCAGCAGGGTGCTCTTCCCCGAACCCGACGGTCCGAGGATGGCTGCGACCTCTCCCCGGTGCACGTCCAGGTTCACGCCGTGCAGGACGCTTGTCGAACTGGCCTTGTTCCGGTAGGCGCGCCACACGTTCCGGCAGGAAATCACTGCAGTCATCCGTCAACTATAAAGCCTGCACCCCGCAACCGGCCGCTGCGACTTCTGGTAGTTTGAGGGCGATGCCAGCCAGAGATGATGCCCTGATTCCGTTCCTGGAGACCGTTCCCCTGTTCAAAGGTGTCCCGGACCGGGCACTGGAGATCGGCGCTTCAGTGCTGCAACGCCGCGACCTGCCCACCGGCCACACCGTCTTTCAGGAAGGTGACGCCGGCGACGCGCTGTACATACTGCGCAGCGGCCTGGTGAAACTCTCGAAGGTGGACCTGGGTGGCCATGAGAAGACCCTGGCGCTGCTGCAGCCGCCTGAGTTCTTCGGCGAGATGGCCCTGATAGGCGACGCCACCCGCAGCGCCACCGCCCTTACCCTGGCGGAAAGCACCTGCCTGCTCCTCTACCGCGACGATTTCACGCGGCTGATGGAGAACTTCCCGGCGGTCAGCCTGAACCTGACCCAGACGCTCGCCGGCCGGCTGCGCGGCATGGACGATGAAGCGCAGATACTGTCGTACAAGGACGCGCAGGGCCGCGTTGCCTACGTGCTGCTGCGCCTGCACGAGACGGGAGTGGCCGAGCCGAACGAACGGGGCCTGCCGCTCGTGAAGCTGACGCATCAGGAGCTGGCCAGCCTGGCGGGCACCAGCCGCGAGACGGTCACGCGGGCCCTGCGTACGCTGGAAGCCGAGAACGTAATCGAGACCCGCACCCGCGAGATACTCATCACGGACGCCGAAGGCCTCTCAGAGATTCTGCACGAGATCCGCTGAGTCAGCCGGCTTCGCCGAGCTTGCGGGCGAGCCGCTCCTGGATCTTCGCGCGCGCCTCGGGCCATTCAAGATCGATTATCGAGTGAACGACGGTATCCCTGGGGGTGCCGTCGCGCGTCATCATGTGCCGGCGCAGCACGCCTTCTTCTTTCGCGCCCAGGGCCAGGACGGCGCGGCGGGAACGGTGGTTGTTGAAGTCGGTGCGGAGCGAGACGCGGTGGAACTGCAGGTCGGATATAGCCACTCCGTCACCGTCGACGCCCCGAGTGGCGTGACATTCGAGGTCCCCGAGCCGACCCGAATCAACGTCATCGGCATCGACAAGGAGCTGGTGGGCCAGACTGCCGCCGACATCCGCAAGGTGCGCCCGCCCGAGCCCTACAAGGGCAAGGGCATTCGCTATGTGGGCGAGCACGTTCGCCGCAAGGCGGGAAAGGCGGGTAAGTGATGAAGGCAACCCGAGCCACCGCCCGCAACCGGCGCCGTCAGCGTGTCCGTCGCAAGATCACCGGCACGCCCCAGCGGCCCCGGCTGACGGTGTACCGCAGCAACCGCTACATCTACGCCCAGGTCATCGACGATGCGGCCGGTCAGACCCTGGCCGCCGCCTCCTCTCAGGAAAGTGACCTGCGGGACTCCAGGCTGACGGTGGAAACCGCCGCCAAAGTGGGCGAACTGCTCGGGCAGCGAGCCCGCGAGGCCGGCGTGTCGCAGGTGATTTTCGACCGGGCCGGATTCAAGTACCACGGCCGCCTCAAGGCGTTGGCCGATGCCGCCCGCGAAGCCGGATTGGAGTTTTAGTGGCTGAACAGAACCAGTACGACGAGAGAGTCGTCCAGATCAACCGAGTATCGAAGGTCGTCCAGGGTGGCCGGCGCTTCTCCTTCACCGCTCTGTGCGTGGTCGGAGACGGCAGCGGCCGCGTCGGAGTCGGCTATGGCAAGGCCAAGGAAGTGCCCGCCGCCATCCAGAAGGGCATGGAAATCGCCCGACGGTCGATGTTCACCGTCCCCATGGCCGGATCGACGATCATCCACGACGTCATCGGGGTGCACGGCTCGTCTCGGGTGATGATCCGCCCGGCCGCTCCCGGTACTGGTGTGATCGCCGGCGGTGCCGCTCGCCAGATCCTGGAGGCGGCCGGCGTGCGTGACGCCCTGGCCAAGTCCCTCGGCTCGCCCACCCACCTCAACGTGGCCAAGGCGACTGTCGACGCCCTGAAGAAGCAGCGGCGCCCGGACGAAGTCGCCCGCATGCGCGGCAAGCAAGCCGAAGAGATCGCCCCACCGGGCCTGCTCGCGGCCTACCGCTCCACCGAGAACGTGCGGGCAGCCGGTGGGGAAGGTTGATCGTGGCCGACAAGACCCTCAAGGTGACCTTGCGGCGCTCATTGATCGGTGAGAAGCCCAAGGCCCGGGCGACGATCGAGTCGCTCGGGCTGCGCAAGATCCGCCAGACCGTCCAGCACCCCGACACGCCGACGGTACGGGGCATGCTGCACAAGGTCCGCCACCTAGTAGACGTAGAAGAGAACTAGCCGGAGGCGGGTCGGAACTTCCGATTTCCGTCTTCCGTCTTCCGACTTCCGACTTCCGACTTCCGTATCAGCGGAACTTCCAGTCTCCCATGAAGACGGCGTGCCACTCGGTGGTGCCGTCGAAGTGCTGGGTGACCTCGATGACACAGCCTTCATGCCCGTCGGGGATGGCGTTCGCGTTCGGGCTTCCGCCTTCGCCGAACGGCGGTTCATCACACGCCGGCATCGTCTTGAAGTCGTCGTATCCGTCGCTCCCGTCGGGGTCGTACTCCAGCGTTCCGACCATCGGGGGGTTGGCGTCCAGATCCTCCTGGAACGTCACGAAGGCCTCGAAGAACGCCATGTCCTGCTCGGCGGGGTCGGCCACTTCGAAGACCAGCGAGCCGTTCTGCTCGTCGTCCTCGTCGGCCACCAAACGGAACAGCTTGGGCGTACAGGTCGACCCATCCGCGTTGTCGTGACGGATGATCTCCCCGACGACCGTGCCATCCCGACGGACATCGGTGCTGTCGCCGCAGTCGAGCTCTCCGTCCCACGCCTCGAAGTAGAAGAGGGTGTCGTACTTCCCGTCGGAGGAGGCGTAATCACCGCCGCCTTCGAGGGATATCTTCTCGGAAGAAGGCTTGAATTGGATCGAGCTGAACGGCGTGTCGGGG
>CALDPK010000124.1 GCA_937911855.1 uncultured Trueperaceae bacterium | reverse complement strand
CGCCGACACCGGCCAGCAGCCGGATGTCCTCGCGCATCGGCTCGGTGGCCGCACGGCCGAGCTGGGTGCGGTGGACGGCGCCGATCGGCCCTGGGATCGCTTCCGGACGGTGACGCTGCCGCTGCTGGGGACGACCAGGCTGTTTACGGTCCGGATCAGGGTCGATTTGCCGGCGCCGGAAAGGCCCACCACCACGACGAACTGGCCGCGGGGTACCTCAAGCGACACGCCCTTCAGGGCGCGCAGACCGGTCTTGTAGACGACCTCTGTATTGTCAAAAATTATATGGGGCACGCTGACCTGAGTTTACACGGACAGGGTCGGCCAGGTTCAACCCGGCCGACCCCATCAGCTTTACTCGCAGTGACCTCAAGGGGTCACCTCAAGTTCAGTCGCTCAGCGAGCGAAGGTCTCGGAGACTTCACGAACGATGTCGTAGGCCTCTGGTTCGATCGGGGCGAAGGCAGTCACGTTGAACAGCTGCTCGGTGAGTGCCTGGCCTTCTTCGGTGGCGGCGATGGCCGTCAGGGCCGCAGCGATCTGCTCGCTCAGGTCGGCGTCGAGGCCGGCGCGGACGACGATGCCGTCGTTGGGGATGTCAGCGGAGTAACCGAGGATGCAGACGACGTCCTTGACATCGGGGAAGTCACCCTCGATGGTCTCACGGCCGTCGGAGCCGGGGCTGCCGCCGAAGGTCACTGAGACATCGACGTCACCGTTGTAGACGGCGAGGGCCGAGGCGTCGTGCGAGCCGGCGAAGATCGAGGTCATCTCGGTGTCAGGGTTGATGCCGTGCTCGGTTGCGAGCGTGACGTAAGGGAACTGGTAGCCGGAAGCGGAGCCGGGGTCGACGAAGGCGATCGTCTTGCCGCGGAGATCTTCGAAGCTTTCGATGCCCGAGTCGCAGCGCACGTTGAACTGGGCGCGGTAGGTGGTGCTGCCCTGACGTTCGCTGGCCAGGATGACCCGGGCGCCGTAGGCGTCCATTGCCTGCACGAGTGCTGCCGGACCGAACATGCCGATGTCGACACGGCCGGTGCCGATCGCTTCAACCAGGCCGACGTAGTTGGTCGACACGAAGGTGTCAACGGGGATCAGGAGGTGCTGCGAAAGAAGTTCGGCAAGCGGATCGAGGCTGTCGACGATAGCGTCAGCTTCACGGCTGGGAACCATGCCCAGGACGAGGCGGTTAGGCATGTCGCCGGCAGGCTCATCCTGTGCAACGACAGGTGCGAGACCTGCGACCATTGCTACGATTGCTAGTTTGACCAGTGACTTTTTCACAAGTAATCTCCTTCTGGCGGCAGTTCGGGCCGCGGCGGCTGCACCGTTCCCGGATTGGAACGGTCATGCCTGATGGGCTCTGCCCTTGCTGCAAAATATCACAGGAAGGTCATGAGTTTGCCAACAGTTTGATTAACTCCGGCTGAGTACAGCAATTCAGGCCGCTCAGCGCAGATAACGTTCGATATCCCGCAGGTGTGCTTCGTAATCCGTGTTGGGCCGGAACACCGGCTGCCCGTCGTCAGTGCCGTGCAGGAAGTAGTACCAGCCCACCCCGTCCTCGTTCACCCGCTGGGGTTCGAGCACTGCCTGCAGCGCCTCGTGGCCGGGGTTGCTGATCGGACCGGCAGGCAGGTCCGGGTAAACGTAGGTGTTCCAGGGATGCTCGGCGCGCATGTCACCGGCTGAGACGTCCAGCTCCGGCAGCGTCTTGCCCAAGCCGTAAGCCACCGTCGGGTCAGATTGCATCGGCATGCCTTCTTCCAGCCGGTTCAGGAACACCCCGGCGATGACCGGCATCTCCTCGTCACTGCCGGCTTCGGACTGCACCAGGCTGGCCAGGATGACCCAGTCACGCAGGTCAAGGCCCAGTTCCGCGAGCCTCTCTTCGCTGCCGGCGAGCTCCAGTTCGAAGCGGTCCAGGAACATGGCGATGACTTCCTCGGGCGTGCTGCGGGTCGGGATGTCGTACGAGGCGGGGAACAGGTAGCCTTCCAGGTTCGCCAGCGGCAGCCCGGCCTCCTCGGGAACCTCCCCGGTCTGCAGCCAGTCCGGACCGTCTTCGGGGGCAGCCTGCGCGAGAGCGACGTAATCCTCGTGCTCCCCGAAGCCGGCGCTCACCAGGCGGTCGACCACGTCCACGGCCCGGAACCCTTCGGGGATCACGACGCGGGTGATGCGGGGACGCCCGCCGGCGCGCAGTACCCGTGCGGTCTCTGCAGCGGTGAGCGACGGGTCCAGGTCGTACAGTCCTTCGCCGACCGCCCGGTCGACATCCTGAAAGCGCATGTACAGCGCGAAGGCCCGGGCGCTGCGCACCAGGCCGAGTTCACGCAGTTCCGCGGCGATGCGGGCGGCACCCCAGCCGGGCATTATCTCCACTTCCACCGTCCGCGATTCGGATTCCGGAGCCTGCAGCATCCACCAGACGGCACCGGCAGCGAGGGCCGCGATCAGCACGAAGGCGAGCAGGGCGCCAGCGATCAGGCGGCCGAAGCGGTTCCGGCTTTCTACCGGAGCGGGCTGCCCGTTCACAGTTCCCGCGCCTGTTTCTGCAGCCACGACTCCAGGATCAGCACCGCTGCGGCCTCGTCCTGCAGGCCTTTCTCCTGGCGCTTCTGCCTGTTCAGGGGTCCACCGGCGATCTGCTGGCCGGCTATCCGGGTGGTGTAGCGCTCGTCTTCCAGCTCGACCGTGAAGCCGGCCTGCTCAAGGTGACGCACGAAGTCACGTACGCGGCGCGTCTGCTCGGAGTCGCCGCCGCCGCTGCGCAGTGGCAGACCGACCACCAGCAGGTCCGCCTGCTCCCGTTCCGCGATCTCGCGCAGCTCGGCCAGGTCGTCCTTCAGTTTCCGGTGGCGGGTGATCCAGCCGCGCCCGAACGCCATGCTGCTGTCACGGTCGGCGCGGGCCAGACCGATGCGTGCTTCTCCGACGTCAAGTCCCAGTACTGCCATAGAGCTCACGTGCTCAGCTTGACAGCTGGTTTCTGAGAAGTTCGCCAACCGCCTCGAGCGCACCGGGAACCTGGCCAGGCTGAGCGCCGGCCTGCGCCATGTCGGCCCGGCCACCGCCCTTGCCGCCAGCCTTCTCGGCCAGGGCCCTGACCAGGTTGCCGGCGTGGGCGCCTTTCTCGCGGGCGGCTTCTGCGACCTTGACGACGAGCAGCGCGCCGCTTGCGACCACGGCCACGTCCAGGCCCGGCGTCTGCAGCAGCGTGTCAGCTGCGTTGCGCAGGGCAGGGGCGTCGAGGTCGTCGAGCAGGTGGGCGGCCCACTTCACGCCCTGTTCCTCGCCGCGGCTGCCCGCCTGGCTGGCGCCGTGGGTCTGGACCGCGGCCAGGCGGTCGCGGACGGTCTTCACTTCGCGCCGTGCCTCGCGCAGGTCGGTCTGCAGCTTCTGGACCCGTTCACTCAGCGCGTCGATGGGTGCGCCGAGCTGGTCGCTGAGGCCGGCAAGCAGCGCGCGGCGTTCCTGCAGCCACTTCAGGGCGGAGTTGCCGGCGCGCGCCTCGATGCGCCTGACACCTGCTGACACTGCACTGTCTTCGGTGATGACGAGCAGGCCGATCTGGCCGGTGTGTTCCACGTGGGTTCCGCCGCACAGCTCGATCGATTCGCCGCCCATGCGCACCATGCGCACGCGGTCGCCGTACTTCTCGCCGAACAGCATCATGGCGCCCTGCTCGCGTGCTTCCTCGAGGCTGACGGTCTGCGCCTCGACTTTCAGGTCGTCCTGGATCCAGTTGTTCACGAGCGCTTCGATTTGGGTGAGCTGCTCAGGCGTAAGGGCCGACGGGTGCGAGAAGTCAAAGCGCAGCCGGTCGGGCGTGACGAGCGAACCGGCCTGCGCCACGTGGTCACCGAGCACGGTCCGCAGGGCGGCGTGCAGCAGGTGGGTGGCGCTGTGGTGCTTCTCGGTGTCGCGCCGTGCCGGGTCGATCAGGGCGGTGATTTCTTCGCCTTCACTGAGCCTGCCCCGCACGATCCGCACCGAGTGCAGGTAGATGCCTGCGGCCGAGCTTCTGGTGGTGCTCACCAGGGCGCTGCCCCCCTGCCAGCTGAGCTTGCCGGAGTCGCCGATCTGACCGCCGCCTTCGGCGTAGAAGGGCGTGTTGTCCAACACGACCGTGCCAGCGTCACCCTCGTTGAGGCTGGTCACCCGTTCGCCGTCTTTGAGCAGCGCCTGGACGGTCGCGACGCTGCTGGTTTCCAGGTAGCCGTTGAACTCGGTTTCGCCCAGTTCTGCTGCCAGTTCGGAAACTGCGTCCTGGCCGGTGCCGAACATGGCTGATGAGGGCAGGCTGCCGCGTGACGCCTGGCGGGCTTCGTTGCGGGCTGCGTCGTAGCCGGCGCGGTCCACCTTGAAGCCGCGTTCGGCGGCCATCTCCTCGGTCAGGTCGAGCGGGAAGCCGTACGTCTGCCACAGGTCGAAGGCAACTGCGCCGGACAGGGTATCGCCGTCCAGTTCGTCGAGCAGCGTGCGGACGCGTTCGATGCCGCTTTCCAGGGTGCGCAGGAACTGCTCTTCCTCGGCCAGGACTGTCTGCTCCACGCGGCTGCGGGCCTTGACCAGGTCGGGGTAGGCGTCGCCCATCGAGTCGATCACCACGCCGGCCAGTTCATGCAGTACGGGTTCGCGCAGGCCCAGCAGCCAGGCCTGGCGGGAGGCGCGGCGGATGAGCATCTTGATCACGTAGCCGGCCCCGTCGTTGGCGGGGGCGATGCCGTCGGTGATGCTGAAGGTGACGGCTCGCACGTGGTCGGCGATTATGCGGTGCTGCACGCTCTCGGCGTCGCGGTAGGGGGCGCCGCTCAGCTGGGCCAGCTTCTCGATGACCGGCAGGAACAGCGGGGTGGAGTACGCGTCGGTCGCGCCGGTCATCACGCTCGTTATGCGCTCCAGGCCCATGCCGGTGTCGATGTTCGTCTGCGGCAGGGGAGTCAGCACGCCGTCCTGCAGGTTGTACTGAGTGAAGACCAGGTTCCATATCTCCATGAACCGGTCGCCCGAACCGACGTTGGGGCCGGTTTCATCTGGCGAGCCGAAATCGGGACCGCGGTCGTAGAAGATCTCCGAGCACGGTCCGCAAGGGCCCTGGCGGTCGTCCTTTATGGCGTTGGCCGGCCAGAAGTTCTCTTCCTCGCCCCAGCGGCTGATCCGCCCGGCCGGGATGCCGACCTCGTTCAGCCAGATGTCGTGGGCTTCATCGTCTTCGTGGAACACGGTGACGAACAGGCGCTCGGGCTCGAGGCCGAGCCAGTCGGGGCTGGTCAGGAACTCCCAGGCCCAGTGGATCGCCTCACGCTTGAAGTAATCGCCGAACGAGAAGTTGCCGAGCATCTCGAAGAAGGTGTGGTGCCGGCGGGTGCGGCCGACATTCTCGATGTCCGAGTCCTTGCCGCCTGCGCGCATGCACTTCTGCGAGGTGGCGACCCGGTGATGGGTGCCGTAACCGGGGAAGTGGGGCGTGGCGCCCTGGAAGTACGGTTTGAACTGCTGCATGCCGGCCACGTTGAAGAGGAGGCCGGGATCACTGCTTTTGAGGGAGGCACTCGGGTAGACGAGGTGCTCTTTCGTCTCGAAAAACTTCAGGAATTTCTGCCGGATGTCTTGATTCATTAGGGGTTTGCCTCCGTGCCTCTACTTAAGGAATCAGTATAGCAACGCTGCCGGCGTCACCATTTGTGACGCTGCAGGCGTATCATCTGAAACTGTGAGCGCGCCACTGCCTGTAGATCACGCCCGCAGACTGCTGCTCGCAGGCAGCATCAACTTCATCACAATCGGGATGGCCCAGTCGGTCCTCGGGCCTTCACTTGAAGCTATCGGCAACGATTTCGCGGTGCCCGCCACCACCGTCAGCCTGGCGATCAGCGTGCTGTTCCTTGGTGCCGGCGCGGCGATACTCATGGCCGGCTGGCTGGTGCGGCGCTTCGGCTACCGCCTGACGCTCGCCGGGGCACTGGCCGTACTGGGCAGCGGTGCCGTGCTGATGACGCTGGCTGGCAACTGGCCGGTGGCGCTGCTCGCTGCAGCACTCGTCGGCCTGGGCTTCGGACTGCAGAACGTCAGCACCAACCTCCTCATCGTGCGCAGCTTCGGCGTGCGCGCCGGACCGGCAGTCAACCTGCTCAGCGCCCTGTTCGGGATCGGCTCGGTCGTGGGACCGCTGCTGGTGGGCCTGCTGCTGCCGCAGTGGCGCCTGCCGTACCTGATCCTCGCCTTCGCTACACTCGTGGCCCTGCTGATCGGCCTGCGCATCCCCGAGCCGCCACCTGAGAAGCGCACCGTCCAGGGCATGAACCCGGGCATCATCTTCAGCGTCCTCGGTTTCATAAGCATCTTCTTCTTCTACGTGGCTGCCGAGATGGGCGCCGCCTCCTGGGAAGCCACGCACCTGGCGCCGTACTTCGGTTCCGAACAGGCGGCCTTCCTGACCTCGCTGTACTGGGCTGCCATCACCATCGGCAGGTTCATCGCGATCCCGGTCAGTGCCCGGCTCAAGCCGGCGCACCTGGTTACCGGCGCAGCGGCGCTGGCTATCCCCGGCGCGGTCCTCACGACCTTCCCGGCCCTGGCTCCTGTCGGTTACCTGATCATGGGCCTGGCGTTCGCCCCGATCTTCCCGACGACGCTCGTGTGGATCCAGCAGGCACTGCCCGGCCGCTCGGAAATGATGATCCCCATCACCATGTCCGCCGCCAACTTAGGTCCGGTGCTGACCGCGCCACTGATCGGCTTCGGCGTGGAAGGGTTCGGCACCGATTTCATCCCCTGGGCGCTCCTGACTTTCACGGTGCTGCTCCTGTTGACGGCGGGCGTGCAGCTTATGCGCACCCGCAGCTGACCCGTGGGCAAAGTTGCAGCGGCATCCTGCAAGTGGTCTGATTGGCAGGCATGAGCGAGTCCGGCACAGTCGCAGCCCGTGGCCCGGTGACGCGCAGGCCCTTGGTCCTGGCCACCCTGATGCTGTCGATGTTCATGGGCTCGATAGAGGGGACGATCGTCGCCACGGCCATGCCGGACATCGTCGGCAGCCTGGGCGGCTTCGCATATTACAGCTGGGTGTTCAGCGCCTACCTGCTCATGCAGGCGGTGAGCACGCCGGTGTTCGGGCGCCTCTCAGACCTGTACGGCCGCAAACCGGTGTTCTACACGGGCGTGAGCATCTTCCTGGTGGGTTCGCTGCTGTGCGGCCTCGCTACCGACATGACCTGGCTCATCGTGTTCCGGTTCATCCAGGGACTTGGAGCCGGCGGCATCGCGCCGGTAACGATGACGATCATCGGCGACATCTACGACGTCGAAGGCCGGGCGAAGATCCAGGGCTGGCTCGCCAGCGTCTGGGGTGTTTCCTCCATCCTCGGGCCGCTACTGGGCGCTGTGATAGTCGCCAGCTTCCACTGGTCATGGATCTTCTGGCTGAACATCCCGTTCGGCATCCTGGCCATAACCGGCCTGGCACTGTTCCTGCACGAGGACGTCGAGCGGCGCAGGCGCAGCATCGACTGGGCGGGCGCGGCGCTGTTCTTCGTGGCGATAACCTCGCTGCTCATGGTGCTGATCCAGGGCGGCGTGGTGTGGGCGTGGAGCTCGTTCGAGATCATCGGCCTCGGCCTGCTGTCCGCAATCTGCCTGGCGCTGTTCCTGTACCAGCAGACGCGGGCGCCGGAACCGATAATGCCGCTGTCACTGTGGCGCAACCGCCTCATCGCCACCGCCAACACCACCACGCTCATAGCCGGCATGGTCATGATCGGCCTGACCACGTTCCTGCCGACGTTCGTGCAGGGCGTGATGGGCCAGACAGCGATAATCGCAGGCTTCGCCCTGACGGCCATGTCGATAGGCTGGCCCATCGCCTCGACCCTCACCGGCCGGCTGCTGCTCAGGTTCGGCAACCGGCGGCTGACCATCGCCGGCGCCACCTTCCTGGCCGCAGGCGGCTTCGTGCTGCTGCTGATGGACGCCGCCAGCAGCCCGGTCCACGCCGGCTTAGGCTCGTTCCTGGTCGGCTGCGGCATGGGCATCATCAACACGAGCAGCGTCGTCGCCATCCAGTCGACCGTGCAGTGGGAACGCCGCGGACTCGCCACCTCGTCGAACGTGTTCACCCGCATCCTCGGCAACGCCCTGGGCGCAGCTGCGTTCGGCAGCGTGCTCAACACCGTCATCATGACCAGGCTCACCGGCCGGGGACTGGACGTGGACCTGGAGGACATCAGGCTGCTGCTGGACGGCGGGGTCAGCACCATCAGCGCCGACCCGGTACTGCAGCAGGCGCTAGCCTCCGGCATGGACGCCGTCTACGCAGGCGTGTTCGTGGCTGCCCTGATCGCGGTCATCGTGGTCATGTTCATGCCTGAAGTCATAAAACCGCAGCTGAACTCCGGGCGCTGACGGCCACTTGCGCTAGAATGCGCTCAGCAGAAGTGCGAGGTGCCAGGCATGACTCTTACGGAAAGGCAGCAAACAGGGGAGTACCTTACCGGCCGCAACGAAGGCGTGGAGCTGGACCTTGGCTGGTTCCGGCACGCCCAGGTGAACCTGTCGGCCGCAGAACGGCGCGCAGCCACGCTCCTGACCAGGCGGACGGTCAAGAAGGAATGGCAGGCAGCCTGGCTGCTCAAAGCCATCACGCTGATCGACCTGACCACGCTGGCGGGCGATGACACTCCGGGCCGCGTAAGGCGCCTGTGCGCCAAGGCTCGCACCCCGGTCCGGGCGGACCTGCTCGAGGCGCTCGGCATGCAGGACGCCGGCCTGACCACGGCAGCAGTGTGCGTCTATCACGAGATGATCCCCACTGCCGTGCGGGCACTGGAAGGCTCGGGCATCCCCGTGGCTGCGGTATCGACAGGCTTCCCGGCCGGACTGTCACCAATGTCCACCAGACTTCAGGAGATCCGCGCCTCGGTAGAAGCGGGAGCCGACGAGATCGACATCGTAATCTCACGGCGCTTCGTGCTGACGGGCGACTGGCAGGCGCTTTACGACGAGCTGCGTGAGTTCCGCGCCGCCTGCGGTGACGCGCACATCAAGGCGATCCTGGCAACCGGCGAACTCGGCACGCTCAGGAACGTCTACAAGGCCAGCATGGTCGCCATGATGGCCGGCTGTGATTTCATCAAGACCTCGACCGGCAAGGAACCCGTCAACGCGACCCTGCCGGTTTCGCTCACGATGGCCCGCGCCATCCGGGACTACCGCGACCGCACCGGCGTCCAGGTGGGCTTCAAGCCCGCAGGTGGCCTGCGGACGGCCAAGGACGCCATTGCCTGGCTCATCCTGATGAAGGAAGAACTCGGCGACGAGTGGCTGCATCCGCACCTGCTCCGCTTCGGCGCCAGCAGCCTGCTGGCCGACATCGAACGGCAGCTCGAGCACTTCGTCACGGGCCGCTACTCCGCACTGCACCGCCATCCGCTGGCCTGAGGAGCTGAACAGATGAGTTCCACCACCGTCAAAGACATCTTCACGACCATGGAATACGGACCCGCGCCCGAGGCGAAAAGCCTGGCAGACGACTGGCTGCAGGCGCACGGCTCGAGCTTCGGTCATTACATCAACGGCGCTTTCACTGACGCTTCAGCCGGCGAGCGCTTCGACTCAATCAACCCGGCCACCGGCCAGGTTCTGGCCAGCGTCGCCCAGGGCAGCGAGGCCGACGTGGACCGCGCAGTCAGGGCAGCCCGCGCAGCAGCTCCCGCCTGGGCCGCCACCCCAGGGCACGTGCGCGCCCGCTACCTGTACGCACTCGCCCGGCAGATCCAGAAGCACAGCCGCCTGTTCGCGGTGCTGGACAC
>CALDPK010000123.1 GCA_937911855.1 uncultured Trueperaceae bacterium | reverse complement strand
CGCCGAGCTGCAGGCACTGGGAGTTGTCAGCGGTGTGATCACGCAGAACGTGGACGGCCTGCATCAGCGGGCTGGCAGCAGCGACGTGCTGGAACTGCACGGAACACTGTCGCGGGTGCGCTGCCTCGATTGCCGCCGCACCGAACCCATGCAGTCGTTCCAGCGCCGCCAGGCCGAGCTGAACCCGGACTTCTCACGCCGGGCCGCCCGCCTGAACCCCGACGGCGACGTGGAACTCCAGCCTGACCAGACTGAGGACTTCGAGCCCGCCGTCTGTCTGCACTGCGGCGGCGTCATGAAAACGGACGTGGTGTTCTTCGGCGAGAACGTACCGGCGGACGTCGTAGATCGCGCGTGGCAGATGCTCGAGGAAGCGGATTCGCTCCTCGTGCTGGGCTCCTCGCTGACCGTCTTCTCCGGCTACAGGTTTGCTGAAGGTGCTGTCAGGAGAGGCAAACCCGTTTTCATCATCAACGACGGACCCACTCGCGCTGACGAGCTCGCCACACTGAAAATGGAAGGCAGGCTGGGCACGATACTCCCGCAGGTCGTCAGTCACGTGGAGCGGCTGCAGGGCCGGTGAGTTAAGCCGGCCGCACCGGGTTGGTGCGGCCCATAGGTTTGCTTTTGATATGTCAGTCAGGCGGACTTAATCGATGATCGCTGCCGTGATCATGCTTTTGACCAACCTGCGGTACTTGGCCTTGCCGTCCGAGGGGTCCTGACTCAGGTAGATGACGAACATGTCTTCGCTGGGGTCCAGCCAGAAGTATGTGCCATGTCCACCACTCCAGTAATATTCCCCGACGCTTCCGGGCTGACCTGCGACCTCGTCGGTCCGCACCGCTCCGCCAAGTCCGAAGCCGCCGTAGCCGACTCCTGGCAGGTCGCTTTGCTTCGATGTGCCACCGACGAATCCTTCGACTGCAGCTGTGCGTGGTTCGCGCTCCGGGAATGGGGCCAGGTGGTCAGCGAACATGTATTCGACTGTTTTGCTGCCCAGTATCCTGGTTCCGTCCAGCTCGCCACCGTTCAGAAGCATCTGCAGGAAACGCGCATAATCATGGGCTGTTGAAACCATGCCGCTGCCGCCAGAAATGAAGTCGGGTCGAGTCGTGACATCAGGCATGTCTGCAAGCTCGCCGGTGGCTGGGTCACTCGGCGGCTCCGCTATCCGGTCATGCTGTTCTTCCGGAACGTAGAAGCCACTGTCAACCATGCCAAGTGGCTAATGCTGAGCGCACTGCTTGACTTGGGACAGCGGGTACATGGCAGCGCGGACGAAGCCGGCGGGTGGTTGACATCCCCGATCCTGTCGCTTGGCGGTCAGCGGCTCATAGATTTGCTGAGGTCGGTTAGGGGCTATGAGCGCGTGAAAGACAAGCTGTTGCACATCGAATACGGCGCGTTCTGAGTGCTCGTCAATCCGTTGCACGTTGGTGCGCCATAGGTTCAGCTGCTCAGACGTGAAAGGTTGCGCCTGGACGCCCGTTGCTCCGCTAGCTCATCCGACCTTTAGAGACTGCCGTTCCCCAACTGGTCGATCTTGGCTGCCATGACGAAGTCGCTTTCGGTCAGGCCGTCGATCTTGTGGGTGTGCATGCTGATTTCGACCCGGCCGTAGGAGAGCTTGAAATCGGGGTGATGGCCTTCCTGTTCGGCGAGTTCACCGACTTTGTTCACGAACGCGAGTGCTTCCTTGAAGTCGCTGAAGCCCCACGTCTTGTGCAGGTGGTGACCTTCGATGACTTCCCAGTCGCCACCAAGCTGTTCTTGCAGTTCAGTGAGTTCGTTGCCTTCCAACGGCGGAACGCCGCCCTGGCAGGGAATGCACGATTTGGTTGCGAGGTCGCTCATGAATCAGTCCTTTCCTCGTTCAACAGTCTGTGATGCCGCGATTGTAGCGGCTACCGGGCCGGGGCACAGCCACCTGGATTGCACTGGACGCGCTTCCCTGCGCTGCCATTCCAGGTCTTCAGAACGAAAAGCGGGCCATTCCCGTTGCTGCGCCATAGCCTGAAGTTATCGCACCTTAAGGCCTTATCGTGTGATAACGCGTGTAGTCAACGGCAGCGTGCCGCGGTGGTTCCAGGCCGCGGCACGCTTGACTTTCAGAGTGTTTGGAGGCGTTGAGCTTACGGGATGCTCAGCGCAGAGTGAGGTAGATGGGCTCCACGACGATGGTCGCTTCTTCGGGTTCACCCGCAACGACCTCGGCTTCATAAGTGCCGAAACGGTCGATGTGGGAGACGCTGGTTTCTGCGTCGCGCAGTTCGAGGCCCACGACAAGGTACTTGCCGGGATCCATCACTCCGAAGTCGAACTCGTAGTCGCCGTCAGGAAGCTGAGTTGCGTCAACCCGGTAGGCGGCCATCAGTTCGAGGCTGTTCAGGTGGCTGTAGCCGATCTCGGGTGCTTCGTCTCCCTCGAAGGGGATGGCGTACGCAACGGCCGTCGGGCTGGTTACGGTCTCGCCGAGCAGGGCGGCTGAGGCGTCCAGCAGGCCGGCACCACAGACGTTCAGGCCGACGTTGCCAGCTACAGGCGAGTTGCACTGCGCTTCACTGAGCGGCAGCGAGGCGTTGTGCAGGCGGGTGCGGACGTCCTCGAGGCCGAGCGAAGGATCCTGGGCCAGCATGAGTGAAACGATGCCAGCCACGTGCGGGGAGGCCATGCTCGTGCCCTGCATGAACCCGTACGAGGGCGTGATCGTCTCGGCTACGAAATCGATGGCGACGGTGGTGCTGAGGACGGCTGCGGGGAGTTCTTCGTCTTCCGGGTGCTCGTAGTCGACGTCGCCGCCGGGGGCCATCACGTCGACGAACGGTCCGAAGTTTGAGTAGTAGGCGCGGTCGCCGGTCGGGCCGGTGGCGCCGACGGTGATGACGCTGGGGCAGCTGGCGGGGAAGAACACGTCAGCTGCGGAGCTCTCGTTGCCTGCCGCCACGACGGTGATCAT
Source organism: uncultured Trueperaceae bacterium (assembly GCA_937911855.1). Taxonomy (GTDB): domain Bacteria; phylum Deinococcota; class Deinococci; order Deinococcales; family Trueperaceae; genus CALDPK01. The sequence continues at coordinate 531 of CALDPK010000123.1, read as the reverse complement.
CCCGGAGATCGTGATGAGCTCCTGGAACAGTTCGTCGATGGCCGGTGGGCACATCTCCTGGATGTTGCCACCAAGGCTGAGGTTGGCGACCGCCGCGGGCCGGGCGATGTGGTGCCCGCCGTAAGCCGGATTTTCGTCGCCGGCGGCCCAGAAGAGGCCTTCGATGATGCCGTTCAGGCTGCCGCTGCCATTCGCCGCAAGGACTTTGACGGGTACCAGGTCAACGTTCCAGTTGACGCCGGCGACGCCTTCGGCGTTGTTGGTTGCTGCCCCGACCGTGCCGGCGACATGCGTGCCGTGCGGTGAGCCACCGGGCAGCGTGTTGGGGTCCTCGATGGGACCTTCCTGGGGCAGTTCGCCGTTCCAGTTGACGAAGTTCGCTCCGACGGGCGCCCAGTTGATGTCCGGGTGGTCGTAGCGGCCGGTGTCAAGGACAGCCACGGTGACTTCAGTGCTCTCGCCGGTTTCGACGTCCCACAGACGCATCGTCTTATCGATGCTGCCGGAAAGAATCCTTTGGCCATCCGGCGA
>CALDPK010000122.1 GCA_937911855.1 uncultured Trueperaceae bacterium | reverse complement strand
CGCGCGGAAGCGCTGCAGGATGAACGTCATCACCACCAGCCGCAGCGCCTGTTCGCCAAGCAGGCTGCCGAAGGCCAGGTCCGCCAGCAGGCCGACGATGAAGGCCAGTCCCAGTCCCGCATTTTCTGGTGCCTCCAGCACCCAGTAGGCGAGCACCAGCGCCAGCCAGTACGGCCGCAGCGGTTGCAGCACCTGCGGCAAGGGCAGCAGCCCCAGCACGATGGCCAGCAGCAGGTTGCCTCGGGGATGGCAGTGTCTGGATTGGCGGTGTCTGGACTGGCGGAGTCTGGGATGGCTGGCGCAGGGCCGGCGGGCGCAGGCCTTGCGGGCGCCGCCCTGAGCAGCAGCACGTCACGTCCGCGGTCCAGCTGTGCGGCCGGGCGCACGTCGCCGACCAGGAACGCGCGACTGTCGTCCGGCTGCAGCGCAACGATTTCGCCGACCACGAAGCCGGCGGGGAAACGCTCGCCCAGTCCCGATGTCACCAGCGCGTCGCCCACCTGCACGTCCGCCGACAGCGGGATGTTGGTGGCACTCAGCTGGCCGCTGTCGCCGGTGCCGTAGACCACCAGCCGCACGCCGCTGCGGGCGCTGGCCACGGGCACCGCGTGGTCCGGATCGGTGAGGAGCAATGCGATGCTGTGGCCCGGCTTCACCTCGATCTCGATGTACCCGCGGATGTGGCAGGTCACGGGCGTCGACTACGCCACGCTCGTCGACGAGCTGGTGGCAGGCGGCCTGCTCGAGGAGGGCAGCCACGCGGAGCTGCTGCGCAACGAGAACGGTTACTACAGGAAACTTTACGAACTGCAGTACGCCGACAGCTGACCGCAGCCCATGCCTTAACAGCGACTCGGCGGCAGGTATCCCCTGCCGCCGAATGCGTTTGTCTGGTTCAAGGCTCTGAGGTCAGTTGACCGTGACGCGGAAGCTGAACTGGCGTTCCTCGCCGGGCTGCATCGCATCAAGCAGCGTCCAGCGGATGCCGTCGTACTGGCTGGCGTTGGCTATCTGCCGGTTGCCGTCCACGTCGATGAACACAGGCGGCACCATGTAATCGGAATCGCCGGAGCGGAACTCGACGAGCACGTCTTCCGAGATCGGTACAGCCGAGCCTTGCTGGAACGTCGTGTCAGCGGGGATCGGGACCGTGATGGTAACGGTGCCGGCCTGGAGCGCCTCTGTTGCATGGTTGATGGCCATGATCCGGTACTCGACGGTCTGTCCTTCGCGTGCGGTTATCGAAGCGGTGAACTGCTCCTGCCCGTCCACTTCCGTGACGACGAACATCTCGAGGCGCAGCTGTACGGCGCTGCTCAGGTCCTGACCCTGTGCCATGGCGAATACCGCCAGGAGAAGCCAGGCAGCTGCAGCCAGTTTCAGTCGGCGCAGCGGATGGAGGGCGGATGCAGGCAGTTCTCTCATATGCATGAGAGTACCAGCAAATCTTGGCACTATTATGTGCTCTGACTGAACCGGGGCTTAACTGTCGCTCTGCCCTTTACGGACGTGCTGCAGGCTGTGCTAGAATTTTTTTCGCACCCGCATGGACGGGTCGCACACCTGGGGCTGTGGCGCAGTTGGGAGCGCGCGTGAATCGCACTCACGAGGTCAGGGGT
>CALDPK010000121.1 GCA_937911855.1 uncultured Trueperaceae bacterium | reverse complement strand
GGGATGCTGGAAGTGATGGAACTGGATTACATCCGCACCGCCCGCGCCAAGGGCCTGGGGCCCGCCAAGGTGCTGTTCAAGCACGCCCTGCGCAATGCTTCGCTGTCCTACATCACCCTGCTGGGCCTGGCGGTACCGGGCCTGCTGGGCGGATCGGTGGTGCTGGAACGTATCTTCGCCTGGCCCGGCGTGGGACTGCTGTTCATCAACGCGCTGAGCGGCCGCGACATGGCCATCATCCAGGCGGTCGTCATCTTCACCTCGCTGCTGGTGATCCTGGGCAACCTGCTGGTCGACGTCCTCTACACGTTCATCGACCCGAGGATCAGCTACGAATGAAGCAACCCGGCAAAACCAACCTGCTGCAGATGCTGCTGGGCAACCGCCTGGCCCTGACCGGTTTGCTGATACTCACCGGCTTCATACTGATGGCCGTCCTGGCACCCGTACTCGCGCCGCACGAGCCGTGGCAGCAGAACCTGCGCTCCAGGCTGCTGCCACCCTTCTGGATGGAGGGTGGCGACGCGAGCTTCCTGCTGGGCACCGATCAGCTGGGCCGTGACGTCTTCTCCCGTCTCCTCTACGGCAGCCAGGTCGCGCTGATCGTCGCCTTCGCCGCCACCTCCCTGGCACTGTTCAACGGGGTATGGCTGGGCGCAACCGCAGGTTACTTCGGCAAGCTGTGGGATTCGATCGTCATGCGTGCTGTCGACATCATCATCTCAGTTCCCAGCTTCGTCCTCTACCTGACGATCCTCGGCCTGGTTGGGCCAAGCCTGGGCCTACTCATTCTGATCATCGGCAGCCTCGGCTGGACGACCACGGCCCGACTGGTCCGTGGCGAGGTCCTCAGCTTCAGGAGCCGGGACTTCGTCGAAGCCTCCCGCGCGCTGGGACAGCGGGAGCTGATCATCGCCGGCCGGCACGTCCTGCCCAACATCGCCGGTACCATAGTCGCCGTCGGCACGCTCATGGCTTCCGGCGTGATCCTGGCTGAAGCCGGCCTGAGTTTCCTTGGTTTCGGCGTTCAGCCGCCGACCATCACCTGGGGCCAGATGCTTTCCAGCGGCCAGCAGTACGCCGCCACTGCCTGGTGGCTCGCAGCCTGGCCGGGCCTGGCCATCACGCTGCTGTCGCTGAGCCTCATCTTCCTGGGCAACTGGCTGCGTGACGTGTACGACCCGCGCAGCTGAGCGATTTTCAGACGAACCTGCCGTCAACCTGGAACGGCTCGCCGTCCAGCAGAATCTCGCCGCCCTTGCGCAGGTCCTTGATCAGGTCCCAGTGCAGGCTGCTCTCATTAAAGCCGCCAGTCTGCGGGTAGCTTGCGCCCAGCGCCAGGTGAACCGTTCCGGCGATCTTCTCGTCGAACAGTGTGCTGCCCAGCGGGCGGGTCATGAGCCTGTTGCCGCCTATGCCGATCTCGCCCAGCCTGCGTGCACCTTCGTCACGCTCGAGTGCCTTCAGAAGCACATCCTCGCCCTGTTCGGCGCTCGCGTTGATCACGACCCCGTCCCTGAACGCCAGCTGCACACCTGAAACCTTTTCCGAGAAGTTGTAGCTGGGGACGTCGAAGTAGATGACTCCGTTGGCGCTCGTTTCCAGCGGGCTGGTGAACATCTCGCCGCTGGGCGTGTTGCGCCGGCCGTAACTGTTCTCCCAGCTGCGCCCGGTGACGCTCAGGGTGAGGTCAGTACGGGCGCCGCGGATGCGGATCATCCGGCTCTGCCCGAGGACCTTGATCCGATCGGCCTGGAAGCTTTCCAGTTCCCTGAAACCCGCTTCGGGCTCGTCCGTATCCAGGAAGAGCAGGCGGGCGTAGTACGCCTTCAGTTCCGGCAGCGTCATGCCGGCACGCTCGGCGAGCAGGTGATCGGGCCAGTAAGTCGTCGTCTTGCGGAGGGTCATGCGCAGCCGGCGGATCTGGGCCAGTTCGTCAGCTGGCGGCCTGGGGGCTGCCGTACCCCGGGCGCCAGTGCGGATGATCACGTAGCCGTTAACGCTCTGCCACATTGCGAGCTGCGATGGAAATTCCCGGCCGTCCTCGTAAGGACCGGCTGTCATGATCTCGCCCGTAACCTCTGGGGCAGCGTCGATGACGGCGGTGGCGCCGGCTGCTGCTGTTGCTTCAGCCAGGTCACGCATCGGAGCTGGAGCATCACCGCCGATCAGGACCCGGTCGCCAGGCTGAGTGGCCTGGCAGAAGTCCGTGACCAGCTGAGCGAAACGCCGGCTGAGCTGCGCGTCGGTCAGTTCAGGCTGCATGCCTGACCATAACCGGGGCGGACGCATCACTCAATCTTGATCAAGCATCAATGTCGCCTTTGCCAGTACAATGGGTGATGCAGAAAAACCATCTGACATCCGAGGAGGCTGCGGAGTTCCTGGGCGTGAGCAAGGCAACGCTGTACTCGTACGTCAGCCGCGGGATGCTGCGTTCCGAACCTACCGAAGCGGGCACCCGCAGGCGCAGCTACAGCCTGGCTGAACTGCAGCGGCTGAAGCATCGACAGCCCCCCAGCGATCGAGGCGGTCCTGATGAAATCGCGACGATTCGTTGGCATCAGCGGATCCTGGAGCGGGTGGTCAGGCGTATCGGCGCCAATCAAGGTAGGCGGCCGTGCACCGTATGCAAAATCGTATACGACAGTGGGCGGTCGAGGTCGCTGGATCCGCTGGCGCTGCGTTCCAGTAAATCGCGACGGGCGCAGGGCTTGCACCCGTCCGTCCGCATGATCAGAGACATCGTTACCGGTGCGCTCGCGGGTGCTGCTGCGACCTTCCTCATGTCACCGCTCATGGATCCGCGAGTGACACGCGCCGTCGCACGCGCGGTACCCGGTGTCACGCCGCTCGAGGAGTTTCCGCCGCGTCGTGTCGTCCAGGCCGCGGAGGAGCACGCGACCGGAGCGAAGCCGCTGCCAGACGACGCCGAGGACGCCGCGACATGGACGGCGCACCTGGGTTTCGGCATGGCGATGGGTGCCCTGTATGGCCTCGTCGCCCGGCCGGCATCGACCGCTGGGAGTGCCGCTACCGGCGTCGTCTTCGGCACAACGGTCTGGGCGGTCAGCTA
>CALDPK010000120.1 GCA_937911855.1 uncultured Trueperaceae bacterium | reverse complement strand
GTGCCCGAACAGATCCGGACCAAAGTGCTCGATGCACTCGCCGACGATCTCGGCATGCTGCCTGGTTTCTTCCAGGTGTTTCTGCAACCGCTCCTTCAGTGTCGGCTCGTCCTTGACGAGCAACAGGTGGCTTTCGATCGTCTGCACCAGACCCAGCTCCATCGCGCGCGCGTCGTTCAACCATGCTACGTAAGTCGTGTTCATGATGAAAACACCTCCGCGAGCAGGGTAGGGGACGCGAGATCAACTGACTGATCGTCAGAGTGCATTTCAGCTGCCCGAAGTCACCGCCGCGGGTTCGATCTGAGATCGGGCGAGCCAGCTCCTTCGTTGATGAACCAGACGTTGTCGAAGTCCCACCCGCTGAAAGTTGACTGCTGCAGCATGTTGACTGTATCCAGTCCAGTCCCGCCTGCGGAATCCAACTGGCCGGACCGCTGGATGTCCCAGAATGAGTTGAGCACGGTGACATCTGGATTTGGCTCAGATTCGCCGACCAGTCCACCCACTTCCGAGGTGCCGCGTACCTGCGACATGCTGTATGACTCGCGGATCGTGCCGTCAGGCGGGCTGGCGGATGCAAGGGTGCGGTGATGGCCGACCAGTCCGCCTACCTGGTTCGTCCCCTCGACAGAACCGGCAAGGCTGTAGGACTGATTGATGTGCCCGAAGTTATTGCCCGCCAGACCTCCGACGTTCCACGTGCCTTTGACAATCGCAGTCCTGCTGCTGTAGGACCGGTCGATGAATCCCCGGCCGGTGTTCGATACGTTGTTGCCGACGAGCCCCCCGGCATTGGCACCCTGGGAATCGATGTGGCTGCCGCTGAATGAATCAGCGATGGCACCCCAACTGACACCAACCAGGCCTCCGGCGCTGCCCTCGGACGCACTGACACCCGGTTCGCTCGCGTTGCCATTGATGCTCCAGGAAGCATCAATGGAGCCGGTATTGCCACCGACCAGCCCGCCGACCCGGAAGGTTCCTGAAACGATCGCGGTACTGGAGGAATCGCTTACCTCACCTCGGTTGTAGCCGATCAGTCCACCTACATCCTCATCGGTGCCCGTGACTGCGCCGGAGCTGCTGGCGTTCACGATCACGCCATCGCTGGTTCCGACCAGGGCGCCGACACGGTTCTGTCCGTGAATATCTGCATCTTCCAGGTCCAGATCCGTTATGGCTGCATCCTGGCCCAGCCACCCGAACAGGCCCACATTTTCACTGTCAGGGTCAAAGATGTGCAGATTGCGAATTGAGTTTCCGTCACCGTCGAGGCTTCCGGTGAAACCGAAGCTTCCATTGATCGGAAGGAAGCCGGCTCCGTCATTCCAATCTTCGGTCACTGCCGCGTCGATATCCCCGGACAGAACGAAGTGGCCTGCGAGATGATCTCCGATCGCCTGAAGCTGGTGAACGTTCTGGATCAGGCACGGCTCGGTCCCGTCATCGACGCTTCCGGAGCTGCACAGTTCGACCTCGATGGAAACGGAGTCGCTGATGGGTTCTCCGTCAATGGCCGCCGTGATCGTCACGGTACCGGTGGCGCTGGGCGCAGACCAAACCGTCGCGCGTCCCGTAGCGGCAGAAAAGTCGCCGAGATCTGGTTCTGCTGTCCAGTTCACAGTGGCACTGCCCGCTCCGTCACCGGTTACGTCCGCCTCGAGAGTGATCACCTGCCCGTAAATGGCGCTGTCTGTCGGAGCGGTTACCGATATCGCAAGAGGAGTTACCGGGGCTCGGGTGACCTCAATCGTCACGCTGTCCGAAACGGTGTCCGCTCCTGCACTCAGCTCCGCCGTGATGGTGAACGTGCCGGGGGCAGCTGGCGCAGTCCAGTCCGTACTTTCTCCGCTCGTGGTGGAGAACGCTCCTGCTGGAGCCGACCAGGCGACATTGCTTCCGTCGGCGGCGTCTCCGCTGACGGTTGAGGTCAGGCTGATGATTTCTCCCGGTGCAACCGTCTCACGATCTGCGTTGATGGTAATGGCGAGTGGCTCCGGTTCACCGGGCTCGTCCTGGTCGTTGTCATTGACACTGCCTCCACAGGCAGCAAGCAGAGCAATGAGCCCCAGGCTCATGGGTTGTTTCATCCGTGTTCGGATTGGATACATTGTGGTTCCTCCTGTCTGGTGGTTACCAGCCATGGTGCAGGAGGGCCGTCAATGTACCGTCAAAAGGCGATGCCAGAGGCGGTCAATTCAAGGAAAGGCGCGGGCCGACTGACAGTGGCCCACGCCTGATGAAACTGCTGAACTGAACCCGGGGTCAGTACGCCTTTGCGAAAACAACCTTCCGGGCGTACCCGCTTGGCTTGCCCGTGTGCACGCAGACGCTGCCTTCTGCGCTCGGCCCGTCCAGGGGGATGCAGCGGATGGTCGCCTTGGTCTCCTCCTGGATCTGCTTCTCGCTCTCCGGATCGCCGCAATGGGTGGCGTACACGAAACCGTGTTCCACCATCTCCTTGAGCTCCTCGTACGTCTCGGCATGCTGGGTCTTCCCGTCACGGAAAGCCACGGCCCGCTGGAACAGCGCAACGTGGAACTCGTCCAGGCGGCCAGGGATCTGCTGAGCCAGCCCGTCGAGCGGCAGCTCTTCTTTCCCGTCGCCGAGGCGGTTGGCGAGCAACGCGACGCCGTTATCCAGGTCCTTGGGGCCGAGCTCGATGCGCAGCGGAATACCTTTCTGCTCCCACTCGTTGAACTTCCAGCCGGGGCTCATGCCTTCGCGGTTGTCGAGTTTCACCCGCACGCCGGCTTCGATCAGCTGACTCATGAGCTCTTTCGCCTTCGCCATGACAGCCTCGTTGGCTTCGGGGTTCTTGTTGCGCAGGATCGGCACGATCACGACCTGGTGCGGAGCGAGGCGCGGCGGCATGATCAGGCCGCGGTCATCGCCGTGCGCCATGATGATCGCCCCGATTATCCGGGTCGACATGCCCCACGACGTCGTGTACACGTGAGCCTGCTCGTTGTTGACGTCGTTGAAAGTGATGTCGAACGCCTTGGCGAAGTTCTGGCCCATGTAATGGCTGGTGGCCGACTGCAGTGCCTTGCCGTCGCGCATCATCGCCTCGATGGTGAACGTGTTCAGGGCACCGGCGAAACGCTCGCCTTCGGTCTTCTCGCCACGGATGACGGGCAGGGCAGCGAACTCCTCGGCGAAGGTGCCGTAGACTTCCAGCATCCGCATCGTTTCCTCGAGGGCTTCCTCAGCATCCGCATGGGCTGTGTGGCCTTCCTGCCACAGGAACTCCGTAGTGCGCAGGAACGGGCGGGTACGCATCTCCCAGCGCACCACGTTGGCCCACTGGTTGTAGAGCAGCGGCAGGTCGCGGTAGCTCTGGATCCACTTGCTGTACATGTCACCGATGATGGTCTCGCTGGTCGGCCGGATGGCCAGCGGTTCCTCGAGTTCCTTGCCGCCCGCGTGGGTCACGACGGCCAGCTCAGGGCTGAAACCTTCGACGTGGCTGGCTTCGCGTTCGAAGAAGCTCATCGGGATGAGCAGCGGGAAGTACAGGTTCTCGTGACCGGTTTCCTTGAACATCCTGTCCAGGTTCGCCTGAATGTGCTCCCACAGCGCGTAGCCGTAGGGCTTGATGACCATGCTGCCGCGCACCGGCGACAGGTCCGCCAGATCAGCGCGATAGACGATTTCGTTGTACCAGGCGGGAAAATCCTCGGACTGGGGTGTAAGCCCCTTGCTCTTCGACATGAGGGGAACTTTATCACGCGCCGGCCGTACTTTAAGGCCCCTGACCTGCTAGCCTGAGCCGCATGCTGATGATAGGGCTCACCGGGAACATCGGTTCGGGCAAGTCGACCGTCGCCAGGCTGCTTGCCGGACATGGCGCCAGAGTCATCGACGCGGACGCGCTGGCGCGTGAAGCCACGGACAATCCGGAAGTGCTTGACGAGATAGCCACGACCTTCGGGGAGCACCTGATCCAGGGTGGCCGCCTCGACCGTAAGGCACTGGCGGGCATCGTGTTCGGCGACGAGGACAGGCGGCGGCAGCTGAACGGCATAATCCACCCGTACGTCAGGCGCCGGGCAGCGGAGCTGACCCGCGAGTACAGGGACACAGGTGCACGCATAATCGTGCAGGACATCCCGCTGCTGTTCGAAGGGGAGCTTCAGGCTGCCTTCGACCGGGTGATAGTCGTGACTGCCCCGCTTGCTACCCGCATGGAACGGGTCAGGCAGCGCAGCGGTCTGGACGGTGACGAGTTCCTGAGGCGTGACGCTGCTCAGCTGCCCCTTGAGCAGAAGGCTGCTCTGGCGGACTTCGTCATCGACAACTCCGGTGGGCTTGAGGACTTGGAGACACAGACAGAAAAAACCTGGCGGGAGCTTGTCTTGCTGCTCCCGCCAGGCTGAATTGCTTGAAGGTTTTGCTTACCAGGCGATCTCCGTGAAGCCTTCGCTCACGATGACGTTGCCGTCGATGGTCGTGTAGGCCCAGCTGCCGTCCAGGTGATCGGCCACGAAGTTCAGGAACTCCTCGATGCCGCTGCTGGCCGAGTCGAGGGCGTCGAAGTCGACGCTGCCGCCGGACAGGCCGGCTACCATCTCGACCTGCGCTGCTGCCTGACCGGCGAGCGAGCGGAGGCTGGCCTCGTTGTCGGAAACGCTGAAGCTCACGGCGCCGGCAGGGATCGAACCGAGCAGGCGGGTGACGGTTGCCGGAGCTTCGCTGCCTGCAGCGCGTGCTTCCAGTGCGGCCGCCACGGAGGTGTCGTCGGTTGCGATGAGCACGAACCCGTCGGTTACCGCGTAGGAGACCACGACGCCGTCAGTCAGGGTGAAGGTGCGGACGTTGACGCCGTCGACGGTCTCGCTGCTGCCCGTGTCGGGCTGGCCGGCAGTGCTGCCGTCCAGGCTGGTGAACGCGCTGAGCATCATGCTGGCCATCTGCATGATGGTGTCCAGGCCGGCCTGCGCGTCAGCGTCGGCTTCGGTGCGCAGGATGTAGAGGTTCTCGCCCAGCAGGTTCTCGCTGGCTACGCCCGGGGCGGTGGCCGCGGTGAGGCCGGTCGTGACAGTGGTCATCTCGTTGCCGACCCAGCTGAAGAAGCTGCTGCGCAGGTCCAGGCCCACGAACATCATGAGCAGTTCATCGAGGCTGCTGATGCCGAGTTCCGGGTAGCTGGCGACGAGCGTGTTGAAGTAACCCCACCAGGCGGTCGGGTTGCTGTAGCCGCTCGTGACCGAGAGCGCGTCCGTCGGGACGAACACCAGTGCGTCCTTGCTGGCAGGGCTGCGGTCGAGCAGCAGGCTGCGGATGGTGGAGCTTTCGTCACCGACGATCTGCACGCTGGTGGTGCTCATGCCGTCGTCAGTGAAGTTGTTGCCACCGGCGACCACGCCGGCTGTGACCATGGCACTCACAGCTTCATCGAGCAGCGAGTTCACGCCGAACTCCTGGGCGAAGGGCCGGGCAAACGTCTGCGCGGTGCGGGCGGCGGCGGCCATGTCCACGTAGCTGAAGATGTGGCTGTCCTGCAGGTGTGCCACCTGGCCGAAGGCCTCCACGCCAGCCAGGGACGGTTCGTTCGAGCCGCCCATGAGGCGCAGCACGCCGCGCAGCGCGTCAGGCGTGCTGCTGACGATGAGCTGATCGTCGACCATCGTCAGGGCGACGCCGGTCACGAAACCGTCGGTGGCTTCCTCGTCGATCTCGACGACCCAGAAGGTGTAGTTGCCTTCGGTCAGCTCGAGGACGTCCGGTTCGCTTTCTACGGCGGCCAGCTGGTCGTTCACCTGGGCGAGCGCTTCACCGGTCGGCGTGGCGATGAAGGTCACGACCGGAACCGGGTTGCTGGCGGACAGCGAGACTGCCAGCCAGGCGGAATCGCCCATCAGTTCCAGGAAATCCACGTCGTCCAGCGCTTCGAGTTCGTCCATGGCTGAATCGAGCTCTTCGTTTGCGCCGAACAGGGTGCCGAGCGACTCGGTGAGGCCCAGGCGGTTCCATTCGTCAACGAACGGCTGGAACCGTTCTGCGTTCTGGCTGACTTCGTTCATGCCGACTGCGAACACCGTGTCGGCCGGCAGTACGGCAGGATCGGCCAGTGCTGGGGTTGCCAGCAGCGCTGCGGCGGCCAGCGTGCCCGTCAGGCGCGCGAATCTGAAATTGCTCATTTAATGAATACCTCCCGGAGTGACAGCGGTGACCGCTGCCTTGACGGTGCGAATTGTAGCAGCGGCCCGTATGAGAACGCGGGTCACCGGGCCAGTTCCAGCACCCGGTTCAGGATGTCTTCGGCCTCGAGGCCTTGGTGGCTGATCTGCTCGAAGGTTCCGCCGTCGCCCACCCTGCGTACGCCCATGTGCGCGTAACGGGGCGAATGGCCGCGCTCGAGCAGCCAGGTTCCGAAGCGGCTGCCCAGGCCGGTGCCGGCGTTCAGGCTTTCTGCGACCAGCACGAACTTCGACTGACCGATGCGCTCCAGGGTTTCCTCGTCCGGAACGTTGACCAGCGGCTTGTTGATCAGGCCGACGTCAAGGCCCTGCCCGCGCAGCCGCTCGACCGCATCGAGTGAGCGGAACAGCATGTCGCCGAAGGAGACTATCCAGCCGTCCTTGCCTTCGCGGATGACCTCATCCTTGCCGGGCGTGAACTGGTAACCGTCGCCGAAGAAGCGGCTGCCGTCAGTGGCATGAATGTACGGCACTTCGGAGCGGGTGCTGAAGATGAAGCGCGGTCCGTCCTGCCAGAAGATGTGGCGCAGGACTTTCTCGAACTGCAGGGCGTCGGCGGGGAAGTACAGCGGGGTCACGCCCTGCTGCTCCACGCCGTTGTCGGCGAACATGATGTTGATGCCGAAGTGGCTGGTGTTGTCCGCGATGGCGTCCACGCCGGCGTGCGAGAAGTGGCTGAGGACGTTCGCGTTGTTCAGGCGCGCCATCGTCAGTTCGCTCACGACCATCTCGAGGAAGGCGGAGAAGGTGCTGAAGATGCCCTGGCGGCCCTCGCCGGCACCGAAACCGGCGGCAGCCGAGAAGTTGCCGCGTTCCATCACGCCGCCGTACACGAACACTTCCGGGTGGCGGCTGGCGATCGTGCTGAGGCCGGTCGAACCCGCCAGGTCGCTGTCTATAGCCATGACGCGTTTCGCGCGTTCCGATTCGGGCAGTTCGTCAAGGATGTCCGAGACGACGCTGCCGAAGGTCTTGCGGTTGCTGCCTAAGTCCTCCGAGCTGCCCAGATACTCGACCTCGTGGCTGAGTTTCTCGACGGCCTCCAAGAAGCTGGCAGCTTCTTCGTGACCGCGCTCGCGCAGCCAGGCACTTGCGTGCTTGACGGGGATCGCGTCGTGACCGGCAGTCTCGCCTTCGATGCCAGTGACGCCCGGCGCCATGACCCGCTTGTTGACGACAGCGAAGGGGCCGGGTGTGATGAGGGCGTGATGGATGCGGGCGTGCAGGTCGCGGAACTCCTCCGCCTGCCCGGCGTTGACGCTCAGGCCGTGACCCGCGAGGGTGGCTTCGACGCTGAAGCCGGGCATGTACTCGTCCGGATGCCCGGCGATGGTGACGTTGTTGTCGTCGATCAGCAGCTTCACGTTAAGCCTCTGCGCCACCGCCAGGCGGGCTGCCTCGGCGTCGTTGCCTTCCATCTGCGCCCCGTCCGAGCCCAGGATCACGACCGCCTGATGCGGGTGAGCCATGGCGATGCCGTTGGCAAACGGCCAGATGTGCCCGAGCCGGCCTGAGGCGAAGCCGATGCCGCGCTCCGCGTCGATCTCCGGGTGGCCGTACAGCCCCTTGCCGGCCACGCGGTAATCCATCAGGTCGTCCATGCTGATGTGGCCGTTGAAGGCGCTCAGTGCGTACTGCAGGGCCACGCGGTGACCGGCTTCATCGAGGATGTGCGGGTAGATCGGGGCGCCGCCGCGGATGTAACCGTCCACCAGCAGCGCTTCGGGAACCACGTCGAAAGCGCCGCCGGTATGGCCGGCAAGGCCGCGGCCTGCGGAGATCGCCGTGAAGAACACGATGACCTCACGCATGATGTCTATGTTCTTAAGCCACTGCGAGAATTCCTCGTCAGTCAGCTGCGGCTGGTTTATGTCCAGGTTGAGTGGGACGTAACCGCTCGTATCAAGGGGAAATCTCTTGGCGTCCATGCGGTGCATTATCGCCCATGCAGCCGGCTGCGGACTCAGGTTTGGTCGACAGTCCCCTGCTCGCGGCGCCGGAGGATGTGCTCGCGCACGCGCTCACCTTCCTGCCAGTGGCGCTCCTCGTCCGCATCGCGCAGCACCAGTTCGGGCACCGGCGCGGGCCGGCCCTCTGCGCCGATGGCGACGAAATTCATGTGGCCGATGGTGCACAGCCTGCGGTCGCCGGTGAGCGGGTTCTCGCTGAACACCTCGCTGCGGATGATCATGCTGCTGCGGCCTGCCCAGGCCACGCGGCTGCGTACTTCGATTACGTCACCGACGCTGATGGGCGTACGGAAATCAATCGGTTCGCTCGAGGCGGTAACGGCTGCCATGCGGCAGAAGCGGAACGCGGCGATCGCGGAGTTCACGTCCATGATCTGCATGACGCGGCCACCGAACATCGTGCCCAGCGGGTTCGCGTCCTGCGGAAAGACCATGTCCGAGTGCGTGACCCAGTCAGAACTGTTGCTCTTCACCCGTCCAGTCTAGTTCAGCTGCAGTACCGAAAGGTGGTCGCCGGTACCCTGTGCCGTGGCAATGTCGAGTGCCTGATCCGCCAGCTTCAGCAGGTCTTCAGGCCGGAAGCGCGGCCCGCGCCGCAGCGAGAGTGCGTCATAAGTGGCGATGCCGATCTGCAGGCTGGTCTGCGGGCAGTTGCCGCCTGACTCACCGGTGAGCTGCAGCACGTCACGCCTCAGCCGTCTGGCGATGGCGACCGCCCCGCCTTCATCCGTCTCGGGCAGCAGCACGCTGAGCAGCGATTCGCTGAACCGGGCTATGACGTCACGCGACCGGTAAAGCGATGACTGCAGGATGCGGGCCGTTCGCGCCAGCGCCAGTTCATCCTTGCTGGCGGCACCGGTCGGCTCGTCCGGCTGGGCAAGCTTCACCTGGACGTGCATCATGGCCAGTTTCAGGCCTTCGTTCTCGGCGCGTTCCCACTCGCGGCTCAAGTGCTGGTCGAGCTGGTGACGGGTAGCGACACCGGTCGCCGGGTCGGTCAGCGACAGGCGCAGCAGGATGCGGCTTGTCTCTTCCAGGTCGTGGGTCACCCGGTGATGCTCGATCGCCAGGCCCGCGAAATGACTGAGGGCGGTGAGCAGTTCCACCTCGCCGTTCTCGAACGAGCTGGGCAGCCGGTTGAAGATGAGCAGGGCCGCGTCGACCGAGCCGTCTTTCATGACGGGCACGCCCAGGTAACTGGCTATGTCGCGGTTGAACAGGGTCAGGTCGTTGTCGCCGGCGGCGTAGTTGAGGTCCGGCACCACCAGGTGCGTGCGGTTGGCGCGGATCCAGGCAGCGGCGTCGTCATCACCCTGGTGCATGAACACCCGGTTGCTGCGCGCCGGAATGGATCTGCGCAGGAACGGGTCGAACACGGTGATGTCAGCATGATCGCTGCCCGTCAGGTCGGCCGCAGCCTGGGCAATCTGTTCCAGCTGGACGGCCAGACTGGGGTTCTGGTTGAGCGTGGCTGCCAGCTTGAGCAGCGGCTCGGGAACCACAGCGGCATGACTGTTGAGTACGCCGTTCGACATCGCCATAGGATTCTAGTATGTGGTACCCGCTTACTGCGGTGACCACCGTACTTTACTTCAGCCGGGGGTGAACAGCATAAAGGCCGGGGTGGCCTTGGTTATTGCCCGGACGGCAACCATGAAAACAAAAAAAGAAACCCGCCCCGGACTTATCTGCCGGGGCGGGTCGGTACCCACCTGGTATTGCGACGGCAACTGAGCCGCTCACAACCGAGGCGTCACCAGTTACCCGAGGCGGGCACCTCCACTGGTACTGTCATCATTTATTATCAGGACCACCTCCTCTCCGTGGTAAGTGAAAGGGTACAACAAGCCGTTCGAGTTGTCACCCCCCTGCTTAGCAATGGCCGGGTTTCCTGCGCAGTGCGTGGCTCAGGGCAGTTAGACTGTTTCCAAGTGAGGTAAAGAACATGCTGACGCTGGCCGAGAAAATCATCTTCGCTCTGTTCGCTGCCACCTGCCTTTACCTGGCCTGGCCCGGTTTCAGGAACATCGTCCTGGCGGTTCAGAGGGGCCAGCCCTCAGGTCAGCCCCGCTTCAATAACCTGCCCGCGCGTGCCGGCAGCGCCATCCTGCGCACCATGGGTCAGGGTGACGTTTTCAAGGCGCGGCCCGTGGTCAGCTTCTTCCACGCACTCGTCTTCTACGGCTTCGTTTACTACCTGCTCGTCAACGTCTTCGACGTCCTGTTCGCCTACATCCCGCCCGGCTGGTATGCGGATTTGAGCGCCGGCTGGCTCGGCAACATCTACCGCCTGGGCGCTGACCTGCTCACCTTCGCGGTCCTGCTGGGCATCACCTGGCTGCTCATCCGCAGGTTCGTGACCCGCGATGAACGGCTGGACCAGCGCAACCCGGAGACGCTTCTCCACGAGGACATCCGTGCCGGCGCCATCCGGCGTGACAGCCTCATCGTCGGTACCTTCATCCTGCTGCACGTCGGTTTCAGGCTGATCGGTGAGACGTTCCTGCTCGCCTCGCACGCGCAGTTCGATCCCTGGCAGCCGATCAGTTCCAGCCTGGCCCTGCTGGTCGGTTACGGCGACGGCCGCCTCCTGGGCTGGCACATCGGCTTCTGGGTAGCGGTCGGCCTGATCCTGCTGTTCTTCATCTACTTCCCGCGCAGCAAACACTTACACCTGATGACCGCGCCGCTCAACTTCGCGCTTGAACGCCGCGAACCGGACGGAGAGCGCATGCCGCTGGGCGTGCTGGAGCCGATCAACCTTGAGGACGAGACGCTCGAGCAGTACGGCGCTGCCAGGCTCGAGCACCTGCGCTGGCCGGAGCTCCTGGACTCGTACGCCTGCATCCAGTGCAACCGCTGCACCGAAGTGTGCCCCGCGAACGTCACCGGCAAGGTGCTGAGCCCCGCGGCGATGGAGATGAACAAGCGCTACGAGCTGAACAACATCGTCGGCGCGTTCGCCATGGGCGAGGAAAGCCCGCGCGAGCTGACGGAGTTCGCCATCAGCACCGAGGCGATCTGGGCCTGCACCGGCTGCGGTGCCTGCATGGAAGTGTGCCCGGTCGGCAACATGCCGATGATCGACATCATGGACATCCGCCGCGACCAGGTGATGATGAAGGGCGAGTTCCCCGCCGAGCTGCAGACCGCGTTCCGCGGGATGGAGCGCGCCGCGAACCCATGGGGACTCGGCCAGGACAAGCGCATGGAATGGGCCGACGGCCTCGACGTTCCACTCGTCGAGGACAACCCCGACTTCGAAGTGCTGTTCTTCGTCGGTTGTGCCGGTTCGTACGATCCCGCTGCCCAGCAGACCACCCGTTCGATGATCCGCATCCTCGAGCAGGCCCGC
>CALDPK010000119.1 GCA_937911855.1 uncultured Trueperaceae bacterium | reverse complement strand
GCAGGGTGATGTACCAGAACTTGCCGAGGGCACCGACCCCATCCAGCGTTGCCGCCTCATACAGTGAGGTGGGGATGCTTTGCATACTGGCCATAAAGATGACCATATAGAAGCCAACGGAATACCAGACAAAGACAAAAACGATGGACCAAAAAATGGTGCCAACGGAAAGCCAATCTTTATAGAAATCGTCTGGCCCAACCTGCCGGATGAGACTGTTCAGCAATCCCGAACGCGGTGAGTACACACGCTGAAAGAGAATGCCGATGATAACGAGGCTCATAACCTGGGGGAAGAAGAAGACCACGCGATAGAACCCGCTGAACTTCACCCCACCGGAGCCCTGCGTGAACAGGGCGGCAAGGGCCGTCCGGCGGCCGAAGCTATGCCATGGAAACGTGGAGTGCCAGCCCGGCGGCAGCACCTGCGAGCGTGCCTGCAACGACGTCTGCCATGACGTGGCGACCCAGGGCGAGCCGCGACCAGGCCACCCCGCCGGCGACCAGTGCCAGCACCACGGCGGCCACGTGGTTGGGCCAGACCAGGAAGGCCGCGAATACGGCAAATGCCACATGGAGCGACAGCTTCGCCACGCCCCGGAGTGCGTGGCCCGCCAGGACGATCAGGCCGGAAAGGCCGGCGACCAGGGGAAAGCCGGCGTGGAACCCCGCAAGCCAGAGCACGCCCGCGGCCACCAGAAGGCCGATGCCCACGCGGGAATTGAACTGCGCCCGTTCGGTCGGCACCGACGCATCGATGTGGACCCAATCACCACGACGGGCCTTGTACAGGCAGTAGCCGAGCACAGCGGAGGCGAATGCGAGCGCCACGGCCAGGGCGGTCGGGTCGGTGGGCCCCGGCGAGGCGATTACCGCTGCCACCGGCATGAGTACGGCCGGATGGGCCGTGATGGAAACCAGCCGGGCGATCGGTTGGGTCATGCCTCGTGCCACCCCGCTCGATTGAACCGCGAACCGCCCTGGCCCGGATGACCGGGAACCCTGGACCGAACCGCCAGACGGCTTCGGCCCGGACGAAAGGTTAGGCCTCCCTCGCGCGCGGAAGGACCCGCCTGATCACGACCACCGCCGCGACCAGCCCGATTGCCAGGGCCACATGGCCCGGCCCCCGGTAGCCCACCACCCAAGCGGCTGCATGCACGCCCAGGAGGATATTCAACGACGCGAGCAGGGTTCGATTGACGCGGTCGGCCGTCACGCGGCTCCCGTTGACCAGCCACCGGACGAAGCGCGTGCCCAGTAACCGCGGCGCAAACCAGGTTGCAACCAGCACCAGTGATCCGCTGGCCAGGAGGACAGTGGCGATTGCGAGGAGAATGATGTCGTAGAGGTCCATTCCGCTTCCTGCACGGGTGGGGCGCCCGGGGCGCTAATCCGCCCCGCGCCGGAGCGCTGCCTCGACCGCGGATTCGAACTCTTCCGGGCGATCAATCCAGATGTTGTGGCCTGCACGGTCTATGGCAGCAACGGAGGCGCCCGGCAGCTGCTCGAGTATAAGCGGCCAGAACATGTACCTGCCATCGATGAAGTCGTTGCGCCCGATGACGAATGCCAGCTTGGCGGCGTTCCCCGAAAGAGCGGGAAAGTAGGAAGCCCAGGCTTCCCGGTAGGCTGCGTCACCCCCGGCATTTGCAACAACCGTTCTGTTGGGCTAACCCTCGAAGTTGTCGTAGTAAGTGAAATCCTTCGTAATCAAGCCGTCCTCGATCGTAAAAATCGTGCAGATCGGCAACTCGAACGCAGTGCCATCGGGCGCCGTGCCGCTGGAGACGAACTCCACAATGAAGTGTTTCTCACCAGAGGGATAGGTCGCAACAACTGTATCCTTGAGGTCCGGAAACGTCTCGGCGAGCGAGGAATACTTTGCAACAATTTCTTCGTGTGACTGCGTAACTACGCCTGTGCCCAACGACGGGTCCTTGAACTGGGCGTCAGCCGCGTACATGGCTGCCATTTCGGCCCAGGCGTGGTTGTTGAAATGTTCAAAGTACTGTCGAACGCGGGCTTCGTTCTGCATGTTTCCCCCTCGGACCTTCTTGCGTGGCGGCAGCCATAACCCGGGCGCCGGCAGGACCTGCGTAGTGGAGGCACAAGCGTGGCAGGTTCTCTTTTGCCACGCCCGCGCTGTCACGGGGCAAGTTCGGCTTGAACGAATTGTCAGATGACCATCGACGCTACTCGGCCGTACTTTTTTGTTCTTCTGATAGTGGCATCTCGGTTCGTGAGTCCCCGGAAAACGAGAAGGTCTTTACGTCAAGAGCACTCCCGTCCTCTTTCGCCTGGTAAAGCTCAAGGCTCCCGGAACGTCCGTCGGAATGGAGGACGGCCGCGTATGAGCCGAGATTCGAGATCAGTCCCATCATGGCGGAGCCATCGGCGTTGACCTTCATCCCCGCCCTGTCGCGCATCGGGCTTCCCACGCCCCAGGGAGAATCCAGCGCAATCACGGCGCTCCCATCATCCATGGTCGCGATGCCGCCCCGTTCGTGCCCCTTGTCGTCGTAGATCGTCAATCCCGCACTTCTCGAGTACCGATCGATTTCCGGCCCATCCTGATCGATCGTAATCCGTACCCTGTCCTGGTCATCCACGACCACCAGCTTGCGGGTCCTCACCTCATCGATGATATCGACGGCAGAGGACTTCTCGCTTGTCGCATGGGACGTCGCCATCGTGATCGCAGCCGCAACGATCAGGACAAGCAATGTCACCTGGTTGCGCCTCCGGAGCCTGTGCTCCAGGAGATTCACGCGGTTCACAAGGGCAGTCATTTCAGCGCTCATCGTGTTTCCTTCGTCGTCCAGCACCAGAGTCAACCCCTGCCGGCCAGCGGCAACGGTCCGAATGAATCGTCAGGCGTCCGGCGCCCTCCAGATCAGCTGGAACTCGAGCTCCTGCCTGCCGTCGGCGCGCTCATGCTCGAGTTGAACTCCGCACCTGCCGGAATGCGTAGCCGCTCACCCGCAACCTGGATGGTGAACGCTCGTTCCGACTCGATATCGTCCGCAAGCCTGCGAAGCTTGGCAACAAACTGCGACCGGCTGTAACTCTTCGTGATGTCACGGTCAGACACGGCTGGACCCCTTGTTCGTGGATGGTTGAAATCAGGCCTGACGCCTGGACCAGGCCGTGTTGCGAAGCAAGGTCGGCTTGAATGAGTTGCCAGGCATCAGTTTGTGGCACTCGTCCGACCTGTGTGATCAACGAGCCATGCCTGTGAAGTTGGACGAATGCTGTTGTCATAGCCACCAAGCACGAGCACGCGCCCATCTGGCAAAGACGTCGCGGTACTGAATGCAAGTCTTTCGCCAATACCATGATCCGCCTTCACAAACGCCGACGTCCCGGGTGTCCAGACCTCGACGTCAATGGCATCACCCGCAACAACAACTTCTCCGGTGGGAAGCACCGTGGCTGCATCGATTATCTTGTACCTGGGGTTCAATAGCGGTGGTCCGGAGGTGAACTCACCCGTCGCCGGGTCATAGATTTCCGTTTGTGCGAGACGATGGCGATCATCGCAATCACTGGACCCCGAGATCACCATCGCTCGGCCATCATTGAGCAGAACCGCAGCGTGCTTGCAGCGTGGGAGCTGCATGGCTCCTGTTGGTGAAAATGATCCTGTGGCCGGGTCGTAGATTTCTGCGCCTCTTGTCGCGGTATTGCGTCCACGTTGTCCGCCTACAACCAGCACGCGCCCATCCTTCATCCGAACCGCGGCATGGTGTGCTCTTGGCTCATGCATGTTTCCTGCGGTTACGAATCTACCCAGCATCTGATCATAAACCTCCGCAGAAGCACGCGGATGATTGGTAGCTCTTGCACCGCCCGTGACCAGCACCTTGCCGTCGAGTAGCGGCGTTGCCGTGGCGTCCATTCTTGCTGTGGCCATTGATTGGGCGGGGGAGAATGAGTGGTCCTGTTGATCGAACAGTTCAGCGGAAGCGGTGGGTGCAGCACCAGTCCAACCCCCTGCGACTATTACTCTTCCATCTGCGAGTAGCGCCGCGACATGCCCAACCCGTGCATCAGCCATGGGCTGTGCTGCTTCTGACTTTCCAGTCCCGATGTCGAACAGTTCGGCGGAGCGCTCTACCGGAGTGCACCCCACACCGCTACACCCACCAGTGACCAGCACCAGGTCTGGGGAAATGATCGTGGTTTTATGTGCTGCACGCGGTACGGCCAGGCCAGTTGAAGGTCTGACCAGCCAATCAGAGGAAGACTCCGCCTCGGATGCCGAGCACGCTGTGGGTTCACCCCCGTTTTCACGGACACTTACGAGAAGGCTGATCGAGGCCATGAGGAGTGTTCATGTCGAAGCGAAGGAAGTTCAGTGCGGAGTT
>CALDPK010000118.1 GCA_937911855.1 uncultured Trueperaceae bacterium | reverse complement strand
ACTGCGCTCCTGCAGTGAATCGAACGCGCCGGCCCGCACCAGCGCCTCGAGCAGGTTCCCGTCGATCCGCACCCTGCCCAGGAAATCGGCGACGCTGCGGAACGGGCTCCTGCGCGCCTCCCAGTGGATGTCCTGCGCCAGCTTCGCGGGAATCCCGCTGACAGCCGTCAGGGCCATGCGCACGGCCTTGCGGCCGTCCTCAAGCCGCTCCACCCTGAAGGCCGGCCTGGAGCGGTTCACGTCCACCCCCAGCAGCTCCACGCCCCGGGACTTGCAGGCCATGCGCAGCGTCTGCCTTGGCCACATGCCCGGATGCACGGTGAAGAAAACCGCGAACCACTCAGCCGGGTAGTGCAGCAGCAGCCAGGCGGTGGCGTAAGTGATGTGGGCGAAACTGACGCTGTGACTCTCGGCGAAACCGAAACCCGTGAACGACGCGCACTGCTCGAATATCGCTTCAGCCTGCTCCAGGGTCGCGTCAGGCAAGGTCTCAAGCACCCCCGCGACGAACGCATCCCGCATCTCTCGAGCTTCTTCGTCATCGTACTTCTGCACTTTCTTGCGGAAACGATCTGCATCCGGCCAATCCATGCCAGCCACGAACTTCGCTATCCGCACCACCTGCTCCTGGTAGACCAGCACGCCGTAAGTCTTGCCGAGGATGGGCCTCAAGGCCTCGTGAATGAAGACCGGTTCCTCGCGTCCCAGCTTGCGCGCCACGTAAGGCTGCTTCGAACCCGACTGGATTGGTCCGGGCCGGTGCAGCGCCTCCTGATCAGCCAGTTCCTGCATCGTGCGGGGTTTCAGCACGGTCGACAGACGCATCTGACCTGGGCTTTCGATCTGGAACAGCGTCATCGTGTCCCCACTGCAGATCATGTCCCAGACGCCATCTTCCTGCGGCAGGTTCCACACGTCCAGCAGCACACCGTTGCAGCGCCACACTTCCTCGACCGCTTCCTCGAGCGCCGAGAGAGCCCTGAGTGACAGCACGTCCAGTTTGATCAGCCCCAGCCACTCCACGTCGTCCTTGTCGAACTGCAGCGCCCGGATGCCGTTGGCGCTGCGGTACTGCGGGGAGTACCAGGACAGCGGCCGTTCGGACAGCACCACGCCACCTGAATGCGGCGCGAAATGCCGGAAGTGACCCTTCTCCATGTGTTCCAGCACCCGGTAGAGCGTCTCCTTGACGGGTGCCTCGCCCAGCACCTCGGTCAGCTGCGCGTCAGCCTGCCGCAGATTGCGCGGTGCCAGCCGCCGGTAATCACGCCCCAAGGCTTTGCTGACCCGGTTGCGCAGCACCTGGGGCAGTCCCGCAGCCCGGCCCATGTCCTGCAGCGCCAGCGGGGTGCGGTAAGTGATGCGGTTGCTGACCATCGCCTCGAGCCGCGCCCCCTGCTCGCCGCCGTACCGCCGCTCGATCCAGGTGAGAACCTCGTCCCGCCGTTCGCTGCTTATGTCGATGTCGATGTCAGGCGCGCTCTTCTGCCCCTGGAACAGGAACCGTTCGAACAGCAGGTCGTGTTCAAGGGGATCGATCTTGCTGATGCCGAGCAGGCGGCAGGTGATGCTCGCTGCGGCACTGCCCCGGGCAGAGGAGAGGATGCCGTGCCTGTCGCAGTAATCCACCAGTTCCCGGCAGGCAAGGAACAGTTCCGGGAAACGCTGCTCCTTTATGACGCGCAGCTCCTTCTCCAGCAGCTCCGCAGCCTGAGCGGCCCGTTCACCCGCGTAGTAGCGCGACAGGTTGCTCACGCACAGCTCCCGCAGGTACGAATCTGCAGTATGACCGTCAGGGACGTGCACTTTCGGGGGGATCATGTGCTCGGGCTGCAGGTCGAACCGGAGTTCCCGCCATAACTCCGCGGTGTTGCCCAGGGCGTCCTGCCAGGGCAGCACATCCGCCCAGTCAGCCGGTGATTTCAGGCAGTTCGCGCGCGTCTGCGGCCGTTCGGGGTGCGGGGTGTTGACGTCGATGCCTTCCCGGGCGCAGACCAGGGAATCGTAAAGCGGGAAATCTTCCGGGGTTGCGTAACGGACCTGCGGGGCAGCCACCACCGTGATTTCAAGCTCGTGCGCCAGCCGTCGGAGCTGGCCCGCCCGCCGCCGGTCCCAGGGGTGATGATCGAAGTACAGCTGCAGGTACAGGCGCCCGTCCATCAGCACCTCGAGTTCCTTGAGCAGTTCCTGAAGGCGCCGGGGCCGCCTGGCTGACAGCAAGGTGTCGGGGAAGCCCCGCCGGCCGCCGGTGAGCAGGTGCAGGTCCCCGGCCAGGCTGACCAGCTGAGCCATGGTCACGGCTTCCTGCCCGTCGTACCGGCACAGCGTGATCAGTTCGTTGAGGTTCTGGTAACCCTGCCTGGATCCGCACAGGAGGACCACGTCGTAAACTCCCGCGCCCGTGTCCAGCGGCACCGTCGCCCCGATTATCCCGGCGATGCCGGCTTCACGCGCGTTCTGCTGCAGCTCCACCGCTCCGCCGACCGACAGGTAATCGGTCAGGGCAAGTGCCTGGTAACCCCGGGCTGCGGCTTCATGCACCAGCCGCTTCGGGCTCGAAACACCCTGTCCTTCGGAGAAGAACGACCGCACATCGAGCAGGCCGTCGAGGCTCCGGGTGAAACCCATGGTTGAGCCTGCAAAAGACCGCGCTTTCATGAAGAGAGGATACCTTAACAGCTAAGGCATCTGTGAGGGTCTGTTCCTGTGGGAAGGCTGGCGTTCAGGATCTGGCTGAATCCAGCAGCGCCTTTATTCGTTCATCCAGGACCAGTGGGCCGAGCGTTTCGACGCGGCTGTCGCTGAACTCCGGGTGCCGGTTGAGTGACAGGTCGTGCACCAACCGGTAAACCTTCAAACGATGGCTCCGCCCCGCAGCCCTTCGATGAGGTTCTCGACCCGCTTCTCCCCGTAACTGTTGCCCAAAAGCTGCAGCGGGGCCCGCTGATCCAGGGCGACACTGGGTCTTTTGAGCCAGTCAGCAGCGCTATGGGGGCCGACCACCGCAGCGACGGTCACGAACGTGCGGATAACGGCGTGGGCGCGGTCGAGCATGCGTATGTCAATCCTGTTACTGCGACTGAGGCGGCTGGGACTGGTGTCCAACAGATCAGCGGCAGCAGCTTTGGAGATTCCGAGCAGCTCAGCCAGGTTATCCCGCAGACCGCGTGCGCTGACATCCTGCGGCATCACGGCCTGACTGCTGAAAATGCCGTCCAGATCGTGAGAATCAACGCCAGTAATTGACTCGAACAGTGCCGCTGCGGCGTGAGAGGGCGCCATGCCGCTCATCCGCCTCAGAACCTCGGATGGCTTACGGAACGGTGTGCCAGCCTGGGCCATGCACAAAGCCTGGCATGAAAGAACAAAAAGGAAAGTAGCGTTTTCACAGCAAAGGCGGAAGGCCGTATGAGCTAGTCTGCTGCCATGACCGTCTTCGCCTTCCTGCGCGCGGTGAACCTGGGCAAATACAACAAGGTTCCCATGAAGGAACTCATCGCCCTGCTGGAAGCCCGCGGGCTGGGACCCGCAGCCTTCCTGCTGGCCAGCGGCAACCTGATCTTTCCTGACGGTGCACCTGATCAGATAAAGCAAACCTTAAAACAGCTGATCGCCGAGCAGTTCGCTGTCGACACAGACGCAATAATGCGCAGGTCAGCTGACCTGCGCGCACTGGTCGATGCCAACCCCTACGGAGTGCCCGAAACAGGCAGCGTCCAGATCAGCATCTGGGACGGGACAGCTGACCCGGACGGCCTTGAGGAGCTCGCAGCCATGGACCATGGCCCTGATGAACTGACCCTGACCAAAAATGCAGCCATCATCCGCTACGCCGGCAGCTCACACGATTCAAAACTCAGCAACAACATCATCTCAAGGCGACTGAAAGTTCCCACCACCTTGCGGAACGTGAAAACATTCATCCGGCTGCTGGAGAAATTCGGCTGAAGTGCGCAGCGTCAGCCGCTGCAGCCTCAGTCAAGGTAGTGCCAGACGAAATCATCGGGGGGTTCGGCGCTGGTGACAAGCGAGCCGGTATCGGTAAGCAGGCGCGTATAGAGGTTCCAGCCAGGCTGCAGATTCAGCTCAGTAACGTCGCCCCAGCAGTCATCCTCAAGCACAACGGGTTCACTGACGTACGCGAAGTACGTGTACTCGGACGGTCCATACATTCCCCAGGCACCGGGTGCTTCATTGGTACGCCAGAGCTGACCCACGGTTGCGTCACCTGCGACCACCTCAAAGTGGGTGACCAGAGCGACACTGATATTCCCTCCGCCACACACCTGAAGCTCCTGGAGCTGTTCCACGGGCAGCTCGGCCGGCAGCCTGAGCTGCCAGCTGCCGTCAGCCACCTCAACTGTACCCAGTGGGACGGTGCTGAAAGCAGCCATGTCATCAACGACCATTGCGCTGAGCACGGCGCCCTCCGGCACTCCTGGCGGCAGTTCACCCTCGAAGTGAGGAGCGTTCTCCTGGCCGGTTGCGTAAAGCACCAGCATTAATACGAATGTAGTTGCAGCAATCTTGAACATTATCTATGATGGCACACTTTGTACCGCCTGTTAACCAGATGGTCAGTCGGGCGATTACTGATTGCCTTCGTAACGGTCCCGCTGGGAGTGACCGGAGTGCAGTTGTTGGACAGGTCCGATCAGGCTTCAGGATGAACGGGGCAGGGATACCGGGCCATTTTCGTGAAACGGCTTTGACGGTGCTATGACGGCCAGCTCTTAAAGTCACTGCAGTTCCGACTGTGATGCCGGAGCCTGTGAAGCACGGTAAGGTTTGCAGACCCAGATCCCGTAACGCAGGTTCCTTCATTGGAAGGACCTGGAAGGAGAACCATGATGAACACTGATTCGTACAGACGCATTTTGCTGACACTGCTCCTGCTCGGCCTGCTGCTCCCCGCAGCTGGCGCACAAGGTGCCCTGGCCGGCGCGGCAGCCACGGGAACCATCACTGGAACCGTTGATGGTTCAGCGTTGCAATGGAACACCCTGGAGATCGATGTGGAAGGGGAGAAGCAGAACACGGCCACCTACAACGTGATGATGGACATGTTCTACAACTTCTCGCTTCAGGGGCATCAGGACGGCAGACTCATTGAAGGTGCCGTATCCATCGACTTCAGTTCCTTCAGCGGGCCACTCGTTGCCTGTCCCTGTGAGTTCACGGGCGACATCATGTATTGGACCACGACAGCCATGTTCGACGATGTGTACCTGGCAAACGAAGCGGTCATCACCGTGCTGGAAGCCGAAGAGCTGCCGAACGGCGACCTGCGGCTGGTGGGCACGGCCGAAGGACAGCTTGATTTCCATGCCAACCTGATGTCCCAGGAAGAGCCAGCCGGGGATCCGGTCGCAATCACGCTTGAATTCTCAATCGACAAGGTGGCTCTGGTCGAACTCGACTTCTGAGCGGACAGCACCTGCCACCCGGTACTCCAGGATCATCGTCCCGCTCTTCGGGTAGAGCGCATGACCGGTCAGCTCCAGCCCTGTGAGGCTGCCGGTCTCCGGCAGGAAACGGCGGCCCCGGCCGAGAAGCACCGGGATGACGGCCGGCTCGACCGTATCGACGTGGCCGCGTTCCAGCAGGCTGCGGAACAGCTCACCGCCGCCATACAGCCAGATGTCCTTGCCGGACTGCGAGCGCAGCTCCGCGATGGTCGCGTCCACATCAGGTGAGGCAACCAGCCGGACTTCAGGATGATCGCCCGCAGTGAGGCTGTCGGAGAACACCAGGATCTGCTTGTCTTCGAACACTTCCGATTTCAGGAAGGAGTCTTTCAGCTCCTGGTACGCCTTGCGGCCCATCAGGAACGTGTCGAACTGCGCGTAGAGGGCACCGAAATCTATGTCCTCGTCAGGAACTATCCAGTCGTACTCGCCAGCCGGACCGGCGATGAAACCGTCCAGGCTCATCGCCACCTGATACCTGATGCGTCGCATTGAACCCTCCTGTCTTCACCCGAAAACCGGGCCAGCTTAGCGCATCTTAGTCTCAATCAGGCACGCGACTCAGCACCCAGCTGTTGCTGTCAGTTTCCTCGTAAAGCTCGAGGACGCCGCCTCCTTCGACGCTGACCAGCCAGTAATGGCGTTCACTCACGTCGTTCACCCAGTCCCCGGCCCACTGCCAGGAATCGATGATGCTCGTCACCTGCCGGAAGGCGCCGTTCAGCAGGACCGCAACGGGTCTGCCAGCCGGATCAGACTGAACGGGCAGATTCGAGTTCTGCTGACGCATGCTTCACCTGAGTTGGAACCGGGGTTGATGTGGGCGTGGGTGTGACGGTCTCGCCGGTATCGAGCCTGAACAGGCGGAAGCGGCGGTCACGGGCGAGTGAATAAGGGTCGACAAGCTCGAAACCCAGCAGGGCGCCGGGGTAACGGCGGCTGACCAGGCGGATGGCCCGCTCGCGCGCTTCCTTCTGAGGCCACAGGCTCTGCTGCACCTGGGGGCGGCTTAAGTCCGCGAGGGTCACGCTCAGGGCGTCGATCCCCAGGGCGAGGGCGCCGCTGCGCTGCAGGGAACGCCAGATCAGCCGGATCAGGACGTCCGCGTTCTGGACGGGCTCCTTGCAGACGGTCTCGTCAGGCAGTTTCAGGCCCATGCTTTCAGTGGTGACTGTGACACGCCCGGTCGCCAGCCCGTTCAGCTTCTGCGCCAGCTGTCCTGCTAATTTCCTGACCACCGGTTCCACCTCGAAAGGCTCCTGGACCGTGTCCTCGAAGGAGTAACTGCTCTTCAAGGTCTGCTCCTCGAGGAAGAGCGGGACGCGGGTTTCCCAGGGGCCATGCAGAAGCCGGTGCAGTCCTGCCGCGTCAGGGCCGCTGACATTGCGCAGCTGACTTTCCTTCCAGTGGAACAGGTCGCTGAGCTTGCGGACGCCCAGCCAGGAGAAGCGCTCGGTGGCTTTCGGCGTGAAACCCAGGGCGGGCAGACGGTTGACGGGCACCCGGCCCAGGAACTCGCGTTCCTTGCCTGCCTCCACGATGCGGAGTTCGCCGGGACGGGTCATCAGGGCAGCAGCCAGCGCCACCTCCCGGTTGGCTGCCGCGCCGACCTGCGCGCCGTACTCGAGGGGCAGCCGGCGGGCTTCAGCAGGGGAGACCAGCAGCCAGGCGCGACCGGTTCTGGGACTGTGCAACCAGGGCGACCAGCCGTTGAGCTCGCCCAGTTGCCACGACCACTGAACCTTCAGCTGGTCGACATCGGCGTCCACCACGTGCAGGTTGCTGGTTTTCAGTCTGGCTCCGGCCAGGGACAGGCCGGGGGTCACGCCCTCAGCCCGGGCAGCCGGGTTGGCGTGGGCCACGCGGTCTTTCCGGACGCTGACCATGGGTCTGCCTGCCAGTGAAGGGTCCTGCCGGACGGCCCACCACAGTTCAAACGGTTCAAGCAGCAGGGCAGTGACTAGCAGGTCCGGTTCCGGATCAGGGCGCATGGGGTTAGGGAGTGCTGTGAAACAGCTGTTCCCATCGTCCTTTCCGGGCTGCACGCGGTATATAATGAGGGCATACCAGTGCAGCCCTGAGGGGTGGCTGGTGGGCGCATCCCAGCGGCTTAGCGGTCTACCGGGATGCGCCTGTTTTTGTCAGCTCCCGCGACGCAGGAGACGTAGGAGTACCTTAGCAAATAAGGTAACCGGCGGCAAGGGTGGTACTTCGCATTCTTGAAGTCAGTTGCGCCTTAAGGCGCGTCCCTCACGCGTCATCCGGTCGCTGGTTGACGCCGAGCAGATGCGAATCAACCTCCGGCGGGAAGAACGGTTCGTTACGGGTCACGGCATCTGCAGCTGCCTGCCAGTCGTACTCCACGCGGCGCAGCTCCGCAGTCCAGCCGCTCCCGTCGTTCTTAAGGAGCGTCCAGCGCGCCCTGGGATCACCGTCCCGCTGCCACGCGACAGGACCTACATTCACCAGAAGACGCTCGCCGATCCGGACGGTCCGCTCCATGTGGGTGTGGCCCACCACCACCAGCTCAACGTCCTCGCTCACCGCCCCCAGCTTCGCGGCCACATCCTCATCGGACCGGGGCACGAGCCTGCCTCCTGTCACCTGCCACAGCAGCAGGTCCCAGGGGCTGGACGGGGTGCCGTGCGCTGCCAGGATCCGCCCGTCCAGCACCGAAGCGCTCATCGGCAGGGCGGCCAGGCGCTGGAAAGCCTCGCGCGGAACCCGCTTCGCCAGCCAGGACGCGTAACCACGCTCGAAATCCGACAGGCTCTCCAGGCTTGACGGCTTCTCGTCGTTGTTGCCGCGCACCTCAACGGCTCCAAGGCCGGCCTGCAGGTCATACGCTCCCAGGGGATCCACCTGACCCCAGATCTGATCACCCAGGTTCAGCACGACATCCGGCGCGAACTGAGCGATGTCACGCAGCACCGCTTCCAGAGCAAGTGAGTTGCCGTGTGCATCGCTGAAAACTGCAATGAGATCCCTGGCCATATGCCTGATTTTAGTCGCAGCGTGTACCATTCACACCATGACCATGACCACAAGTCAGAAGCTGCGCATGAAAGAAGGCGACCTCATCCAGCTGGTGGGAACGCCCGACGATTATCCTTCGCGTCTCGGCGAACTGCCTGCCGGAGTCCGGTTCCAGACCGGCATGGCCGAAAACCCAGCCGCGATCCACTGGCTTGTGAGCACCACAGATGAGCTGGCTGCCCGGTTCCCGGAACTCCTGCCGGAACTGGAAGCTGCGCGGCACGTGTGGATCCTTTACCCCAGGAAGAAGAAATACGCCCATGGCGACGCAAACCGCGACTCCATCTGGAACTACCTGAAAACCCAGAACTGGAAAGCCGTGGCCAACTATCCGGCAGACGACACCTACTCGGCAGTATGGGCGAAACCGGCTGGCTGAGCGGGTGAACGTTACGCGGATACCTGACGTGAGCCTCTTCCTGGGGCTGTTTCTGATGTGGCTGCTGAAGCTTCTGCTCCCGTGGCCCGGTTTCAGCGGCCCGGGTTTCATCTTGGTCGGCTGGCTGCTGATCCTGGCAGGAGTTACCTCAGGACTGAGCGTGCTGTCAGGTCTGCGCCGCATCGGCAGCAGCACCAATGCCGGTGATCCGCCCACGCGACTGGTCACAACCGGGCTGTATGGCGCAACACGCAACCCGTATTACCTGGCGTGCGCCACCATCCTGACCGGGGTGGCCACCCTCACCGGTTCTGCCGCAGCTTTCCTGGTGCCGGCCGCTTACGTCCTTGTCCTCAACCGGTTCGTCATACCGGCCGAAGAGAAGCTCCTGCTGCAGGAGTTCGGCAGCGAATACGACAGGTATCATCGGCGCGTCAGGCGCTGGCTCTGAGGCAGCGGTTCCGTAATGTTGTCAGCAATGACTGACGTAGTCGACTGAATACGCATGCTTTTCCCGCGCAGTAGCATTCGCACAGGAGGGTATGAATGGATGTGATTCTTATCGCCGGCCTCTGGTTGCGCGCAACGGTCTGGAACGAGACAGCTGACGAACTGACTGCGCTGGGCCACCGTCCGCTGAAACTCAAGCTGCCGGGCGCCGATGACGAGTCAAGGGAAGCCACGCTCGAGGACCAGGTTGGCGCCGTGCTGCAGGCAGTGGATGGCCTGGATAAGCCTGTGCTGGTGGGTCACTCGGCTGCGGCAACGCTCGCCTGGATAGCCGCGGACCGGCGACCCGAAGCTGTGTCCGGAGTCGTCATGGTCGGCGGTTTTCCGGCTTCTGATGGCAGCAGGTACGCGGATTTCTTCGAGCCTGCCGATGGAGTCATGCCGTTCCCAGGCTGGGAACCGTTCGAAGGTGCCGACTCTGTGGACCTGGATCAGGTTACCCGCGAACGCATGCAGGCGGCGTTCATGCCGGTGCCGGAGACTGTCTCCAGAGGCGTCGTGCGGCTTGCAGATGAACGGCGCTTCGATGTTCCGGTGACTCTCGTCTGCCCGGAGTACAGCGTCAAGGACGCCAAGGCGTGGATTGCTGCGGGAGAGATCCCCGAGTTGAGCGAGGTACGCGAGGTTTCATTCGTCGATATCGACAGCGGCCACTGGCCGATGATCACCAGGCCCGCCGAACTGGCGCGGATCATCCACAACCTGTAGCAGAGTGATTACAACAGAGCAGGGGGAGGGCTGGCGAGCACAAGGCTGACATATCATGTGATGCGGTACGCGGTGCTGAGGACCAGCTGCTGCGCGACCGCTTAGGAGCCTGACCATGAAAGAACCAGCCCTGACCTCCAGCGACGCTGAAACGCTGCACCGTGACGCCCTTATCATCGACACCCACTGCGACACCTTGGGCCGCGTGCTTGAAGGGCAGCGCCGCCTGGGAGAACGCTCCGACCTCGGCCAGTTCGACC
The DNA here is from genome assembly GCA_937911855.1 of uncultured Trueperaceae bacterium. Taxonomy (GTDB): domain Bacteria; phylum Deinococcota; class Deinococci; order Deinococcales; family Trueperaceae; genus CALDPK01. The sequence goes on along the minus strand of CALDPK010000118.1, from coordinate 4,559 downwards.
TTGTCCGTGCCCGCGAAGGCGGACTGACAGCCCAGGTCATGGCGACCTTCGTCAGTGAGCAGCGGCAGGGCGACGGCATCCGCCAGTCGATCGACTTCATCGACACCTTGTACGAGGAGCTCGAAGCGTTCCCGAAACTCGCCCGGCTGGCCACGAGCGGCAAGGACGTGAGGGAAGCCAAGTCGCACGGTGAAGTGGCGCTGATCCTGGGGATGGAAGGGGCCGAGGGTTTGGGAGGCAGCATCCGGGCCCTGCGGATGTTCCACCGCCTGGGCCTGCGGGTGCTGGGACTGACCTGGAACCGGCGCAACGAAGCTGCCGACGGAGCTGGCGAGATGCCGCACGCCGGCGGACTCAGCAACTTCGGACGCCAGCTGGTGCAGGAGTGCAACAGGCTGGGAATACTGCTGGACGTCTCGCACTTGAGCCCGCGCGGCGTAACTGACGTGCTCGAGCTTACCGGCGCGCCCATCGTCGCGACCCACTCGAACGCAGCCGCCGTCTACCCGCACGTACGCAACCTGTCTGACGAACAGCTGGAAGGCATAGCCGCGACCGGCGGCGTGGTCGGGGTGGTCCCGGTACCGCCGTTCCTGGGCGAGTATGACGAGCGTGCACCGCTGGAACCGCTGTTTCAGCACCTGGAACACATGATCAGCGTGGTGGGCGAAGACCACGTGGGGCTGGGACTGGATTTCGACGGCGTGGGTGACATGTGCACCGAAGGCATCGAGGACGTAACGCAGATGTTCAACCTGACGAAGGGCATGCTCGAACGCGGTCACAGCGAGGAACGCGTCCGCAAAGTTCTGGGCGGCAACTTCCTGCGGATTTTTGACCAGGTGTTCTGACCGATGTGGGTCTGCGGGGGCCGCAGTTGACACAAAGATATCGCGTGATATATTGGCCGACATATTACTCACGGAGGCTTCAACCCCGGTTCGTGCATAACGAACGAATCAACTTCCGTAAGCCAATAGAATCCAGGAGGCATCACATGCAGAAAAACCTTTTCATAAGACGACTGACCGGTCTCGCCGCAGCCGCGATCTTCTCGTTCGGAGTCGCGACGGCCCAGGACACGCTGGTCATCGGTGCCCCCGCCGAACTGTCCAACCTCGACCCGCGCGTCGCAGCCGACACGTACTCGATCCAGCGGGTAGCCGTCATCTCCGAACCGCTCGTAACGTTCGACAACGACCTGAGCGTCATCCCCCGCCTGGCCACCTCCTGGGAGTTCCAGGACGAAGGCCGAACCCTCGTCTTCCAGCTGCGTGAAGGCGTCAAGTTCCACGACGGCAGTGACTTCACCAGCAAGGACGTCAAGTACACGTTCGACTGGGTACTGAACGCCGACAACCCCGCCCAGAACCGCGCGCTCTACGCCGACATCGAAAGCATCGACACCCCCGACGACTACACGGTCGTGATGAACCTGAGCAACGTGAACAGCTTCCTGCTCAACAACATCGCCCGCATGCCCATCGCACCGGTGAGCGCCGAAGACATCGAAGACTTCACCTTTAACCCCATCGGCACCGGACCTTACAAGTTCGAGTCACTGCGCCGCGACGACCGCCTCGTGCTGTCGGCGTTCGACGACTACTGGGGCGGCCGCGGTGAGATCGACTTCGTCGAGTTCCGCACCATCCCCGAAGACGGCACCCGCCAGCTGGCTTTCGAAGCAGGCGAGATCCACCTGACCCAGTCCCCGCCCGTACCCACCGACCTCGAGCGCCTCGAAGCCGATGACCGCTACGTCATCCAGCGCACCCCGGGCACCGGCTATACCTACATCGGCCTCAACAACCAGTCCGAACCGCTCGACAATGTGCTCGTCCGTCAGGCCATCAGCCACCTCGTGAACCGCGAAGCCATCGTCTCGTTCGTGCTCAACGGCATCGGTGAACCCGGCGTCAGCATGATCTCCCCGAACCTGCCCTGGTTCAACCCGGACGTTCCCCGCTTCGACTACAATCCCGAGCGTGCCCGCGAACTCCTCGCAGAAGCAGGCTTCGACGGCGGCATGACCCTGCGCGTCCACACCAACGAAGCGCCCGTCCGAATCCAGATCGCCGAGATCCTCCAGGCAGAACTCGCTGACATCGGCATCACCCTGGAGATCAACATCGAAGAGTTCGGTGCGTTCAACGACCGCGTCCAGACGACCAGCGATTACGACATGTTCATCCTGGGCTTCGGCGGCCAGCTTGATCCGGACCGCTCCATGTACCGCCAGTTCACCAGCGACGGCAGCAGCAACTTCACCTACTACGACAACGAGCGCGTCGACGAACTGCTCGAAGCAGGCCGCCGCGTTCCTTCTGACAGCCAGGAATCGATCGACATCTACAGCGAAGCGCAGATGATCGTCGTCGAGGAAGCGCCCGTCATCTACGTGAACTACACCGAAGAGATCGCCATGTTCCATCCGTGGATCGAAGGCTGGACCATTCACACCGAGAGCGGCAAGGCCTACCAGGACCTGCATCTGGTGAAGTTCAACCGTTGAACCCGCCAGCGGGACTCAACAGCTGATAACTAATTGCGGGAGCCCGGTCTGCGCGGCTGGGCTCCTTCGCTGATATCGAGGACGGATGCTTCAATTCACAATACGACGGCTGATATCGCTGATCCCGGTAGTTCTGGGCGCGTCGATAATCATCTTCATGCTGGTGCACCTGGCGCCCGGCGATCCCGTCCGGATGATGCTGGGCGAGGACGCAGAACCCGCAGAAGTCGAGCGGCTCAACGCGATCTACGGTTTCGACCGCCCCCTGCCCGTTCAGTACGTGAGCTGGCTGGGGAACGCACTGACCGGTGACTTCGGCCAGTCACTCCGCCAGCGCACGGCCGTCACCGAACTGGTTTTCGAACGGATGGGCGCGACCATTGAGCTGGCTGCAGCCTCGCTGCTGCTGGCCATCCTGTTAGGCATCCCCCTTGGTGTACTCGCCGCCACCAACCGCAACACCTGGATCGACTGGGGAAGCATGGTCGTCTCGCTGCTGGGGGTGTCACTGCCGAACTTCTGGCTGGGGCTGCTCCTGCTGGGCGGCGTCGCACTGCACGTGGAATGGCTGCCGATATTCGGCCGCGGACCGTCGTTCTTTGACGGCATAACGCAGTTGTTCACGGCTGGCACCATCGTGCCGCTTTGGGATTCGATCAGGCATCTTCTGCTGCCGGCGCTCGCGTTGGGCACGTCGATCATGGCGCTGGTGACACGACTGATGCGCTCCAGCCTGCTCGAGGTCCTGAACCGGGATTACGTGCGGACCGCCCAGGCCAAGGGCGTGGCGCAGCACCGGGTCATCTACAAGCATGCCCTGAGGAACGCCCTCCTGCCGGTCATCACCGTGGTGGGGGTCCAGTTCGGGTCGCTGCTTGGTGGCGCCGTGGTTACCGAGGCTGTCTTCGCGTGGCCCGGCATCGGCCGGCTGATCATCCAGGCGATCAGCGCGCGCGATTTCCCGGTGGTGCAGGGAAGCATCCTGATGCTCACCATGGCTTTCGTCCTCGTAAACCTGCTGGTAGACCTCAGCTACGGTCTGTTCAACCCCCGGGTACGCTATGACTGAACCAGTAAGCAACAACACCTCTGTGCCGCAAGTTGCGGAGAGCGGCAGGAACGACAGCCGTGACCGGTTCTTGAGGCGCATCACCCGCAACCCGAACGTGATCATCGGAGCTTCAATAGCGCTGCTGCTGGTCCTGATCGCGATCGTCGGACCGTGGATCACGCCGATGGATCCGCTCAAGCAGGACCTGTTTGCCCGCTTCACCCCACCGCGTGGACTGTTCGCTGATGGTGCGCTTAACAGCACTTACATCCTTGGGGCTGATGAGCTAGGGCGTGACGTCCTCTCGCGCATCATCATGGGCACCCGCGTCTCACTTCAGGTGGGTCTGGTTGCCACCGGCGTCTCACTGCTGCTGGGCGTCGTCCTGGGCGCGGTGGCTGGTTACGTGGGCGGTCAGGTGGACAACATCATCATGCGCCTGATGGACATCCTGCTGGCGATCCCCGGCATCCTGCTGGCCATCGCGATCGTTGCGGCCCTGGGTCCGAGCATCGTGAACGCCATGATCGCCATCGCCATCGCGCGGGTACCGCAGATGGCCCGGCTCATACGCAGTGAGGTACTGGCACTCAGGGAAGAGGAGTTCGTGGAGAGCGCCAGGGCGCTCGGAGTGTCGCACGTGTCGATCCTCTTCCGGCACATCCTCTCGAACGCCTGGGCGCCGGCTCTCGTGCTGTCAGCGCTCGGCATGGGCACGGCCATTGTCACCGAGGCCAGTCTGAGCTTCCTGGGCCTGGGCACGCAGCCGCCGGAGATAAGCTGGGGCCGCATGCTCAGCGTCGGCAGGGACACCATCCGCAGTGCCCCGCACGTGACGCTTTACCCCGGCATAGCCATCGCCGTGGTCGTACTGGCTTTCAACATGCTGGGCGACGGGCTGCGCGACGTGTTCGACACCCGCCTCAAGAACAAGTAAAAAAACCTGCTTCCGCAGGCTGGGCCGGCGCTGGCTCCCTGAATCAGGGAGCCAGCGCC
>CALDPK010000117.1 GCA_937911855.1 uncultured Trueperaceae bacterium | reverse complement strand
AACCGTCGCTGCTCCGCCCCTCGGCTCCCGAGGATGCGGCGGAAGCGCCGGCGTCACCCCCGTTTCCCTCTCTCGACATTGCTCCGGAGAAACTGGACCTGATTCACAGGGCGATGAATCAGGTCTCCAACGATCCTCGGGGCACGGCCTATAGCGCGCGGATCGAGATGCCGGGCATGGCGATGGGCGGCAAGACCGGAACCTCCCAGGTGCGGCGTATCACCATGAGCGAGCGCGCCACCGGTGTGAGGAAAAACGAGGATCTGCCCTGGAGCCAGCGCGATCACGCGCTGTTCGTCGCCTTCGCCCCGGTCGTTTCGCCGCGCTATGTCTGCGCGGTAGTCGTCGAGCACGGCGACGATGGCCTCGCGGTTGGAGGCGCAGATGTCGAGCCACAGGTCGGTGTCCGAGGCGGCGACGCGGGTCGCGTCGCGGAAGCCGCCGGCGGCCAGCAGCATCATCAGGTCGCGATCGGTGTCACCCGCCACCAGCTGCGTGAGCGCCAGCGAAGTCAGGTACGGCACGTGCGACACGGCCGCAACCAGGCGGTCATGCTGTTCCGGCTCGACCGTAAGCGGCCGGGCACCGAGCTGGGTGACGAACTCCTGGACTTTCGCGAACGCTTCCGGATCAGTCGCGGCGACGGGCGTCAGCACCCAGACCGCGTTCTCGAGCAGGGCGGCGTCCGCGTTCACCACGCCGTTGCGCTCGCTGCCGGCCATGGGGTGGCCACCCACGAAGCGCAGGTGCGACAGCTGCTCGACAAGTTCCTGCTTCACGCCACCCACGTCGGTGACTATCGCGTCGTCAGAGAGCCATGGCTCCATGCTCCGGGCCAGCTCGATCAGGCTCTGCACGGGCGCTGCCAGGATCACCAGGTCGGCGTCCCTGAGCCAGTCACCCGCTTCAAGGTGGGTTTCGTCGATGACGCCGGTCCACTGCGCCGCGTCCAGGGCTTCCGGGTCGGGGTCAAGGCCGATGACGGTTTCAGCCAGGAAGCGCTGCCGGACCCCGAGTCCGATCGAACCGCCGATCAGGCCCACCCCGGCGATTACGACTTTGCGGAACAGCGGTGCAGGACGCATGAGGGCCATGTTACTTCACGGAACCTCAAGTAAAGGGATTCAGCAATCTGGTTCCTGTATCAGTGAAATGGGCCGCGTTACGCGTCACCAAGGTAAGCCTGTGAACATTTGCCGTCGCCGCCATCAATCCGTCAACAACGGGCAGGGTCCTGAGGTGGCTGATATCACCCCATCGTTCCGCGATTTCGGAATCAATTTCAAGAACGCGTGCCCGGTATGTCGTCCGGACAGTGTGCAGCCAGGTCTCAAAAATTCTGGCTTGATCCGGGTCGTTGCGCAGGTGCAACCGATTGATGCCCTGCTGAATCTCACCCAGTAGCAGAACGCTGAGGTACAGCTGCTCCCTACGTACAGATTCGTACCAATCGAATACGCCCGGGTTGCATTCGGGCTTGCGAAGTTCGGACACTATGTTCGTGTCCAGCAGGAAACTCATAAGTCAATCTCGGGAGCCGGTCGGGTGTCTCTCGTGACTTCCAGTTCGTCGACCGGTGGAAAGCTGCGCAGGAACTCCTTGAAATCGGGTTCCTCATGCAGGCGTCGATACTCTTCGACGGATATTACGACAACCACCTCGTCGCCATGACGCGTAACGATTTGCGGGCCTTCCTGTTCCGCGAGTCTGACGAGTTCACTGAACTTCTGTTTTGCATCCTGAAGCTGCCACGTCACTGTCGACCCCTGTCTGGACAGACTAGACAGTTTCTCAGCGTTTTGCAAGTGCCTGGTTATATGGTGCCTATCTCAACGCGGTCAGGAACAGCAAGCGCTGCTCCCACTTCACCGGTCCGCCGGAAACCGCTATCCGGAGCAGGCGCTCGGCTTCCTTCAACCGTTCAATGTCTAAGCCCAGCCGGGCTGCATAGGAATCGGAATTCGGCTCAGCAGGAAACCAGCGGGCGACGGCGGCGTCAGATAGCTGCTGCCGGGTCTTCTGGACCCTGGTTTCCGCCCGCACCCGGCCGAAACCGGCAGCCTCAGCGGCAGACTGCCAAATTGCCGCGTCAGGCAAGTCCAGTGCGACGTAGAGGGCTTCCTCCGCTTCCCGCCACCAGACCGGAGCGTCCTTGACCAGGGCGTAGAGCCGCTGCGCCGCAGCGGGCAGCGGCAGCGCCAGGACCAGGCGGCCGTCCGGCTGCATGAGTGCGGAGAGCCAGTCCAGGTCACCGATCTCCGCGCTCCGGCCGAGTACGGCGTCGAAACGCACCTTGTCGTTGGGGATCTCGCCACGGAACACCACGGGCCGGTCCAATTCGGGCAGGGCCTGAGCCTGCTCGCGCAGGGCTTTCTCGTCAGCGGCGGCCAGTGCGCGGGCGAACACCTGGCCCTCGGGGACGCGGCGCACTGCCTCCCAGGTAAGCAGGCCGGTGCCGGCGGCCAGGTCGAGGACCACGTCATGGCGCTGCAGCCGGGCGGCTGCGATCATGTCGTCGCGCAGTTCACCCAGGCGGGGGCCGGCCTCGGAGACGGTGCGCTGCAGCCAGCGGTCGCGCGCCCGGTCGGCTGGCCCCATGGTGAGGACTTCCGGTGGAGCGAGGTCATCCTGTTCAAGCATCGCGGCCAGCTGCGCCTCGCGGCGGCGCGTCACGGAATCGCGAACCTGCTGCTCGGAACCCTGATTGCTCGGCTGGTAGAACACCTTGCCCTGCAGTGCGGCCGGCAGGTACTGCTGCTCGACCCAGTGGTCGCGGTAGGCGTGCGGGTACAGGTAGCCCTTGCCGTGGCCGAATCCTTCGCTGTCGCGGCTCGCGTCGCGCAGGTGGTTGGGCACCTCGGCCTCGAGCTCCTTCTCCACGCTGTCCAGGGCGTCGAAGAAGCCCATGGTGCTGTTGCTCTTCGGCGCCGTCGCCAGGTACAGGACCGCCTGCGACAGGTGGAAGCGGCCTTCGGGCAGACCCACGTAGTCGTAAGCCTGCGAGGCGGCGATGGTGTGCTGCAGGGCGTTCGGGTCGGCCAGGCCGACGTCCTCGGCAGCGAAGATGATCATGCGGCGGAAGATGAAGCGCGGGTCCTCGCCGGCGTACACCATGCGGGCCAGCCAGTAGAGGGCTGCGTCGGGGTCGGAACCGCGCATGCTCTTGATGAAGGCGCTGATGGTGTCGAAGTGGACGTCGCCTTCCTTGTCGTAGAGCACGGCGCGCTGCTGGATGGATTCCTCCGCGACTTCGCGGGTGATCTGCCGCACCCCGTCCTCGTCGGGACGGGTGGTGCTGACGGCGAGCTCGATGGCGTTCAGGACCGCCCGCGCGTCGCCGTTGGCTACGTTGACCAGATGGTCGAGTGCATCCTCATGCAGGTTCACGTCCAGCCGGCCGTAGCCGCGCTCGGGGTCGTTGACTGCCTGCATTGCGATGCCACGCAGGTCGTCCTCGGTGAGCGGCTTCAGCTGGAAGATGCGGCTGCGGCTCACGAGTGCCTTGTTGACTTCGAAATACGGATTCTCGGTGGTCGCGCCGATCAGCACGACCGTGCCGTTCTCGACCCAGGGCAGGAGCGCGTCCTGCTGGGCCTTGTTGAAGCGGTGCACTTCGTCGACGAACAGGATGGTGCGCTGGCCCATCCGTTTGCTGGCTGACGCCTGGGCGACGGCCTCGCGGATGTCCTTCACCCCTCCCAGCACGGCGTTGATGGCGATGAACTTCGCTTTGGTCGAGCCGGCAATGACGCGCGCGAGGGTCGTCTTGCCCGTGCCGGGCGGGCCGTAGAAGATCAGGCTGGACAGCTGGTCCGCCTGGATGGCGCGCCGGAGCAGGCGGCCTTCACCCAGGATGTGGCCCTGGCCGATGAACTCCTCCAGGTTGCGCGGCCGCATGCGGGCGGCCAGCGGTTCATCCTGGGGCTGCTGGAACAGACTTGGCGTCTGGTCGTTCACTCGAACTCAGGTCTCCTGCTGGTCAGACTGGTTATCGGCAATGATCTCCACGGGCAGCCTCAGCCAGAACGCGTGATCTCATGCGAGGTTTCAGCCCATTCCGGGTGACCAAGTCAACCGAAGCCCCAAGAATCTGTTCCAGGCGCTCTTTTACCGCATAAAACTCAAAGAAGCCGATTGGAGCGTTGAACTCAACCAACAGATCCACATCACTGTGCACGGTGGCGCAATCTCGCGCAACTGAACCGAACAGCGAGAGCGACCTGACTCCAAGAGATTCCAGTTCAGGTTTGTGCTTCGCGAGTTTTGCAAGAGCAGTAGCGCGGTCCATCTTGGCGGGCCTCCCTGACGTCAGTATAGGAGCAGAGTGCGCACTTATTTGCTGCCTGGTATCCAAGTTCGCGAGTATGCGTAGGCAAGGGCAGGCCGGAAGGTCAACAGCTGGTGCGGGTTTAGCCGGAACCAAGGTAGTACTCGCGGTGCAGAGCTGAAATCCGTTCCGTCAGCCGCGGTTCAGGTCCCCTGACTTCAGCAGACGGCACCACATCGTTTATGGGCAGTGATTTCACCGGGCCCGGTTCAACGCCGAACTCCCTGAGCCACTGCAGTCGCTGCTCGGACGAGCTGGCGTAGACGATCCGGCCAAGCCCGACCATGCCGTGGGCAGCGGCACACATGGGGCAGTGCTCGCCCGAGGTGTATACGGTTGCGGCCGCCCGCTCAGCCGGTGTCAAGTTCTCAGCCGCCCAGCGGGCGATGGCGAACTCCGGGTGCCGGGTCGCGTCACCGCCGGAAATGCGGTTCCGGTCCTCAACCAGCACTCGCCCGTCAGCATGAACGAGCAGGGATCCGAACGGTGAGTCACCGTCCTTCAGCGCCTCAGCGGCAAGTTCGACGCAGCGCTGCAGGTGAGCAAAGTCCGTGGCAGTGATCATGCTGGCATTATCGCCCCTGCTGGTAGACTCAGCAGCATGCTGAATGGAATAAAGGTTCTGGACCTGTCCCGGGTGCTGGCCGGCCCTTACTGCACGCAGATGCTCGGCGACCTGGGCGCTGATGTCTGGAAAGTTGAGTCGCCGAAGGGTGATGAGACGCGCGCCTGGGGACCCCCGTACCTGGAGGGGGAGAGCACCTATTATCTGTCGGTCAACCGCAACAAACGCAGTATCGTGGTCGACCTGAAGAACCCGGAGGGCGTCGCCCTGGTGCGTGAGCTCGCCGGGAAGGCCGACGTGCTGGTCGAGAACTTCAAGACCGGTGACCTCGAGCGCTACGGCCTGGGCTACGAGCAGCTGAAGGACGCCGACCCGCGGCTGATCTACACCTCGATAACCGGCTTCGGTCACACGGGTCCACGCGCGAATGAACCCGGTTACGACGCAGCCATCCAGGGCATGAGCGGACTCATGGCCATGACGGGCGAGGCAGACGGCCCACCCACCAAACTCGGGGTCGCCTGGGTTGACGTGCTGACAGGCAGTCACGCGGCCACGGCAATCATGGGCGCGCTGTTCCAGCGGGAACGAACCGGTCAGGGGCGGCACATCGACATCTCGTTGCTGGACGTGACCATGGCCGCCATGGTCAATCAGGGGCAGGCCGCCCTTGCCACCGGCAAGGCACCGGCGAAGCTTGGCACCGGCCATCCCTCGATCGTTCCCTATCAGGCGCTGCCGACCAAAGAAGGCTGGCTGTCAGTGGCCGTCGGGAACGATCGCCAGTTCGAGCGGTTCGCTGGCGCGCTGGGCCTGGCAGAACTCGCTCGCGACGAGCGCTTCGCGACCAACAGCGCCCGCGTCGCCCATCGAGATGAACTGATTCCGCGGCTGAAAGAGGTGCTGATTACCCGCACGCGCGACGAGTGGCTGGAACTGCTCGGTGCGGCCGGTGTGCCGGCCGCGCCCGTCAACACCCTGCCGGAAGCGCTCGAGGACGCACAGCTAAAGGCCCGGGGGATGATCGCTGGCGTCGAACACAGCCTGCTGGGCGACCTGCCGATGATCCAGAGCCCTTATGGGCCCGCGCTCAATGAACAGCTGCCGCGACGCGCACCGCCGTTACTGGGTGAGCACACGCGCGAGCTTCTGGGTGAGCAGCTGAGCCTGGATCAGGCCGCCATCGATGAACTCGTTGAAAATGGTGCCGTAAGCGAGCTCGCGTCACAGCCTGAAGGGCTCAGCTCCCCCAGCTGACCTCGCCGTAAGTGTCCTCGCGGTCGGGTGAGGTGCTGAACAGCGAAACCGGCACGCCCGTGAACTCCTCGATCAAAGCCAGGTAGTCCTCGAGCTCCACGGGCAGCGCGTCGCGCGAGCCGAGGCCCTTCAGTTCGCCCCAGCCGGGCAGGTCACGGTAGACGGGTGTGTCGCCATCGTAGTCGACGGCAACGCGTACCGTGTCGAGGCCGGACAGCACGTCGAGCTTGGTGAGTACCAGGCCGTCGAAGCCGTTGATCTCGCAGGCGTACTTGAGCTGGACCAGGTCAAGCCAGCCGACGCGGCGGGCGCGGCCGGTGGTGGTGCCGAACTCGTCCCACTGGTTGGAGCCCGTGCCGCGGAGGCGGCCCGCGATCTCGCCGTCGAGTTCGGTGCCGAACGGCCCGTGACCGACGCGGCTGGTGAACGCCTTGACAACGCCGTAGACGCGGTCGAGTGCCTTGTGGCTGACGCCTGCACCGACGATGATGCCGCCGACCGTCGGGTGGCTGCTCGTTACGAACGGGTAAGTTCCGTAGGCCAGGTCGAGCATCGTGCCCTGACCGCCTTCGAACAGCACGCGCGCGCCGCCGTCGAGCTCCCGGCGCAGCAGTGCGCCCGTGTCCTTGATGAACGGCAGCAGGCGTTCGCGGACGTGAGCCAGTTCGTTCAGCACGGTGTCGACGTTCGTCCAGCCGGCGCGTTCGGTTGAGTTGGGCTTGCCTTCCAGCAGGCGGCCGATGCGTTCGCGCAGCACTGCCTCGTCCACGAGGTCGCCCGCCCGCACGCCCAGCCGGCGCGCCTTATCCGAGTAGGCGGGGCCGATGCCGCGGCCGGTGGTACCCACGAAGCCGCCACCTTCGTCGTTCTTCAGGTGATGCGGCAGTACGAGGTGGGCTTCGTGGCTGATCCAGACGTCACCGGGGTCCCGGCGGGCAGAGAGCGCGTCGTACTCCTCCAGGAACGTCCAGGGGTCGATGACCATGCCGCCGCCCATTATGCTGACCGGCCGGTCGTGCAAGGTGCCGCACGGCAGGTGGTGGAGCTTGAACACCTCGTCGCCAACGACGATGGTGTGACCTGCGTTGGCACCTCCCGAGTAGCGGACGACGAAGTCCGCCTGAGCAGCCAGAGCGTCGACTACCTTGCCCTTGCCCTCGTCTCCCCATTGAGCCCCGATAATTGCGATTCCCGGCATTGCTGGCACCTCCGTGATGGCCACGCCAAGTATGTCACAATGCCCACCGCCTGGCCGAATACCTGTATAATTAAGGTATGTCCCTGCCTGCCCGTGGTTCGCTGATCAACCCGGAATCCCGCTTCTCGGAGCTGAAGTTCGAGCCTGACCGTGACGAACTGGATCACGCCGAGAAGTACGAGGAATCTGTCGCGCCGCGCACGCGCTTCGTGCGGGACAGCAGCCGCAGCGTCATCAGCAGCAACACCAGCCCGGACATTCCCTTCGACCGCTCACTGAACCCGTACCGCGGCTGCGAGCACGGCTGCAGCTACTGCTACGCCCGACCCACCCACGAGTACCTTGGCCTGTCAGCCGGGCTGGACTTCGAGCAGCTGATCCTGGTCAAGGAGAACGCGGCTGAACTGCTCGAAGCCGAACTCAGGAAGAAATCCTGGCAGCCGCAGCTGCTGATGCTCTCGGGAGTGACGGACCCGTACCAGCCGGTCGAACGGCACCTGCAGATAACCCGCGCCTGCCTGCAGGTACTGCTGCGCTTCCGCAACCCGGTCGGGGTGATCACCAAGAACCACCTGGTCACGCGCGACATCGACGTGCTCGCCCCGCTGGCCGAACTGGGCCTGGTCACCGTCACCCTGTCGATCACAACCCTCGATGAATCACTGCGCCGGATACTGGAACCGCGCACGTCCACGGGTGCGCGGCGGCTGCAGGCGGTCGAGAAGCTCGCGGACGCCGGCATTCCAGTTCATGTGAACGTGGCGCCACTCATCCCGGCGCTCAACGACCACGAGATCCCCGACATACTCCGCGAAGCGGCCAGCGCCGGGGCCCGCAGCGCCAGCTACACGGTGCTGCGCCTGCCGGGGGCAGTCAGCGACGTGTTCGGTGCCTGGCTGCAGGAACACTTCCCGGACCGCGCCGGCAAGGTGCTTGGCCGCGTCCGCGAGATGCGCGAAGGCAGGCTGAGCAGCAGCGACTTCAGCCGCCGGATGGGTGGCTCAGGCCCGTACAGCCAGCAGATCCGCGACCTGTTCCGGCTGTGGCGCAAGACTTACGGGCTCGAGCGGCGTCCCGTTCAGGACGACAGCCGTACCGACCTGTTTCAGGTGCCGGGCAGCTCGCAGCAGCCCGGCCTGTTCGACTGAGAAATCAGATCAGCGTTCGTCTACCGGAACGAACTTCCGGTCACGCTGGCCGTCGTACACCAGCTGCGGACGCAGGAGCACGTTGTCGGCGTACTGCTCGAACAGGTGCGCCAGCCAGCCCGGCACCCGCGCAGCAGCGAAGATCGGCGTGAACATGTCAGTGGGGAAGCCCAGCATGCGGTAAACGCTCGCCGAATAGAAATCGACGTTCGGCTTCACCTGCCGGCCCTTCTTCTCCATCTCCTGATCCATGACGCGCTCCATCTCGACACTCATCTCGAAGTAACGCCGGGAATCAGGATCCTCGTGTTCAGCAGCCAGTTTCTCGGCAACGTCGCGCAGCACGTTCGCGCGCGGGTCCAGCACGCGGTACACCCGGTGACCGAAGCCCATCACGCGGCCCTTCGGCTCAGCCAGCTTGTCAAGCACGTACTTCTCCACGTCCCCGACTCCACCGAGCGACTCGAGCGTCTCCATCACCGCGGTGTTGGCCCCACCATGCAACGGTCCCTTGAGCGAACCGATCGCAGCCGTGATCGCGCTGTACGCGTCAGTCAGCGTGGAAGCGGTCGCGCGCGCCACGAAGGTACTCGCGTTGGCACCGTGCTCGGCATGAAGTACCAGGGCCACGTCCATGACGCGCACGGCGGCATCCGAAGGCTTCTCGCCCGTCAGCATGTACAGGAAGTTGGCTGCCAGCGACAGCTCCGGGTCGGGAGCGACCGGCTCCAGCCCGTCACGCAGGCGCACCACCGCAGCCACGAGAGCCGGCATCTGCACAGTCAGCCGCAGGCCGATGCGGTACAGGTTGTCGTGCGAGTAATCATCCGACTCCCGGTCGTTCATGCCCATCAGCGAAACGGCCGTGCGCAGCGAGTTCATGGGCCTCAGGCCCTTGCCGGCCAGGTTCCGCAGCACGTCGAGCTCGGGCGGGACCACCATGAACTCACGCAACCGCCTGTTGAACTCCTCCAGCTGCTGCCGGTCAGGCAGGTCGCCGTGCCAGAGCAGGTAGATGACTTCCTCGAACGTAGCGTGGTCAGCGAGTTCGCGGATGTCGTAACCGCGGTAAATCAGCTCGCCTTTTTCACCATCGATATGGCAGATACTGGACGTGTCAATCTTCACGCCCACGAGTCCGCGCTGAATCTGATCCATCAGTCCTCCGTATTTTGCACAAGGCGGCCTGGGCCGCTCCTGTATCCAAAAGCAGATGAGCCCGTTCATACGGGGTCACGGGTTTGTCAACTCAATCAGCCGACAGCAACAGTTGAAATCAGTGTACCAACAACAGCGGGGCCTGCGGGCCGCGCCTCAGGAATCTGCTTCAGTGGCGAGCTCGGGCCACTGGAATTCCAGGGGCGGCACCAGCCATGAGACGGCCACACCCAACACCGCGGCAGCCACCATCGTCACCATGATCCCGCGCCGGAACGCCGGGCTGCCGAGGGTCGCGCCGACCGCTGCCTTGAACAGGCTGTTGATGCCTATGGCCATGGTCACGGCGCGAACTGCGACGTGCAGGTCGATGGCCTCGAAGGTGGAGCCGGTCAGTGACAGCGCCACGGCGTCAGGCCGCACCAGACCGCCCAGGAGGCTGGCGACGTAGATGCCGCCGGTGCCGAAGAACTCGCCCGCCGCCCGCGTGACGAGCAGGATGACCGCGAACAGCAGCGCGAACTCGAGGGCCGTGCGCAGCTCGAACGGGTTGCTGACCGTGATGCCTTCAGTATCGGTCTCGCGCGCCCGCAGCCGGCTGAGCAGCGCCCCCAGGGCGCAGACGGTAAGGATGGTGGCCAGCGGGATCAAAGCGGCCGCGGCCAGCCGGGGTTCGACCACCAGGATGATCACGAACACCCGGATGATGCCTGCAGCGGACCCGGCCAGGGCGCCGAACACGAATGTGCCAGACAGCTGAGGAATCTCTTTCGAGCGGCGGCTGAAAGTCAGGACCACTGCGGTCGAGGAAGCGAAGCCGCCCAGGATGCCCGACAGGGTTGCACCGCGTCGCGGACCGGCCAGCTTCATCGACAGGTAACCGACGAACGAGATGCCCGAGATGAGCACCACCTGAAGCCAGATCGTGCGCGGGTTCCACACGCCCCAGGGGCCGAACGGTTCGTCGGGAACGAGCGGCAGCACGATCAGGCTCACCGCCGCGAACTGCACGACCGCGAACAGGTCCTGCTGCGTGACGGTGTGCGACAGGTCGCGCAGTTCCTTGCGCATCGACAGCAGGCCGGTGACGACGATGGCGCCGGCCAGGGCAGCTCCGACGAAGCTGAGTGAGGTGAACGCCCCCAGCCCGAAGGTGACCAGCACCGTGAACCCGGTGGTGCCGCCGATCTTCTCCCCGGCTGACTCGCGCCAGTAGGAGAGGGCTGCCATGACGGTCGTGGCCAGCAGGCCGGCCACGAGAATCGACGGTCCGAAGCCGACGCTCATCTGCCCGATGATGGCTCCGAACACCGCGATTATCGGGAAGGTCCTGATGCCCGCGAATATCGAGCCCTGGGTTTCCCTCTTGCGTTCGCGTTCCAGACCGATCAGGAAGCCCAGCAAAGCAGCCAGCAGTACCGACCAGATGGCCGTGAGGGAGCCGTAATCGGGGAAAGCGAAGTCCATGAGCGGTCATTCTACAGTGCAGCCGCACTTCCGGCGCCTGAAGCCCGGGAATCTGTGTCATCCGCAGGTGTTGTACCTGTCTACTTTTCAGCGGGTGCCCCCTTACTCAGTGCCGCCAGACCGGGTGCTAAACTGGCCGCGTATTGGTCATGCAGGCGCATTCTCACGCCCCACTGACGGGGGACACCTGCATGGCAGAACTGACTAGGAGGTCCTGAATGATAAAGGAAGCACCAAGTTTCCAGCCGTTCAGCGACAAGCCGATTTCACTGGTTTCAGAAAGCGGGGAGTGGACGGGACAGTTCGAGCTGGACCTCGACGAAAGTCTTCTACGACGCTTCTACCGGGACATGCTCATGGGGCGCCTTCTTGACGAGCGCCTGATGAAGCTGCGCTTCCAGGGCGCCACCACTTTCACTGCACCCAGCAGCGGCCACGAAGCCGCCCAGATCGGCATCGCCCATTCCTTCAGGCCGGCATTCGACTGGCTATTCCCTTATTACCGTGACACCGCCCTCATGATCGCCATGGGCGTGCCGCTCAAGGAACTGCTCGCCCAGATGATGGCCAGCACCCTGGACCCGGCGCGCGGCAGACAGATGCCCGCCCACCCCGGCTCGAAGGAACTGAACGCATTCACGGTGGCCTCGCCCATCGCCTCGCACATCCCGCCGGCAGCCGGCGCAGCCATCAGCATGAAACTGCAGGGCACCGGCCAGGTGGTCGTGACCACCTTCGGTGACGGCGCAACCAGCGAAGGCGACTTCCACGCGGGCATCAACTTCGCAGGCGTCCAGGGCGCCCCGGCAGTGTTCGTATGCCAGAACAACCGTTACGCAATCTCCGCTGATTACCACCACCAGACCGCCAGCGAAAACATCGCCCTCAAGGCGCACGCCTACGGCATGCCCGGCTACCTGGTCGACGGCATGGACGTGCTCGCCAGCTACTTCGTGATGCGCGACGCGGTGAAACGCGCGCGTGACGGCGTCGGGCCCAGCCTGGTCGAGATGCAGGTGTACCGCTACGGCGCCCACAGCTCCGACGACGACGATTCCGTCTACCGGCCCAAGGCCGAGGTCGAAGCGTGGCGCAAGCGCGATCCCATCATCCGCTACCAGAAGTTCCTGGCCCGGCGCGGCCTGTGGAACGAAGCCGAGGAAGAACAGATGCGCGCCGAAATCGAAGCCGAGATAACGGAAGCCGCGCAGCTCAACCGTGACGCCGGCCGCGTGCCCGAGGAGTGGATGTTCGACGACGTCACCGAGGACATGCTCCCCAACCTGGCCCGGCAGAAGGCCGACTGGCAGAAGCACCGGAACTGACATGACCATGCAGACATATGTGCAGACCGTCGCGCGCACGCTCGACGAGGAAATGGCCCGTGACGAACGGGTAGTGGTGCTGGGGCAGGACGTAGGCAAGCGCGGCGGCGTGTTCCTGGCGACCGAGAACCTGTTCAACAAGTACGGCCCCGACCGCGTGATCGACTCACCACTGTCCGAGGCGGCGATCATCGGCGCAGCGGTCGGCATGGCCGCCCACGGCCTGCGGCCGGTGGCCGAGATCCAGTTCTCCGATTACGTTTTCCCCGGCTTCGATCAGCTCGTCTCCCAGGCCGCCAAGCTGCGCTACCGCTCTGGTGGCCAGTTCACGGCGCCGATGGTCGTCCGCATGCCCGCAGGCGGCGGCGTGGCCGGCGGGCATCACCACTCGCAGAACCCGGAAGCGCACTTCGTGCACACGCCGGGGCTGAAGGTGGTCTACCCGTCGACGCCCGCGGACGCCCGCGGCATGCTGCGCACCGCCATCCGCGATGAGGACCCGGTCGTGTTCATGGAACCCAAGCGCCTGTACCGCGCCGGTCGCCAGGAGATCCCCGCAGGTGACGACAGCCTCATCGAATTCGGCAAGGCCAGCATCCGCACTCACGGCGACGACGTCATCCTTATCTCTTACGGCGCCAGCATGGCCGAGACCGTCAAGGCAGGCGAACAGCTGAACGAGCAGGGCATCAGCACCATGGTCATCGACCTGCGCTCGCTGCTGCCCTGGGACACCGAGACCGTCCTGAACGAGGTCGCGCGCGTTGGCCGGGTGGTGCTGGTGTCCGAGGAGACCCACACCGCCGGCTTCATGGCCGAAGTCGGCGCGACCATCGCCGAGGAAGTGCTGGACAGCCTGCTGGCCCCGCCCCTGCGGGTGACCGGTTACGACATCCCCTACCCGTACGCCCAGGACCGCGAGTACCTTCCTGGCCCCGACCGCATCCTTCGCGCAGTGCAGAAGGCACTGGATTACTGAGGTATCTGGTGGCTACTGAATTCAAACTGCCCAAACTGGCGGAATCCGTTGTCGAAGGCGAGATCGTGCAGTGGCTCGTGCAGGAAGGCGAGCCGATAGCCGTCGACCAGGCGATCGTAGAAGTGATGAGCGACAAGGCAACGGTCGAGCTGACCAGCACCGTGGCCGGTGTGGTCAGCAAGCACCTGGCCGGTGAAGGCGACGTGGTTGACGTAGGCGCCACCATCGCACTCATCGACGAAAGCGGCGGCAGCGACAAAGCCGCTCCGACCCGCGAGGAAGAACCCGACTCCCCGGCAGAAGCAGTAGCCGAGGAAATCGAAGGCGGCCCCGACCTGTTCAAGCCGACCGAGGACAGGTCGACTGGCGCAGCGGTTCAGGTCAGCCGTCCCGCAGCGGCCACGAAGTCCGCGCCGAAGCGGCAGGCTGCAACCGGCCCGTACGGACGCGTCCTGGCCGTGCCGGCCGCGCGCCGCCTCGCCCGCGAGCTGGGCATCGACATCGAGGAACTCCACGGCAGCGGCCCCAACGGCCGCATCCGCGTGAGCGACGTCGAACAGGGCGCAACCCCGGCACCTGCAGCCGGCAGCGGCCTGCCCGCACCGGTCCAGTACCACACGCCCGCCGGTTTCGAGGAGCGCGAGACCCGCGAGAAACTGCGCGGAATCCGCCGCCTTACCAGCCAGCAGATGGTCGCCAGTCACCTGCACACCGTCCGCGCCCTGCACGTGGACGAGGCAGACGTCAGCGAACTGGTGAAACTGCGCGCGAAACTGAAGCCGTTCGTCGCGGAACGCGGCGGGAAGCTGTCCTACCTGCCGTTCATCATGAAGGCAGTCGTAGCCGGGCTGAAACGTTTCCCCATGCTGAACACCAGCCTTGATGAGGCCGCCGGCGAGATCGTCCACAAGGATTACTGGAACATGACCATGGCCGTCTCGACCGAACGCGGACTGATGGTCCCAGTAATCCGCAACGTCGACCAGCTCGACCTGTTCGAACTGGCTGAAAGCATCCAGGACGTGGCTGAACGCGCCCGCAGCGGCAACCTGCAGCCCGACGAACTGCAGGGCGGCACCTTCTCGATAACCAACATCGGTTCGGTGGGCGGCCTGTTCTCGTTCCCGATAATCAACGTGCCCGAGGCCGCCATCCTCGGCGTGCATTCCATCAGGCGCCGCCCGAAAGTGATGCCCGACGACTCGATCGCGCCGGCCGACATGCTGTACCTGAGCCTGTCGTTCGATCACCGCCTGGTGGACGGGGCCGAAGCAGCCCGCTTCACCAGCTACGTGATCAGCCTGCTCGAAGAGCCCGAGCGACTGATGCTCGAGATGCGCTGAGGCCGTTCCGGCTACGGGAACACGCTCCTTCGGGCGGTAACATCAGTCAGTGGACCTGACCGACCTGCCCGTCCTGCCCCGGCAGCAGGAAACGCCAGGCGGGTACCTCCCGGTAGTGGAGCCGGGTCACTGTGTCGGTGGCGGAGGTGGTGTCGGAGGCGATGGGCTGGATGCCCTG
>CALDPK010000116.1 GCA_937911855.1 uncultured Trueperaceae bacterium | reverse complement strand
GGTGCTGGCCCGGCTGCCGCTACCAGAGTGAGCGCCTTGGACACCATCCGCGTCCTCATCGCCGACGACCAGGAGATCACCCGCAGCGGCCTCAAGGCGCTGCTGGCCGGGGCCGGCGACATCGAAGTCGTGGGCGAGGCCCGCGACGGCGAGGAGTGTCTCCGGCTGGCCGAGGAGCTGCAACCCGATGTCGTGCTGATGGACCTGCGCATGCCGCGCATCAACGGCATCGAGGCCACCAGGCGGTTGTACCGCTCCCAACCTCACATCGGCATCCTCGTGGTGACCGTGTTCGCCGACGACACCTCGCTGTTCCCCGCGATCCGCGCCGGCGCCCGCGGCTACCTGCTCAAGGACGCCGACGCAGCCGAGCTTCCCGCAGCCCAAGCTGATGATCGCGGTCGGCTTCACCGGCTCGCTGATGCTCGGCATGCTGTTCGCGATCGCCGCCGAAGGCCTGGAGAGCGGCCTGCGCTCCGGCCGGCAGGTCGAGCAGGTCCTCGGCGTGCCGCATCTCGGCCTGGTGCCGAAGCTGAGCGGCCTGAAGGGCGAGAAGCCGCATCAATACCTGATGAAGAAGCCGCGCTCGGCTTATGCCGAAGCGGTCCGCGCGGTGCAGGTGGGCCTGCACTTCTCCAACCCCGAGCAGCCGCCGCAGGTGGTCCTGGTGACCTCGTCGCTGCCGGGCGAGGGCAAGACGACGCTGACGCTGAGCCTTGCCGCCACGGCGGCGCGCTCGGGCCACAAGTGCATCGTGGTCGACCTGGACCTGCGCCAGACCTTCGAGGAACTGCCGAAGAAGGTCAGCGCCTGCATCGACAGCGTCCAGTTCGACCGGGCACTGGCCGCAGTCATGGAAGCGGTCGGCAAGGCGAACAAGTACGTGAGCGACACCAAGCCGTGGGAGCTGGTCAAGGATCCCGAAGGCAGCGGCCGCCTCGACACCGTCCTGCGCAACTGCGTGCAGGCCCTGCGGACCACCAGCATCCTGCTTGATCCCGTCATCCCCACCAAGGCAGCTGAACTGCGCGAACAGCTTGGTCTTGCCGACGTCGAGATAACCTTTGAAGCAGCTGGCGACTGGGAAGCCATGGGCGCAGGCTTCAGTACCAATCCCGGCGAGCCGCTCTTCCCGCGCGTCGACCTGGAAGCACTCCGGGCAGAGATAACCGCGGTGGACGAACCCGAACCGGCTGCCGGCGGGAACGAAGCCATGGAGCACAAGCCGGCCATCACCATCGACGAGTTCGCACGGATGGAACTGCGGGTGGCCACCATCATGTCCGCTGAACCACACCCGAAAGCCGACCGGCTGATGGTGCTGCAGGTCAGGCTCGGCAACGAGGCGCGGCAGATCGTCTCGGGAATCCGCGAGCATTACGAAGCCGCGGACCTGACGGGCAAGAAAGTCGTCGTCGTGGCGAACCTGCCTGCGGTCAAGCTGCGGGGCATCGAATCGCAGGGCATGATCCTGGCGGCAAGCGACGCCGCCGGCAACCTGAGTGTCATCGGCCTGGACCGCGACCTGCCCGATGGCAGCGAGGTCACTTAAGCTCCAGTTCAAAGTGTTGTACCGCTGTACCGCGGCCACCGTCATGTATGGTGGCCGTTTTTCATGTCCGGTTCAGCACTGTTCAACTGTTACTGCGCCTGATTTCTACCGTACTCATACTCACACAAACAGTCACATCACGATAAGGCATTGTTCCTTGCTCTGAGCATGGATGACCTGATACCGTTGTGATTGTCAACCATTCTGGAAGGATAACGGCAGGCGCGCTCTTGCGCAGGCTGCCCCCTTCCTCAGACACCGGGAGGAATCACATGCAACGATCCAAACTCCGCAAGCTGCTCACGACTGCCGTGGCAGCACTCACCATCGGCGGCGTCGCCCTCGCACAGACGACGCTCGTTATCGGCACCGGCGCCGAACTGTCACACCTGGACCCCAGGGTCGCCACCGACGTACCGTCCTTCGAGCGCATCAACGCCATCATGGAACCGCTCGTCCACTTCGGTCCCGACCTCGGCCTGCTGCCCCGCCTCGCTACCGACTGGGAGTTCGCCGAGGACGGCCTGACCCTGACGTTCAACCTGCGTGAAGGCGTCACCTTCCACAACGGCAACCCGTTCACCAGCGCTGACGTCAAGTACACCTTCGACTGGGTCCTGGACGAGTCCAACGGCGCGACCAACCGCCCGCTGTACGCCGATATCGACACCATCGACACGCCCGATGACCACACGGTCGTCTTCAACCTGTCGAGCGCCAACAGCTTCCTGCTGAACAACATCGCCCGCATGCCCATCGTCCCGACCACGGCCGACGAAGATCCGAACTTCACCTTCAACCCGGTCGGCACCGGACCGTACGCCTTCGATTCGCTCATCCGTGACGACATCCTCACCCTCGTCGCCTATGACGAATACTGGGGTGGCCGCGGTGAGATCGACGTGGTCGAGTTCCGCCCGATCCCCGAGAACAGCACCCGCCTGCTCGCCTTCGAAGCCGGCGAAGTCCACCTCAGCCAGTCGCAGCCGCCGCCCACCGAACTCGCCCGCCTCGAGGCTGACGACAGCTTCGTCGTGGAGCGCGCACCCGGCACCGGCTACACCTACATCGGCATGAACACCGCAGTCAGCCCGCTCGATGACGTGCGCGTGCGCCAGGCGATCAGCTACCTGGTCAACCGTGAAGCCATCGTTGACCTCGTCCTCGAGGGCATCGGCCAGCCCGGCGTGAGCATGCTCTCCCCCGAACTCGCCTGGTACACGGACGACGTGGAGCACTACAGCTACAACCCGGAGCGCGCCCTGGAACTCGTTGCCGAAGCCGGCTACGCAGACGGCGGCCTGAGCCTGCGCCTGCACACCAACGAGAACCCGGTCCGCATGCTGATCGCCGAGATCATGCAGGCTGAACTCGCCAACGTCGGCATCAACCTTGAAGTGACCATCGAAGAGTTCGGTGCCTTCCTGGAACGCGTCCAGACCACTGACGACTTCGACATGTTCATCCTCGGCTGGTCCGGTCAGCTTGACCCCGACCGTTCCATGCAGCGCCAGTTCACCACTGACGGCAGCTCGAACTACACCGGTTACAGCAACCCCCGCGTCGATGAGCTCATCGCCCTTGGCCGCATGACCCCGCCGGACAGCCAGGAGTCACTCGACATCTACGCAGAAGCGCAGAAGATCATCGTCGACGACGCCAGCTACGCCTACGTGAACTACACCGAAGAGATCGCCTTCCGTCACCCCTGGGTAAGCGGCTGGAGCATCCACCCCTACTCCGCCAACGCCTACCAGGACCTGCACCTCGTGAGCATCGACCGGTAAGGAAAAGCAGCACCAGGCAACACGACTGCATGGGGAGCGGAACTGAATCCGCTCCCCTTTCATGATGAAAGACTGGACGCCCACATCTGATGCTTCAATTCACACTGCGCCGGCTCCTGACCCTGATTCCCGTGGTCATCGGCGCCTCGATAATCATCTTCCTGCTGGTGCACCTCTCACCCGGCGATCCCGTGCGGATGATGCTGGGCGAGGACGCCGAAGCTTCCGAAGTCGCGCGCCTGAACGAGCTGTACGGCTTCGATCAGCCGCTCCCGGTGCAGTACCTGCGCTGGGCGGGCCGGGCACTCACCGGTGACTTCGGCACCTCACTCCGCCAGCGCGCGCCGGTGACCGAACTCGTCAACGAACGCATGGGCGCCACCGTCGAACTTGCCGTGGCCTCCCTGGTACTGGCGGTGGTGCTGGGCATCCCGCTCGGGGTGCTGGCAGCCACCAGACGCAACAGCTGGCTGGATTTCAGCAGCCTGTTCGTGTCGCTCATAGGTGTGTCGCTCCCCAACTTCTGGCTCGCGCTGGTGCTGCTGAGCACCCTGGCACTCAACGTCGCCTGGCTGCCGCTGTTCGGCCGCGGACCATCGTTCTTCGAAGGCATCTCGATGCTGTTCACCCAGGGCAGTTTCCAGGGGATCTGGGACAACCTGCGGCACCTGCTGCTGCCCGCGCTCGCGCTGGGCACGTCGATAATGGCGCTCATCACCCGGCTCATGCGCTCCAGCCTGCTGGAAGTGCTGAGCCGCGATTACGTCCGCACCGCCCGCGCCAAGGGGCTGCGCGAGAACGTGGTCGTCTACAAGCACGCCCTGCGCAACGCACTGCTGCCCGTGATCACCGTGGTCGGCGTGCAGTTCGGCTCGCTGCTCGGCGGCGCCGTCGTGACGGAGGTCGTGTTCGCCTGGCCGGGCATCGGCAGGCTCATCGTGCAGTCGATCAACGCGCGCGATTTCCCGGTCGTGCAGGGCTCGATCCTCATGCTCACGCTGCTGTTCGTGCTGGTCAACCTGCTGGTCGACCTGTCCTACGGACTGCTGAACCCGCGGGTGCGCTATGACTGACATCAGGGTGGATCACGCCCCCGAGCGGCGCAAACGCAAGACGCTGGCCAGCAAGATACTCGGCAACAAGAGCGTCATCTTCGGCAGCGTGATAATCGGGCTCCTGCTCATCGTCGCCTTCTTCGCCCCGGCCATCGCTCCCATGGACCCCCTGAAGCAGGACCTGTTCGCGCGTTACACGCCGGCGCGGGGACTGTTCGTCGACGGACAGTTCAACAGCCAGTACGTCCTGGGCGGAGACGAGCTGGGCCGCGACCTGCTGTCAAGGATCATCATGGGCACGCGCGTCTCACTCCAGGTGGGCCTCATCGCCACCGGCCTCTCCCTCGTCATGGGCGTCCTGCTGGGCGCCATCGCCGGTTACGGCAGCCGCGCGGTTGACGAGCTGATCATGCGCTTCATGGACATCCTGCTGGCCATCCCCGGGATCCTGCTGGCTATCGCCATCGTCGCGGCGCTGGGACCATCCATCGTCAACGCGATGATCGCCATCGCCATCGCGCGGGTGCCGCAGATGGCGCGCCTGATCCGCAGCGAGGTGCTGGCGCTCAAGGAAGAGGAGTTCGTCGAGGGTGCCCGCGCAGCAGGTGCCTTCAACGTGTCCATCCTGTTCCGGCACATCCTCGTCAACGCCTGGGCGCCGGCGCTCGTCCTGGCGACCCTGGGCATGGGCACCGCCATCGTGACGGAAGCCAGCCTGAGTTTCCTGGGCCTGGGCACGCAGCCACCTGACATCTCGTGGGGTCGCATGCTGTCTGTCGGCCGGGACGCCATCCGTTCCGCGCCGCACGTCACGCTCTACCCGGGCCTCGCCATCGCCGTGGTGGTGCTTGCGTTCAACCTGCTCGGTGACGGGCTGCGCGACCTGCTGGACACGCGGTCCCGGAACGACTGAAGGCAAGCGGGGCGGGGCCATCGCCGGCTACCCCGCCCCGCCACCCGCCGCCGTATAATTGCTGCGGCGAACCTGAGAAAGGCCATCGTCTAAAACCTGAAATCCTTCGGGGCAGGGTGCAAGTCCCTACCGGCGGTGATGACCCAGGCTCAAGCCTGAGGTACGAGTCCGCGAAGCCTGAAACCAGGCCCGATCCGGTGCGATTCCGGAACCGACGGTCACAGTCCGGATGCGAGGAGGATGATTCATGTCCGTCAGGACACCCTTGCCGCCGGTCAGCGCGGCAACCGATGAAAAATACATGGCGCGGGCGCTTGAGCTCGCCGCAAAGGCACGCGGCCGCACCAGTCCCAACCCGCTGGTGGGCTGCGTCATCATCTCTGCCGGCGAGATTGTGGGGGAAGGCTGGCACGAACGCACCGGCGGCCCCCACGCTGAGGCCATTGCCCTGGCCCAGGCCGGCGACCGCGCCCGCGGCGCCACCGCCTACGTGACCCTTGAACCGTGCAACCATCACGGCCGCACGCCGCCCTGCAGTGAAGCGCTCATCGAAGCTGGCGTTAGTCGCGTGGTGATCGCCCACCCCGACCCGAATCCTCAGGCCGGCGGTGGCGCAGCCAGGCTCAAGGCTGCCGGCGTGGAAGTGCTTGAGGGCGTGCTCGAGGACGATGCTGCGGCGCAGAACGAGCCGTTCGCAACCGTCCACAGCAAGGGCCGGCCGTTCATCCTTTACAAGACGGCGATGACGCTTGATGGCAAGATCGCCACGCGCAGCGGCCAGTCCCGCTGGATAACCGGCGAAGCGTCCCGGGCACGCGTGCAGCAGTGGCGCGATGAGTACGACGCCATCGCTGTCGGCGTGAACACCGTCCTGCTGGACGACCCGCTGCTGACGACCCGCATCCCCGGCGGACGCACCCCGGTCAAGGTCATCTTCGACTCGGTGGCGCGCACCAGCCCGTCAGCCCGGCTGTTCGAAGCGGACGTTCACGGCCAGCCTGCCCGGGTCATCATCTTCTGCACCGACAAGGCCGGCAAGGACCGACTGGCAGCGCTCGAGGCGCGCGGCGCGGAAGTTGTCCTGCTTCAGGAGCAGGGCGGCCGGCCCGACATAAACACTGCGCTGCGTGAACTGGCAGAACGCGGCCTGAACAGCGTGCTGCTTGAAGGCGGCGGCACCCTGGCGTGGGCGTTCATGGAAGCGCGCGCCATCGACAAGGTCGCCTGGTTCGTTGCGCCCATGCTGATCGGCGGAACCGGCCGCAGTCCCCTGGGCGGACTGGGCGTGGAACACATGGCGGACGCGTACCGGCTGAGCGGCTCGACAAGTGAATGGATAGACGGTGACCTGCTCATAACCGGCAGGATCGATTACGGAAGGACTGACAAGTAATGTTTACGGGCATAGTTGAGGAAGTCGGCGTCATCACCCACGCAGAGGAGCGGGACGGCGACCTGCGCATTCACGTGCAGGCCGAGGTCGTAACGCGTGACGCCGCGCCCGGCGATTCGATCAACGTGTCGGGCTGCTGCCTCACGGTCGTCGCGCTCACCGGCTCGGGTTTCGAGGCTGACCTGTCGAAGGAGACGGTCGCCAAGACCGCGCCCCGCTGGGAGCCCGGCAGCAACGTGAACTTAGAGCGTGCCATGGCAGCCAGCAGCCGCTTCGGCGGTCACATCGTCAGTGGCCACGTCGAAGGTATCGGCGAGATCACCGCCCGCGACGAGGAACCCGGCGCCTTCCGCCTGACCGTACGCGCGCCGGAAGGCATGGGCAGGTACTTCGTACCCAAGGGCAGCATCACCGTCGACGGCGTGAGCCTCACCCTGGTCGACGTGGGCGGTCCCGGCGGCAGCTCGGAAAGCCTCAGCCCTGACGAGTTCACGCTCTGGCTCATCCCGCACACGCTTGACGTGACCACCCTGGGCGAGCTTTCAGCCGGCAGCCAGGTCAACCTGGAGCCGGACATGCTGGCGAAGTATCTGGACAGGCTGCAGCGCTACGGCTCAGCAGAAGGACAGGAATCATGAGCAGCGGACTTGCCAGCGTGAAGGAACTCATCGCCGAGCTGAAGGCCGGCCGTCCGGTGATCATCGTCGACGACGAGAACCGCGAGAACGAGGGTGACATCATCATCGCCGCGGAGCACGTCACGGCAGAGAAGGTCGCCTTCACCATCCGCCACACCGGCGGCATCATCTGCCTCGCGATGGACAACGAGCGCGCCGACCATCTGAACCTTCCGCCGATGGTGGAGCACAACACCGCCAGGCGCTCGACCGCCTTCACGGTGTCGATAGAGGCAACCGAGGGCATCACGACAGGCATCTCCGCTGCCGACCGTGCTGTCACCGTGCAGACCGCCGTACGCGACGGTGCTACGGCTGACGACCTGGCGCGTCCCGGGCACGTCTTCCCGCTGCGCGCCCGCGACGGTGGCGTCCTGCGCCGCGCCGGCCACACCGAAGCCGCGGTCGACCTGGCCCGCCTGGCCGGCCTCAAGCCCGCAGCGGTACTGAGCGAACTGATCCACGACGACGGCACCATGATGCGCCTGCCGGCAATCCTCGAGTTCGCACGCGAGCACGACCTGAAGGTCGGCGCGATCAAGGACCTGATCAGCTACCGGCTGCACGAAGACGGTTTCGTGACCCACGTGGCTGACGCGAAACTTCCGACCCCCTGGGCTGAATTCACGATCCACGGCTACCTGGATGAACTGACCAGCCAGGAACACGTGGCGCTGACCCTGGGCGACGTCACCACTGCCGAACCCGTCCTGGTGCGCATGCACTCCGAATGCCTGACCGGCGACGCGCTGCACAGCCTGCGCTGCGATTGCGGTTTCCAGCGCGACGCTGCCCTGCAGGCCATCGCCGACGAAGGCCGTGGCGTGCTCATCTACCTGCGCCAGGAAGGCCGTGGCATCGGCCTGCTCAACAAGATCCGCGCCTACCACCTGCAGGATCAGGGCGCTGATACCGTGGAAGCGAACACGCAGCTGGGTTTCGCTGATGACCTGCGCGATTACGGCGTGGGAGCGCAGATGCTGCACCACCTGGGCGTACGCCAGATGCGGCTCCTGACCAACAACCCCCGCAAGATAGCCGCGCTTGAAGGTTACGAACTTCAGATAGTCGAGCGCGTACCGCTGTATGCGGGCCGCAACCCTTACAACGAGGCGTACCTGTCAACCAAGAAGGAGAAGCTGGGCCACCTGGGCGACTGACGCCCGGGCGGCCCGGTTCTCAGCTCAGGCCCGGCCCGCTCAGGTCGACAACCAGGGGCCAGTGGTCTGATGCTCCCTGCGCTGCCGTCTCGACCCGCGCGGCCAGCACGTGCAGGTCGGGGCTGACGAACACGTGATCAATGGCAATGCCCGGCGCGGGCAGCGGGAACGAGACCCGCTCGGCCGGCGAGAGTCCAGCAGCAGCGTCATTTAACTGCGCGCGCAGCGGATCAAGGACCGGATCCAGCGGGGTGGCGTTGAAGTCCCCCATCAGGATCGTGGGTAAAAGCCCCGGCGCCTGCTCTGCCACGAACGCGGCCTGCCGACGCCGCTGTGAGTCCGTCAGCCCGAAGTGGGTGTTCAGGATGTGGACGCCACCTTCAAGCTGCGCTGCCGCCAGAACGCGCGGCTCGGTGGCCGACGGGTGTGCTTCCGGGCCGTCTATCGGCATCTGCATGAGTTGCGGGTCGAGCAACTCGTACCTTGACAGCAGCGCGACGCCGTAGTCGCCGCCGCCTTCCCAGGGCGTGGCGGGGAAGAAACGGTAGTGCGCGAACCCGCAGCGCTCGGCCAATTCAGCGGTCTGGTCGATCGCACCCGAGCGCATGGTCAGGCGGTCGACTTCCTGCAGGCCGATCACGTCTGCTTCCAGGCTGTCGATGACTGCGGCCACGGCCGCAAGCCCCTGCTCGAGGCAGGAGCGGATGTTCCACGACACGACCCTGAACGATCCTTCAGGCTTCATCCTTTGACCGATCCGCCCATGATGCCGTTCACGAAGTAGCGCTGGAAGGCGAAGAACACGATCAGCGGCACAAGCATCTGCAGGAACGCGCCCGGCGCGATCACGTCCACGTTCTGACCGAAGTTGCGGGTCTGCCGCTGGATCGCCGCGGTCAGCGGCGCCACCGTCGGATCGGCGAAGATCATCGAAACAAGCAGGTCGTTCCAGACCCACATGAACTGGAAGATCGCGAGTGAGGCCAGCGCCGGCATCGCCAGCGGCAGGATGATGCGCGTGAACGTGACGAACTCGTTGGCGCCGTCCACGCGGGCCGAGTCGAGCAGTTCGCGGGGCACGCCGATGAAGAAGTTGCGGAGCAGGAAGATCGCGAACGGCAGACCGAAGCCCGTGTGGAACAGGATCACGCCCGGGATGGTGCCGAACAGGCCCAGGTCGCCGAACAGGCGGGCCAGCGGGATGAGCGCCAGCTGTACCGGCACGACCAGCAGGCCGACGACGACCAGGAACAGTGCGTCGCGGCCGGGGAAGCGGATCCAGGCGAAGGCGTACGCGGCCATGGCTGCCAGGATCGTCACCAGGATGGTTGCGGGCAGGGTGATGTAGAAGGTGTTCCAGAACGAGCGCACCATGGACGGGTTCTGGATCAGGGCGGTGTAGTTGTCGAGCACCAGCTGCGTCGGGTGCATGAGCGCCACCCACCAGCCGCTGGAAGCGACGTCACCGGCGGGCCGCAGCGACTGGACGAGCAGTCCCAGTATCGGCACGAACCAGAGCAGTGCCACCACGGTCAGCAGGATTATCACCGGCGTCTGCGACAGGAAGCGTTTCAACCTCTTCACGACGCTTTGAACCTCCTCAGGTTGAAGATCATCGCCGGGATGATGAGCAGGAACAGGACTACCGACAGGGCACTGCCGAGTCCGAAGTCACGGGCGCCGCCGAACGAGGCGCGCCACATCTCGAGCGCCAGGACGTTGGCGTGCTGCTGCAGCGATTCAGGTGCGATGACGAGCACCAGGTCGAATATCTTGAGGACCGAGATGGTCGTGGTGACCATCACCACCAGCAGCACGGGCGCCAGAAGCGGGATGGTTATCTGCCTGAGCACCTGGAACTCGGTTGCCCCTTCGATGCGGGCGGATTCCTGCAGTTCCTTGTCGATACCGGACAGGCCGGCGCCGACGATTATCAGCGCGAAGCCCGTCTGCATCCAGATGTAGCCGATCATGATGGCGGGAGTTATCAGGGCCGGCCCGAGCCAGGCCACGCCGGGGTGCGGCGCCCTGAACTGGTTGGGAGCCAGCTGGACCTGGTAATCACCGGGCGGCGCTTCGATGCTGAATCGGCCCGCGCCGTCGGTCACCGCGCTGCCCTCCACCCGGTTGCCGCTGAGCAGCTGCACGGTGATGCCGGGCAGGCCCAGCTCCGCCTCGTCGATCACGCCGGGTGTGCCGCCGGCGGAAGCGTCCAGCCAGACGGTGCCCTGAACGGTGCCGGCAGCCGGCTCGGCGGCGAGCGCCCGTTCGGAACCTTCGGGCAGGCGGCCGGGCATGATGCCGACCAGGCCCAGGTTCAGCGTGCTTCCTGAAGCGACCGGCTCCGTGGACAAGAAACCACCGTCCAGCGCCTCGAGCGGCGCAGTAGCCGCGGGCCGGGCCGTCGGGTAATCACCAGGCGGCTGGAAGATGTGCGCCACCCCCCGCACGAGCGCGTTGACGGCACCCACGTCGGGGTCGGCAGCGTACAGGAAGCGGAAAGTGACGCCCGCAGCCAGTCCGCTGACCACGAGCGGCAGGAACAGGAACAGCCGGAAGGCACTCCGGAAGCGCAGGTTGTTCGACAGCACCGCCAGTATCAGCCCGATCCCGGTCACGGCGATTGGCACGACCAGCACCCAGATGAGGTTGTTGCGGATGGCGACCAAGGTTCTGGGTTCGCTGAATATCTTCACGTAGTTGCCGAGCCCGACGAAGTTCTGGCCCGATGCATCGAAGGTGCTGCGGATGGCAGTGAATATTATCGGATAGACGAGCATGGCGCCCAGGAACAGCGCCGCGGGCAACAGGAACGCGGCGGCCTTGAGCAGGCCGCCGCGCGAAAGCCGCCCGGAACGGGCAGTCGTCATTCCTTAATCGTGTGCAGCAGCTGCGGACTCTTCAAGCGCCGCGGCTGCCTTGTCTGCGTCGAGGTCCTGCAGGAACTCCACGAGAATCCCGAACATGCCCTGGCCGGGCGTGCCGCCGAATGCGGACGGCTGCAGGTCGGACATGTCGAAGCGGAACGTTTCGGCCTGGGCGAGTGCTTCTGCCGAGGCGCGGTTGATCTCCGTCGGGTAGACGGTCATGTCAACGGCCTGGTTCGGCGAGGTGTAACCACCGAGCGGAGCCCACACTTCGGCGGAATCAGGCATCGCGAAGAAGCGGATCAGTTCGCGGGCAGCTTCGCTGTCGCGCAGCATGACCGCGACGTCGCCGCCGCCGACCACTGCGGGCGGGGAACCGTCGATGCTGGGGAACGGAACGAACCTTGCGGTGACGCCGAGCTCAGCGTTGGTCTCGTTGGCGATGCCGCCGGCCGAGAAGTCAGCGCCGTAAGCGAAGGCAGCTGCGGGCGGATCGACGAACGGCTGGGCGACGCCGGTGCCGTGGTTCGCCTCGAGCGTGGCCTGCATGCCGCCTGCGAGCCATTCCGGGCGCCAGACTTCTGCGAGCTTGCCGAGTGCTTCCGTCACGCTTTCGTGAGTCCAGGGGATCTCGCGATTGGTGAGCTGGTCGTAAAGGTCAGGTCCAGCGGTGTGGATGTAAACGTTCTCGAACCAGTCCGTGAGCGTCCAGGCTGAGCCGGCGCCGACGGAGATGGGGGTGAGACCGAAGTCGTAGACCGTCTGGGCTGCGGCGGTGAACTCGTCCCAGGTGGTGGGCGGTTCGACGCCGAACTCTGCGAGCAGGTCCGCGTTGTACCAGAGGAGTGACTTGTTGGCGGCCTTGAGCCAGACGCCGTAAAGCTCTCCGTCGACGGTTCCGAGCTCGCGCCACGCATTGGCGAAGTTGGCGTCCACCAGTTCACCGGCGAAGTCCTCGATGTTGACCAGGGCACCACGGCGCGCGAACTCCATCAGCAGTCCGGGCTGCGGCAGCATGGCGATGTCGGGCGGATTGCCGCCTTCGATCTGGGTTCCGACGATGGTGGCGATGTCGTCACCAGTCGAGAAGAATTCAACCCGGGCTCCGGTGAGATCCTCGAACGCACCAAGTACGGTTTCAAAATCGCGCTGGCCGTCACCAGTCCAGACGCCAGCTACCCTGATGGACTGACCCGTCAGGTCCGGCCACTCCGTGTTCTGCGCGAACGCAAACCCTGCAGCAAATACCGCCAACGCGGCAACTCCAGAAACAAACCTCATAAGGCGCCTCCCAGTCTTTCTTTTTAATTACAGGGACACTATACCTTATTAAGAAAACGCCAACCGGAGCGGTGTGCGTTCAGGACCTTGCATGCGCCGGGCGGCCCGGCTGGCCGAAGAAGCTCTCGTCATTGTCCGCCATGCGCCGCAGCGAACCGGCAGCTTCGAAGCGCGGGCCGTACTGCTCCTTCAGCTGATCCAGTGCCACCACCGCGAGCCGCTGGCCCTGCTGGTCGAGGAACCAGAACGGGCCGCCCAGGAACGGCGGGAAGCCGAAGCCGAACACGGCGCCTGCGTCACCGTCCAGGGCGCTGCCGATGACACCTTCCTCCAGCGTGAGCGCCGCCTCGTTGACCAGCGCGAACAGCAGGCGCCGGCGTATCAGGTCAGCACTCAGCTCCCGCGCCGAAGGTGCGCCCAGCAGCCGGTAGACCTCGCCGTTCACGCGTGAGGATTCGCCTTTCTCGTACAGGTAGAAGCCCTTGCCGCCTTTGCGCCCCAGCAGCCCTGCTTCGGACAGCACGCCTGCGCTCTCAAGCTCGATGCCCCGCTCGGCGAACAGCGGAGCCATCACCCGGTTCACGCTGCCGGCCACATCGAGTCCTACCTCGTCCAGCAGCTTGAGCGGGCCGACGGGGAAACCGGCGTCGCGCATGACGGCATCGATCTGCTCGACGCGCACGCCTTCTTTCAGAAGCAGCAGCGCCTCGTTCATGTACGGGGCCAGCACCCGGTTGACGTAGAAACCGGGCCTGTCGGCCACCACGATCACGGATTTACCCTGCTGCAGCCCGACGCTGACGGCTGTACCGAGCGTAGATTCTGAAGTCTGTTCGGTCCTGACGACCTCGAGCAGCGGCATCTTCTGCACGGGCGAGAAGTAATGCATGCCAACGACCCGCTCTGGCCGCCGGGCAGCTGCGGCAATCTGGCTTATGGGGATGGAGCTGGTGTTGCTGGCGAACACGGCGTCGTCGCCAGTGACGGCTTCGACCTGGGCGAGCACGGAGCTTTTCAGCTCCAGGTTCTCGGGTACCGCTTCGATGGTCAGGTCAGCGCGGCCCGCGTCCTTGAGGCTGGCTGACAGGCGTACGCGTTCGAAGATCCGGTCGCGTTCGAACGCGGTGAGTCCGCGGCCCACCCGGCGACTCAGATCGCTGTGGATGCGGCCGCGACCCTTGCCGGCCAGCTCCAGGCTCTGGTCGTTCAGCAGCACGTCAATGCCGGCTGCGGCGGTGACCTGCGCTATCCCGGCGCCCATGAGTCCCGCGCCCAGTACCGCGACGCGCCCGACCTCGAGGGCTGCGTCTTTCCATTCGTTGTGCCGGCTGGCCGAACCCGTGAAGAACACGTGCATGAGTGCCTGCGCCTGGCTGCTGCCGGCGAGTTCGCTGAACGCGACCGCTTCGGTCTGCAGGCCGGCGCTCAGGCCGTGCTCCCGGCCGATGCGGACAGCCTCGATAATCCGCCCGGGTGCAGGATAATTGCCGCGCCCCTGTTTCTGGGCCTGATCAGCAGCCTGGCGGTAGACGAGTTTACTGGCCGGGCTGCGCTCAAGCACCCAGTCGCTGGCACGCAGCTTCCTGGGTTTGTGACGCAGCTGGCCACCCGCAAGGCTGCGGGCGGCCTGGATGGCGGCCTCCGTCAGTCCTTCGGCGTGGTGGAGCGCGTCTACCAGTCCGATTTTGCGTGCCTGACGGGCGTGAACCTTCTTACCGGTGAGCAGCAGCTCGAGGCCTTTCTGCAGTCCGACGAGCGCAGGCAGCCGCTGCGTGCCGCCCAGCCCCGGCAAAAGGCCCAGCTGAACTTCGGGCAGGGCGAAGTGGGTGGCGGGATGGTCGGTAGCCAGCCGGTAGTGGCAGGCCAGCACGAGCTCGGTGCCGCCGCCGGCGCAGCCGCCGTGGACGGCCGCCAGGACGGGCTTCGGGAAGTTGGCGACGCGGTTGAAGAAACGCTGGCCGGCTTCAGTCACGGCCCGGAGTTCGGCGGGCGAGAGGCTCGTGAACAGGCTGATGTCGACGCCCGCCAGGAAGTTGTGCGGCTTGCGCGAGATTATGGCTGCCGACAGGCAGGACGGCTCGGCCTGGATCTCGTCGAACAGCGCTTCCATCTGCCGCAGCGCGTCGACGTTGAGCATGTTGACTTTCTGGCCGGGCGTGTCCAGCCACAGTATTCCTACGCCGTCACGGTGTTCGAGCGTGATCATGCTTCTGCCCTTTCCAGCAGCATCGCCACCGCCTGGCCGCCGGCTGCGCAGGCCGTGACCAGGGCCAGCTGGCCGTCCTCCGCCTTCAGGCGGCTGGCGGCAGTTGTGAGCAGGCGCGCGCCGGTCGCCCCGAACGGGTGGCCCAGCGAGATTGAACCGCCCCAGCGGTTGATGTTGTCAAGCCCCGGGTCGGCGAATGCCCCGCTCAGGCCCAGGCTGTCCCTGCCGAAGGTTTCGCTCGACAGGGCGGCAAGGACCGCTAGCACCTGACCTGCGAAGGCTTCGTGAATCTCGATCACGTCCAGGTCGGCCCATTTCAGGTTGTTCCGCCTGAGCAGCTCGGGCGCGGCGTAGGCGGGCGGGAGCCGCCGCGCGCCGGTCTTCATCACTCTGTGGGTGCTCGGAGTCGGCCTGATCGGCTACCTGGTCTACCTCATCGCCCAGCTCACCGCCCGTGACGCCTTCGGTCTCGGTCAGGGCGTGGCGGGCGGCTACATGGGTCGTTTCATCTTCGAGGGGATGCTGTTCCTGTTGATGACGGGGGTCGTGATGATCGTCCCCGGGCTGACGGCCCTGTCGATCGTCGGCGAACGGGAGCGCCAGACGTTCCACCTGCTCCAGGTGACGCAACTGAGTCCCCTACAGATCGTCCTCGGCAAGTTGTGGTCGTCGATGTC
>CALDPK010000115.1 GCA_937911855.1 uncultured Trueperaceae bacterium | reverse complement strand
GTCCAGGTGCTGCTGGACCATCAGGGAGAAGTCCATGCGGTAGACGTGGTCGGCGCCCACCACGACCACGATGTCGGGCCGCTCGTCGTGCACCAGGTTCAGGCTCTGGTAGATCGCGTCGGCCGACCCCGCGAACCAGCTCTTGCCCACCCGCTGCTGGGCCGGGACCGGGGCGACGTAGTTGCCGAGCAGCGTGGACATCCGCCAGGTCTTGGTGATGTGGGCGTCCAGGCTGTGCGACTTGTACTGCGTCAGCACCACGATCTTGAGGTAGCCGGAGTTGACGATGTTGGACAGGGCGAAGTCGATGAGGCGGTAGATGCCGCCGAACGGCACGGCCGGCTTGGCCCGGTCGGCGGTCAGCGGCATCAGCCGCTTTCCCTCCCCACCGGCGAGGACGATCGCGACGCCACCATCGCCGGCCTGGAGTCCGAGCTGCAGGAAGAGCAGGAACTCTCCCGCGAGGCAACGGCGCAGGTCAACCTGCTCAACCAGCAGCTGG
The DNA here is from genome assembly GCA_937911855.1 of uncultured Trueperaceae bacterium. Classification (GTDB taxonomy): domain Bacteria; phylum Deinococcota; class Deinococci; order Deinococcales; family Trueperaceae; genus CALDPK01. Next base: position 4,987 of record CALDPK010000115.1, on the reverse strand, counting down.
CGGCGCTGCGCACGCAGATCGCGGCGCTGGAGCAGGCGCTCGATGCTTCCGAGGCCCGCGACACCGAGAGCCGCACCCAGATCGCCGACCTCGGGCGCCGACTGAACCTGGCGCTCGCCCAGCGCGTGCAGGACCTCAGCCGCTACCGCTCCGACTTCTTCGGCCGCCTGCGCGAGATCCTCGAGGGCCGTGCCGACGTGCGGGTGGTCGGCGACCGCTTCGTGTTCCAGTCCGAAGTGCTGTTCGACGCCGGCGAGGCCGAGATCAGCGCCGAAGGCCTGCCGGAGCTGCAGAGCCTGGCGCAGGCCATTCTGCAACTCGAGCAGGAAATTCCGGACGAGATCAACTGGGTGCTGCGCATCGACGGGCATACCGACCGGCGCCCGATCTCCAATGTGCGCTTCCCCTCCAACTGGGAACTCAGCGCCGGCCGTGCCATCTCGGTGGCCAAGTATCTCGTCTCCCAGGGCGTCTCGCCCAACCGGCTGGTCGCCGCCGGCTTCGGCCGCCCGGTCGACATGCTCCTCGGGCAGTTCTGCGATGAAACGCGAGGGAAGTCCGCTCTGCCACATATTGTGGACGCGCCGGTTGGCGGCACAGGTGATCGTCACCCGCTTGCGCGCCCGCGTGATGCCGACATAAGCGAGTCGGCGCTCCTCCTCCAAGCCCGCCATGCCGCTTTCGTCCATCGCGCGCTGGTGCGGGAATAGGCCTTCCTCCCAGCCAGGCAGGAAGACCAGAGGAAACTCCAGTCCCTTGGCGGCGTGGAAGGTCGCGATGGTGACCGCGTCGCGGCGCTCGTCCGCCCCCTCGGACTGCAGGGTCGCGACCAGCCACGACACGAAACCGGTGGCGCTGGCGTTGCTGATCATTATCCGGTCGAAGTTGTTGTTTACGAGCTCAAGGTAAGCGCGCGTGGCGGTGCCACCGATCAGGTACAGCATGAACATGACCGCCATCGCGAACGCGTAGTAAGCGAACGCGGGCACGCTGCGGGCGTCGCCACCGATGATCTCGATGCTGCCCGTCACCTGCTCCGGACCGGCGGAAGCCTGCAGTGCTTCTGGTGAGAAACCGTCCTGCTCAGCCCGGATCTGCTGCAGGGCCGTCTGCAGGTTGAACTCTGACGCGAAGGTCAGCAGCAGGTCGCGGACGATTGAGGTGCTCAGTGGCGCCTCGTCACCCAGGCGCAGGTTGATCACGGCGCTGTCGCCTTCTGCCAGCAGCATGCGGCTGTACATGGTGTGGCTGAACCCCGCGGGGATGGTGATGACAGCGTGCGCGTCCCCTGCGGTCAGCGAACTGACCGCTTCAGCAGCGGGCAGCTCGGTCACGGTCATCAGGTCGGCAAGGCCTTCGTCAGTCAGGAAGCCGCGGACGATGTCGATGGGGTTGAACGTCTGAACTGCGGCGAGCAGGCCGGCGCGCTCAGCCAGCGGGGCGTCGCTGCCTGAGAGCGTGCTTATGAACGCGCTGCGTCCCGTGGCGATGTCGTCCTCAACGACGAGGAGCGCTTCGATGTGGATGGGCGGTTCGCTGCTGGCAGCGTCACCACCAAGCAACCCGCCCAGGGCGAAACCCAGGATGGCTATGAGCACGAGCGGCATGAGCAGCAGCAGCGCCAGCTCGCCGCGGTCCCTCGTGATGATCTTGAGGTCTTTCTTCAGGAAATTGAGCATGCTCAATCGCGCAGGGTGCGGCCGGTGAGGTGGAGGAACACGTCCTCGAGGCTGGGCCGCTCCAGGTTGAGGCCGGTAACCTGTGCGCCGGCGGCTTCAGCTTCGCGCATGACGTTGGCCAGCAGCCGGTTGTCGCTGTTGGCGATGATCTTCAGCGCGCCATCCCGGTCCAGGGTCACCGACTGCACGGAATCAACCGCTTGCAGGGCGGTGACGAGCCTGTCGGCGTTGCCGTCGACGCGCAGCACGATGGTCGTCTCGGTGGCGAGCTGGTCCTTGATCGCGTCCTTGGTTCCTTCAGCGATGATCTCGCCGTGATCCATGATGTAGATGCGGTCGCACAGCTGCTCGACTTCTTCCATGTAATGGCTGGTGTACAGCACCGTGAGTCCGTGATCGCGGTTCAGCGTGCGGACGGATTCAAGGATGTGGTTGCGCGACTGCGGGTCCACGCCGACGGTCGGTTCATCCATGATCACGATGCGGGGACCGTGCAGCAGGGCCGCAGCGATGTTGATGCGTCGTTTCATGCCGCCCGAGTACTTCTTGATCGACTCCTTGCGCCGGTCACCCAACTGAACAAGCTCGAGTGCTTCGTCCACGGCAGTGTTCAGCTCCTGGCCTTTCAGGCCGTACAGGGAGCCGAAGAAGCGCAGGTTCTCCTCAGCTGTCAGTTCCGGGTAGAGTGCGATCTCCTGGGGTACGACGCCCAGGATCTTCCTCAGCGGCTCGGGCCTGCTTATGACACTGTCGCCATTAAGGGTCACGTCGCCCGCCGTTGGTTTGAGCAGCGTGGACAGCATGGCAATCGTGGTTGACTTGCCGGCCCCGTTGGGTCCGACCAGGCCGACTGATTCGCCTTCCCGGAGTTCCAGTGAAACGTCCTTGACGGCGACGTTGTCCTGGAAAGTGCGGCGCAGGTTCGTGGCTGTCAGGTTGAGCATGGCGTGCCTTCGGGCATGGGCTTCGGGGCTGTCTTCATTGTTCGCATTATTACCACCTGAGCATCATTGTCAGGTCAGGAACGTCCTGAAGTCTCCAAACTTTTGGGTGAGCCAGCCTATACTTCAGGTTATGACTGAAGAATCCGCGAGTAACCTCGCGTCTCACGTGAAAAGCAATCTGCAGTCGATCCGTGACCGGATGAGTGCTGCAGCGCAGGAAGCGGGCCGTGACCCTGACACTGTCAGGCTGCTGCCCGTCAGCAAGACCTTCGGTGCGGACAGCATCCGCGCCGCCTACGCAGCAGGAGTAAGGCTGCTTGGCGAGAACAAGGTCCAGGAAGCCGTGGAGAAGCACGACGCCATGCAGGAGGAGCTGCCGGACCTGGGGTGGGCCGTGATTGGTCACCTGCAGCGCAACAAGGCGAAGTTCGTGGCACGCATGGCCAGCGAGTTCCACGCCCTGGACTCCGAACGGGTGGCGGAGACGCTGGAACGCCGCCTGGAGCTGGAAGACCGGACGCTTGACGTGTTCGTGCAGGTCAACACCTCGGGCGAGGAAAGCAAATTCGGGGTGGAGCCAGAGAAGGCGGTTGAGTTCGTGAAGAGCCTGGCGCCTTTTGAACGCCTGAGCGTCCGCGGGCTGATGACGCTCGCGCTGTTCTCGAGTGACCTGGAGCGGGTCCGGCCCTGTTTCGTGAAGTTGCGTGGCCTGCGTGATGAGTGTCAGCAGTTCGACCCGCGGGTGAAGGAACTGTCGATGGGCATGTCCGGTGATTTCGAACTGGCGATAGCCGAGGGAGCCACCACCGTCCGGGTCGGTACCGCCATTTTCGGTGCCCGGCCCAGTGACCGCGATGAAGCCCATTACTGGCCGGGAGCGGCGCGGTGAGCAAGCCGCTGGCGATTGACGTGGTGACAATCCAGTCTCAGGTTGTGTACGGGAACGTCGGCAACATGGCTGCGATGCCGGTCTTCCAGGCGGGTGGCCTGCAGGTAGCTCAGGTGCCGACCATAATCCTGAGCAGCACACCGGTTTACCCGTCCGTGCACGGCGGGGCAGTACCGCTGGACTGGTTCAAGGGCTGGCTTGACGACCTGCTGCGCAACCGCGCCCTGGACAGCCTGCGGGCCGTGCAGATCGGCTATCTGGGTGAGCCCGAGCAGACCGGGGTCATCAGGAGCTGGCTTGAGCAGGTGCTGGAACTGCGGCCTGAGCTGCTCATCAACATCGACCCGGTGCTGGGCGATCACGACACGGGGATCTACACGCACCCCGGCATGGTCGACGGCTGGCAGGACCTGATGCCCCTGGCAACCGGGCTGACGCCCAACGCTTTCGAACTCGGCCAGCTCAGTGGCATGCCGGTCGACACGAGCAGCGAGGTTGCCGCTGCAGCGCGCAGCATCCTCACTGGCCGCACGCAGTGGGTGCTGGCGACCAGCGCCGCCCCGGACGAATGGGAAGCAGGCCAGATGCAGTCGGTCCTAGTGACCCGCACTGACAGTACGATTCTGAAGCACCAGTTCCTGGATTCGAACGTGCGCGGTACGGGCGACATGTTCGCGGCGGGAATAACCCGCGAACTGCTGGCTGGCAGGACCCTGGAAGAGGCGGCGGCCGCTGCCGCTGAGCGCGTCGCGCGGGCTGTGCTGGACAGCATCGCTGCGGACAGCGAGGAAATGGTCACGAAGAACGTCCGCTGAAGGGTGATTAAGTTGTCAGAGGGGAAGGCCTAACATCAGCGGCACAATGACAGGACGGCAGCTGGATGAACTTACCGGCGCCCTGGGTCGTGCGGACCTTGCCAGCAGGGTAGACCTGCTGCAACGCGAGTACGAGTCCACGGGCCGTGACTTCGCTGTTGCCATGCTCGACGTCGACCACCTGAAGACAGTCAACGACGTTTACGGCCACGCCGCTGGCGACGCCACCATCCGCGCCGTGGCCCAACGCGCCATCCACGGCCTGCGCGCCACCGACGAGCTGTTCCGCTACGGCGGCGACGAGTTCGTCATCGTCCTGCCCGGCACGACCATCACTGAAGGTGCTGCCGTCATGCGGCGCGTGCGGGAACACGTGATCAGCACCCCCATCGACGCCGGTCATTCCCTGACGGTCACGGTCAGCATAGGCGTCGCCGCCAGCAACGAGTCCGAGGGCGCAGACGCGGCCGACACCCTGCTCCGGGCAGACAAGCGGCTGCTGCAGGCCAAGCGCGCCGGACGCAACCGCGTGGCCGTGCAGCGCGACGCAGCGGCGGAAATGCCGGGGCACTAGCGCGGCGTCGAACGTGCCAGCTGGCTGTACCAGGCCTGCAACGCGGGTAGGCCACAAAAAAAGCGGCTCCGAGGAAGCCTCGTAAG
>CALDPK010000114.1 GCA_937911855.1 uncultured Trueperaceae bacterium | reverse complement strand
CGCCGAAACCCCGTACGTCAGGCTCATGTCACTCGGCAACTCGTGGCTGTACCGGCAGGAGTTCACCCCCGTGAACGAACTGGTCGACCGCATCCTGAACGCGAAGGTCGACGACGTGGAACGGCTTCTGGCCGACCGGCCCTTCGACGCGACGTTCATGCTCCAGCTCGGTCCGGACGCCGGCGGGCAGTAACCCCATGCGCGCAAGAAGCATCCTCCTCACCCTGCTGGCACTCGCCCTGGCCACCGGCCTGGCGCAGTCAGGCGGCTCGTTCGCGAGCCTCGTGATAACCCCCGCCGGCGACGAAGAGTACGACATCGCCACGGGCGTCACCACGCTCACCGAAGGTGGCGTGATCATCGACCAGGGCAGCGGCATCACGCTCGAGGCGCCCTTCATCAGCTACCGAGTGGACGACTTCATCGACACCACCTCGGCGACCGTTACTGGCAGCTTCGGCACCATCGTCGGTGACGAAGTCCGGGTGGACATCAGCAGCTCGCTGCTCACGGCCAGCGGCAACCTGCAGCTGAGCGGGCAGAACCTTCAGGTCAGTGGCGACCAGCTCAGCTACTTCGCGGAAACCGGCGTGGTGGACCTGCAGGGCAACGTCACTGCCTCGGACCCGGTTTTCAGTGCCAGCCGGATCCTCTACGACACGGTCAGCGGCACGGTGCTGCTGTTCGGCCCCTACAGCTTCGATGACGGTTTCCTGCAGCTGTCAGCCAGCAGTCCGGACGGTTTCCTTGAGCTGCTGCGTCCGGAGGAAGAACCCGAAAACCCGCAGGAGTTCGCGTTCTCGGTAAGCAGCACGCCCGGCACGTCGACCATGGAGCTGTTCGGCGACTGGCTCGAACCCTGAGAACAGTGCGGCGGCTGGCGGCACTGCTCCTGTTCACCGTCTCCGGCACCGCGCTGGCAGCAGCCTGCCAGCCTGCCGGAGACGGCATCGTGCTGAACATCCAGGATTTCGGCACCGCGTACTTCCAGGATTTCACGCTCGACCCCGCCCGCAACGCAGCCGAGTTCCGCAACGGCGTGTGTCTGCACGCACCCGATGAATCATGGACGGTCAACGCCGCGAGCATCGACATAACCGGCCTGCAACCGGGCATGCCCATCGCCGTCAGCGCGAGTGACGCGACCCTCAACCTTGACAGCTGGACCATGACGGCCCGGGAACTTTCCTCGGACGGCCGCATCTTCGAGATTAATGGCGGGACGTTCACGAGCGACGGCATGACCGGCACCGTTTCCCGGGTGGTGTTCGATCTGGAGACAGGGGAGATCGACGGCACCGACATCAGGGCTGATGGCCCCGGCTACCGGCTGACCGGCGGCCGCGCCATCTTCCGCGACGACCTGCTGAACGTCACGGACGCGAGCGTGACCACCTGCAAATGCCCTGGCGAACCCGTCTACCTGCTCGTGGGTGACGAAGCGAACGTCAGCCTGCTCGAAGACGGCCAGGTGACCCTGCTGAACGGCGAGTTCCGGATGGGCTGGCTGCGCATCGGACTGGACGAGGAGTTCACCGTGACGGACGAGACCCTGTCCGCGCTCAGCCCGCCGCTGATGGTCGACTGGGACCCGGCCGCCGCCGGCGAAGACCCGCACGGCCACGGCCTGGCGATAATGGTCGCTCCCTTCAACCTGCACGAGAACGTGGAAGTGGAGTTCGGGCTCATCGGCGTCGACAGGGGTCACCCGCTCACCGGCTACCTGCTGCTCGAAGCCATCACCGACGAGGCGGACCTGCTGATCGGCTATGAACGCGACGGCGGCCCGCGTGCCGACTTCAGCGTCACCCACCAGCTGAACGAACACTTCACTCTGACCGCCGGCACCAACAACAGGCACTACGCCGACCAGGCGTACCTGCACGAAGGCTTCCTGACCGTCGCCACCGCCTTCCCGGTCCAGACGTTCGCGAACGGTGCGCGCCTGACGTACGGCGGCAGCGCGACTGCAGCTGCGACCAGCCAGATACGGTCCGCCGGAACCGTGATCTCACCGCGGCTGCGCACTGCCCTGAACTTCGACCTTCTGCTGCCCGAATCAGCAGCCGGCGTGTTCCGAATCAGGGCCGACTACGAACTGAGCGCTTACAGCGACAACCGCTCGCAGTACGGCCTGCGCCTGCGGCCTTCCTGGAACCGCAGCTTCGGTCCCATGGCTGTGAGCGTCAGTCACGACTGGCGTTTCACGGACGCCGGCTCACCGTTCACGACAGCAGTCGACCTGCTCGGGCCCATCAACCGCACCAATGCCTCGGCCCGCATGCAGGGACTGATGGTAGATGAAGGCGTCAGTTTCGATTTCGCATTCGCGCTCGCCTACAACTGGGTGCGTTTCGACTCCGGCGACCGCCGGGGTTTCGAGGACCTGTCCCTGAATTTCGGCCTCACGGCCGAGCAGGGCGACTGGCTGCTGAAACCACACGTACGCATCCAGCTGGCCGGCCTGCTCGATCCCAGGGCCAGCTCCGACCGGTTCGCCTTCGCTGAAGCCGGACTCAGTGCCGACAGCGGCGACATCGAGTTCGCCGTGCTCGCCAGGCATCACCTCGGGGGTCGCCGCAGCGGACTGGAGATGCTGGAGCTGTCCGCCGCCTACCCGCTGCAGTTCGAGCACGTGAAGCTCGTACCGTTCGTGGCGATCGATCTGGCACCCATCATCGAGGCTGATGCCGGACCGGCAGTCAGCGGCCACGGCCTGGTTGTCGAATGGGACAGCTGTTGCGGCCTGTTCGAGTTCGGATACCGCGTCCACCGCGACGAGCTGACGACCGTACTGCGCGCCGAGTTCATACATTGAGAAAACTGCCGGCAGGGTTATAGTCGGTTTCCGGTTGCGGATGATCAAGAGACTCGATTCCTACCTCATAGCTGAAAGCCTGCCCGCAGCCTTCATGGGAGCGCTGCTCTACAGCGTCCTGGGCGTAGTCAGTTCAACGCTCCCCCGGCTGCAGTGGATCGTCGGCGCACCGTTCTGGCCCGTCCTCAGCTGGCTCGCCCTGCAACTGCCCACCAGCCTCGTGCAGACGTTGCCGCTCGCCCTCGTACTGGGTGTGCTGGTCAGTTACGGCAGGCTCGCTGCCGACCGTGAACTCATCGCCATGCAGGCCGGCGGGATTCCGCTGCGGCGCATCTCGCGTGTTTACGTCGCACTCGGCTTCTTCTGCACGCTCATCAGCCTGGGCGTGAACGAGTATGTCCTGCCCCGCACGCACGCGCTCGTGGCCACCCAGTACTGGCAGCTGACCAGCGGGAGCAGCGGCCTGTTCCGGCTCGCCCAGCAGTCGCTGTCGGTCGACGATTTCACACTGAGTTTCTCGGGTACCGAGCGCGGCACTGACCGCATGAACGACGTGCGCATAGAACGCTGGGACGACCGGCAGCTGACAGTCATCTTCGCCGACAGCGCCGTGTTCGAGGAACGCGGGCTGCGCCTGAGCGGCTACAGCACCGCAGTCGTCGACCTGGGTGCCCTGCAGGGCGAGCACACCGACGCAGCCGCGGCTTACAGCCGGCTGCTGCGCGCTCACAACCAGCCCGCGAATCCGGACGCAACTCTGCTGGTCAGCACCAGCGACACGCAGGACGAGCTGGTCGCCCGCTTCAGTCAGGGCGGCTTCGAGGACCCGGTATCGATAAGCGACGCCTGGCGTGAAAGCCGGAACCCTGAACTGAACCAGGCGGACCGGCAGCGGATGACGATCCTGTTCCAGCGCAAGATCGCCGAGCCGTTCGGCAACCTGGCGCTGCTGCTCCTGGCGATGCCACTCGCAACACGCTACGCGCGCAGCCGCAGCCTGGCCTTCGGGCTGTCGCTGGTCGTCACGCTCGTCTGGTACCTGCTGATGACTTTCGGGCAGCTCATGGCCCAGACCGGGGCAGTGCCGATCTGGCTGGGGATGTGGCTCGCCAACATCGTCCTGGCACTCGGCGGCCTGGCGATGCAGCGGGCACCCCGGGCCCGACAGGGCACAACCAGCGGCTAAATCCGTACATGGTAAGCTGAAAGGCCTGAATGGAACGGCTGCAGGCGAGTCTCAAGGCAAAAACCAGCTACCTCAGCGACGTTGATTCCGAACGTCTCGCTGAGGCGTTCGTGCTTGCCCGGGACGCGCACGAAGGAATGCGCCGCCGCTCCGGCGAGCCGTACATAGTCCATCCCGTCGCAGTGACCGCACTGCTGGCCGAGATGAACATGGACGCCGACGCCCTGATCGCAGGCCTGCTGCATGACACGGTTGAGGACACCGAAGTCACCTTCGAGGAGATCGAGGAGAAGTTCGGCAAGCCGGTCCGCCGCATAGTCGAAGGCGAAACCAAGATAAGCAAACTGGCCGTCAGGGTGTACGAGGACGAGCAGTCCGAGAACCTGCGCCAGATGCTTCTGGCGATGGTGTCGGACGTCCGCATCATCCTCGTGAAGCTTGCAGACCGGCTGCACAACATGCGCACCCTGGCGTCGATGCCGCCCGACAAGCAGCAGCGCATCAGCCGCGAGACTCTCGAGATTTTCGCGCCGCTTGCCCACCGGCTGGGCATAAGCCACATAAAGAACGAGCTCGAGGACCTGTCGTTCATGTACCTGGAGCCCGAGCGCTACCGCATGCTGGAACGTCAGGTGAAGATGCGGCACGTGGAACGCGAATCGTTCCTCACCGCGTCCGTGAAACTGCTGGAAGAACGGCTGTCACGCGAAGGACTCGAGTTCGAGGTGAGTGGCCGGAGCAAACATCTGTACAGCATCCACCGCAAGATGGTGCGTGACGGCAAGAACCTGGACCAGATATTTGACCTGATGGCGATCCGCGCCATCATCAAGTCGCCTGACGCGTCGATGGAGCTCAGCGGCGAGCTGCTGGAACAGGCCGTTTGCTACCGGGCGCTTGGCATCGTGCACAACCTGTGGAGCCCCATCCCCGGGCGCTTTAAGGACTACATCGCCGTGCCCAAACCCAACGGTTACCAGTCGCTGCACACGACGGTCATCGGTCTGCAGGGCCAGCCGATCGAAGTTCAGATCCGCACCTCGCGCATGCACGGCGTGGCCGAGTTCGGTGTGGCCGCCCACTGGGCCTACAAGGCGGGACTGCAGGATCCGGAAGAAGTCAAGCGCCGCCTGGACTGGATGCAGCAGCTGCTGGACATGAACGACGACAGCGAGACTGCCGGTGCGTTCATCGACACGGTCAAGTCGGACGTGCTGAGTGAGCGCGTGCTGGTGTTCTCACCGGCCGGCGACGTGTACAACCTGCCGCGCGGCAGCACGCCGATCGACTTCGCCTACGCCGTGCACACCCAGATCGGCCACCGCTGCATCGGCGCCCGCGTCAACGGCGAGATCGTGCCACTCGGCTACGAACTCAGGACCGGCGACCGGGTCGAGGTACTCACGAACCGGAGCTCGCAGTACGGCCCGTCGAGCGACTGGCTGAACCTGGCCCATTCACGCAGTGCCAAACAGAAGATCCGCCAGTACTTCCGGCAGCAGGAGAAGGCCGGGCAGCTCGAAGCTGGCCGCAAGACCCTGGAGCGGGCGCTGCGCCGCAAGCACCTGTCCATCAACACGCACGCTGCCAAAGGCCGCCTCGAAGAGGTGGCGCATCAGCTGCTGGGTCCCGAAGCCACGATCGATGAACTGTACGTGTCGCTGGCCAACAAACGGCTGCAACCGAAACAGGTCGTCGACTACCTGGCTCCCGAGCTGGTCACCAAATCGGACATTCCCGTCGTGCGCGGGGCCGACCAGCGCCGTTCGGGGATATCCGGCGTGTACGTCGACGGCCTTGACATGCCCGCCAACCTGGCCCAGTGCTGCAGCCCGGTCCGCGGTGATGACGTCATCGGTTACGTCACGCGCGGCCGCGGCGTCAGCGTTCACCGCATCGACTGTCCCAACGTCAGGCACCTGCGCAACTCGCAGCAGGAACGTTTCGTGAACGTCAGCTGGGACACGCCTTCCGGGGAGATCTTCCCGGTTGACTTCGAAGTGGTGGCGACCGACCGGCCGGGCCTGCTCCAGGACGTCCTATCGGTGCTGGCCAGCATGAACAAGTCGGCCTCGCGCGTCAGCGCAGCCGTTCCGAACACGAACGACGCCCGGATCCACTTCCGGGTTGACGTGCGCGACCAGAGCGAGATAACGCACATACGCGAGAACGTCATGCGCATCCAGGACGTCAGCGAGATCTACCGCTCCCGGCCAGGACTCAAGGCATGACTGCTGAGGCATTGAGCGGCACTGACCTGAACCGCATGCTGGGCGAAATCGTGCCGGTCATCCGCGCTGCAGGGCGCTACATAGCCTCCATGGCCGCCGGACACGCTTCAGACCGCAGCGGACTTTCGATCAGCGCGAAATCCCACGCCACCGATCTGGTCACCCAGGTCGACCGCGAAGCCGAACACCGCATCGTCTCCTGGCTGCTGGGGCGCTATCCCGACACGGGCGTGCTGGCCGAGGAAGGCTCACGTCACAACCCCGAGGCAGGACGCACCTGGGTGCTTGATCCCCTTGACGGCACCAGGAACTTCATCCAGGGCCACCCGGGATACTGCGTGTCCCTGGGCCTGGTAGAGGGCGGCACGCCGGTCCTGGGTGTCGTCTACGACATCGAAGCCGACGAGCTGTACACCGCCGCTCGCGGCCAGGGAGCATGGCTGAATGGCCGGCCGCTGAGCGTCGCTGGGGACACCGACGTGAGCATGGCGATGGTCGGCGTCGGTTACCCCCACGGTGGCCGCGACAGGGAACGCAACCAGGAGAAGTACCTGCGGCTGCTCAACGAGACCGCTGCCCTGCGGCAGGGCGGGGCGGTGGCGCGCGACCTGGCCTATGTGGCCCGCGGGAGCCTGGACGCGTTCTGGCAGCCGCACGTCAGCCCCTGGGACGTGGCCGCCGGCATGGTGCTGGTTACCGAAGCCGGCGGTCAGGTAGAGACATTATGTGAAGGGAACTGGCTGGCTGCACCGACCCTCGGTATCTTTGCCGCGTCGGCCTCGGCTTTTGACCCGGTGAGGGAGCTGCTCAGGTGAGCGTCTCGGTACTGTTCGTTTGTCTGGGCAACATCTGCCGCTCGCCTACAGCCGAGGCGGTGTTCCGCCACAGGCTGGCCGAAGAAGGCCTGGAAGGCAGGGTGACCGTCGATTCAGCCGGCACGTCCAGCTGGGAAGTCGGCAATCCGCCTGACGCACGCTCCGTGGCTGTCGGCAGGCAGCGGGGTTACTCCTTCGAAGGTCAGACCGCCCGGCAGCTCACCCGTGACGACCTGAGCAGGTTCGACTACGTGATCGCCATGGACTCCCAGAACCTGGACGACATCAGGAAGCTGTCTCCGGGCGCTGAACCGCGGCTGCTGCTCGATTTCGCACCCCACGTTCCGGAACGTGAAGTTCCCGACCCCTGGTACCACGGCAGGTTCGAAGCGGTCCTCGACATGATCGAAGCCGGAGCGGACGGCCTGCTCGAGGACATCCGCTCCAGGCTCGACTGAGCTTCAGAATTCAGAAACCGAGTACTGCCAGCCCGCTCACGCCCTGCAGGTCTTCACGCATGTCCTCAATCAGCGCCACATTCACTGCGGGCGCCGGACTGCTGTCGACAGGAACAGGCATGGGGCTGCCCTGACCGGCAAGCGCACCGACCAGACCTTCGAACTGGGCGCCGATGCCGGGCAGGCCCGCAGCTCGCAATGTTTCAGTTCGCACCCAGCGGTACTCCTCAGCCGAGAAGCCCTGACTGTTGAGGGCTGCGATCTGCGCTGTGCGCGCGTCGGTGAGCAGCTTCAGGTAGTCGCGGTAAGCACCGGCCATCCGCAGCGCGTCCATGATGTTGAACTCCTGGTCACCTAACTGCGCGTAGCGCTCTGACAGCACAGTGACGCCACCTTCCAGGTGATCGCGGATCGCTGTCTGCACGGCGATGAAGCGTTCCACCTGCTCGCGCTGGAGTTCCGAGTCAGCCGGGACGGTGAACGCAGAACGGTTGTTCAGCTGGGCTTCCAGCGCCGGTGCCTCCTGGAGTTCCTGGAACGACTGGAGAACCTGGTTGGCGGGTCTGCCCACGAACCACCAGACGAGCGCAGAAGCCAGGAGGAGGAGTACCGTGACCGTGCCCAGGCAGCCGGCCACGAACCTGTTGCGGGGACGGCGCCGCCGCATGGGAATCATCGTGTTCAGATCCATGGGCGAACTGTACTTATGGGGCGTCAAACAGGCGTCAAAGTTTCAGGGCCAGCTGCAGTTCGGGCGTATCACGCGGCGCCGGGAAACTGCCGGTCTGACCCGTCCGGCGGAAACCGTGGGCCTTGTAGAGCGCTTCGGCGCGGATGTTGCCCCAGGCCACCCACAGCACCAGGCGGCGGGCCCCGGCGTCCCTGGCATGCGTTATGGCAGCCCGCACCAGTTCGTGTGCTGCACCCGTGCCTCTGGCTTCCGGGGCAACCCACATGGCTACGAGCTGGAAGTCACCGGCCTCGGCATCATCTTCGCGGTAGGGCAGGGCACCAACCAGGCCGTGATCGGTTCCGTCCTCAGCCTGCAGGACGTATGTTCCGGCCATCGGCACGCTGAGGCGGCGGCGCCATTCCTTCTCGGACAGCCGGCCAGCGTCTTCGGCGGTCGAGTAGAACGCCTGCGGGTCTGATTCCAGTGCCCGCAGGCGGATGGCGCGGTAACGTTGCCAGTCGTCAGCTTCAAGCTGGGTTATCGATGAAGTCATTGTTGAGCAGGATAAGGGAAAAGCTGCGGGTCCGGAAGCCGGCACATACAGAAGTGCCCCATCGGTGGTCTGCGGCACCTGACGATCACCCCTTATGGCTGCTTCTTCCGACCTGACCAGGTTCGAGGGTCGCCACCGCGCAGAGCCGACGGGGCAGTACCGATATTAGCATGCGCGGGCCGGCTTCTGCAGAAGCCGGGAACGTTCCTGTGCCTCAGGTGCCGGTGACCGAGATCCGCACCGCGGCCGAGTACATGAAGTAACCACCCTGCTCACCCAGGTCCTGCCAGTGCCTCAAGGCGACCCAGGCTGTGCCGGCAGCCTTGCCGGTGACGGTGGCACCGCTTAAACTGATCAGCCCGCTGCCGGTCAGCACGCTGACCTCGGGTGTGACGGTCCTGCTGCTGCGGTCGTAATGACTCACCCGGGCCGCAAGCTCTGCTGCTTCACCCACAGCCAGTTCAACTTCGCTGTTCCCGGCGGTCACACCGTCCATCCAGCCCGCTGACCAGTGGCTGTAGTCGGTGGTCAGGCCGTTAAGTCCCGCCAGGAACATCTTGCGGAACCCGGTTTCATTACGGAACGTCCACGGCCAGGTGGTGATCCCCCGGTGCTTCGCGGCTTCCAGGAACCTGCTGCCCAGGCCGAAGAAGTTCGGGTTGTAAGTCGCGTTCAGTGGCTGCACGGTCTCAAGTACCCGGAAGACGCCGCGCAGCGGGTCGCTCTCGCTCACCTGGCCGCCGGTCACGAACCCGACAGACATGCCGGGCAGCTGCTCCTGCAGGCGCCTGAGCTGCTCCGCGTGGAAGGAGATCACCACCACGCGCCGTTCAGCATCATGCTCATCGATCAGGCTCACCAGCGGGTCGATGACCGCGGGATCCTCAGTCTTGATCTCTATGAAATGAACCGCGTCCCTGTCGCGAAAGGCTTCGAGCAGTGCAGCCAGGGTCGGGATGCCCGCGTCCGGGTACTCATCCCGGAACTGCACGTTGGCGCGGACCGCCTCAAGTTCGGACATGCTCTTCTCAGCGATGCTGCCGGTACCCGTCGTCGTGCGCTCGAGCGTCTCGTCGTGATGGATCACGACCGTGCCGTCAGCAGTCAGGTGGATGTCGTTCTCGAGCATGTCTGCGCCGTGCGCGTACGCCAGCAGTGCGCCTTCAACGGTGTTCTCCGGGGCCAGGGCAGGGATGCCACGGTGGCCGATTACGAACGGTTTGCGGATCAGGGTCAGCTGGTCGCGCGGGAAGCGCTCTTCAAGCAGGTCGATCACGCCGGGCGCGTCACGTGTGACGATGCCGTTTGCCCCGCTCGTGATCAGGTTGAACCGGTTGACCGCTGCCGGAACGTCTGCCGGTTCTTCAGCCACCCAGACGGTGATGAGCAATCGCTGCAAATACTGCATGGTCTGCCTGTCGGCCAGTGACTGAGGCAGCAGGATGACGCGGCTCAGGCTGGCGTTTGTTTCCCGGCGCAGCTCCAGCAGGTCGGGTGCCGCGGCTGAGCGCCTGTCGAGGATGCCCCGGATGATCGGATGCTCCCGGCGGACCCGGGCGACCAGATCCGCCTGGCTGGAAGCCACGAAGGCGTCCGTGGCCTGATTCGCATCCAGCCAGGTGCTCAAGGTGCCGGCGGTGCGTTCATCACCGATGTGGAACGCCGGCATCATCCTGCCGCCAACGGCTTCCATCGCCGCACTCAGTGGCATCATTGCGTTGCCGGCTGAGTCCAGCACTTCCAGGTCGGAGTTCAGGTGCAGGAAGACAGTGGCGGGCCTCCGGCTGGCAGCTGCAAGCTCTGCCAGTGAAACTTCCGCGAACTCAGTTGCCACGGTCGGCGCGACCGCCATGCCGGTGGCGGGTTCGAACACGTCGATCATCTGGTCGGCCGAAGGCTGGGCCATTCGCTTTAATCCCTCTTTCCGCACGGTTCTGAACCGTTCAGGCCTGATTGTAATCGCGCCGGCCGGCGGAAGGCCGGAATTCGTGTTCCAGCCGGTTCCGGGCTATGCTCAGCAGCATGAGCAACACTGTCTGTCCCGAGTGTGCGAGTGAGCACACGTATCAACTTGAAGAGATGCTCGTCTGTTCGCTGTGCGGGCACGAGTGGAGTCCTGCGGAGGAAGCCGAAGCCGCTGCTGCCAGCAGCGAAGTGCGTGATTCGGTAGGGAACGTGCTGGCCGACGGTGATTCCGTGGTCGTGGTTCAGGACCTGAAGATCAAGGGAGCTCAATCCATCCTGAAATCGGGCACCAAGGTGCGCGGCATCCGGCTCACCGAGCCGGTCGACGGCCATGACATCGACTGCCGTATCGACGGCTTCGGCCGCATGAAACTCAAATCAAGTGTCGTGAAGAAAGCCTGACCCGAAGTCACAGGGGCTGGTGACTGTCCACCCGGCCGGCTTCCGGCCATGAAGCTGCGCGCCTGAATCCATCGAGGATCCGGCTCCAGCCGCGGTCCGATGCCATTCCTTCACGCATGGCATCGCCACCCGGTCCGTGCCGTCCGAAATCCCGGTGCTCCACCTGGACCTGGGTGCGGTCCGCAGCCAGGCTGGTGAAACGGACTTCTATCTCGCTGGCGTTTTCAGGTCGTTCCTGCGTCCTCTCCGGGCCTATTCGCCAGGAGAGGACCAGCCGGTCCGGTGCGTCCCACGCCCGAACCTCACCCCATTCGGTGCGGACGCCGTCGGCATCCACCTCGAACCAGGCTCCACCCTCGAAATGTTCGATGCTGGCACCCGCGAGCCTGCGGTAACTGAACGTGTACTCCGCTGGCCACCAGTCACCAAGTTCATGGGTGAACACCTCGAACACGTGTGTAAGAGGTGCACCCACTTCAACGCTCGTGACCACGCTGCCCTCGCCCGGCCTCATCTGCTGAGCGTAGCCGCTGTCAGGAGCGGATAATGCAGCCTGCAACGCAGTTCCGGACACGGCGCAGAATGTGCTTTACGCCCAATACATGTACGCCTGCGGGTACTACCTTGAGCGCCGGGGGTAGATTGCATGAAAAAATTCCTTATTCCAATAGCCGCACTTTTCCTCGCAGGGAGCGCTCTGGCCCAGCAGGACATGAGCGTCGATGAAGCGCTTGTCCGTACAGGCCTGCAGGGCGATGCCTATGAGATTCTGTCGTCCGAGCTCGCACTTGAACGCGCCGAAAGCGAAGACATCCGCGAGTTCGCTCAGCAGATGATCGACGCTCACACCGCAACAAGCGAACGCCTGCAGGAAATGTCCGACAACCTGGGTGTAGATGCCGAGTTCCTCGCGTCCCCGGCACACGGTGTCAAGCTCAACTACCTGGGTCAGCTCGAAGGCACCGAATTCGAGCATGAGTACCTGACCCAGCAGCTGCTTGCCCACAAGTCCGCTCTTGCCGTCTATCAGATCGGTGCGAGCACCGCCGAGGACCAGGACCTGCAGCAGTTCGTCAGCCAGACTGCCGGCGAAGTGGCCAACCACCTTGCGCGCGTCAGGGAACTGATGGAAACGCACGGGGTGAGCGATCCGTTCAGCGCTGAAGCAATCGCGACCATGTCAACCGACATGGAGGGCATGAACGATACTGAGGCACCTGCGGAAGGTGAAGAGCCTGCCGAAGAACAACCGCAGGAAGAAGAGCCCGCAACCGATGACGAGGCCACTGACGAGCAGCCTGCGGACGAAGAGGAGTCCACTGAAGAACAGCCCGCTGAGGAGCCTGTCGAAGAAGAGCAGCCCGAAGGCGAAAACAACAACGGCTGAGCACAGTTCAGACAATGACGCAATCAGGCGCCGGGAGACTCTCCCGGCGCCATTTTCATGCCCTCAGAGCTTACGGAGTTTCCACACCTGCTCACCGGGGAAGCGGTACGCCCATTCAGCCGGCTGGGTGAACTGCTTGCCGGCACCGGGTTCAGCTGGCCTGGGTTCCCGGTAATCCTCCACCGCGAAACCGACCTCCCTGAACAGGGCAAACCACGCCGAGACCGGCAGGTTGAACTCGATACCGCCCGGATCAATCTCGGCTTCAGACCAGTCCTGCATATGCAGGTCGAAGTAGGGTCTGAGGAGCCGCTCGCCGGTGCTGCCACCGTCTTCGGTTGCGCACACGGCCGCCAGCGGGTGATTACCCAGGAAGACCAGCTGACCGCCCGGCCTGAGCAGCCGGTGGGCCTCCGGTATCCACACGTAAGGGTCACACCAGATGGCGGCCCCGTACTCGCTGACGGCGAAGTCGAACTGGCCCCCGGCGAACGGTGTGGCCTCGGCGTTGCCGTGCACGAACTCGACATCGACATCGTGTTCGCGTGCAAGCCGGCGCGCCGTGGCAAGCTGCTGTTCCGACAGGTCGATGCCGGTGACCGTCGCACCCCGCCTGGCCATCCAGGCCGACACGTAACCCGTACCGCAGCCGAGTTCCACCGCGTTCAGGCCGTGCATCGTTTCCGGCAGCATCTCCAGTTCTGCCTCAGGCACGCCCCAGATGCCCCAGACAGGCTGATCAAGAGCCCAGGATTGCTCGCCTGCCGCTACCCAGTCGTGGGCACGTCCGTCCCAGTACCTGCGGTTCTCCGTGATGTGCCTGTCACTCGTCATGGCCCAATCGTATACGCAAGGCGGACGGCACGGACGGACCCTGTGTCGGCTTCCGCAGCGCGCACGGCTGCTGAAGATCGTCCCTGGGCTATACTTGCGCCAAACAAATCTGGCCTGGAGGTCTTAAGGTGAAAGCACTCATCCGAAACATCGCCGTAGCTTCATTGCTTGGATCGTTCGCGCTTGCCGGAGCGCAGGACTTCGACTGGCGCTCGCAGGAAGGGGAGAGCATCCGCTTCCTCATGAACCGCCATCCGTTCACCGACTGGCTCGAGCCGCTGGTACCCGAGTTCGAGGAACTCACCGGTATAGACGTGACGCTCGAGGCATTCCCCGAAGACCAGTTCCGTCAGCGCCGCCTGCTCGAGGTCGGCGGGGGAGCCAGCACCCTGGACGGCTACATGTTCATGCCCGGCCAGGCAGGCGCCCAGTACATGGGTGCAGGCTGGCTGCTCCACCTCGATGAACTCATGGCCGACGAGAGCCTCACCCACCCCGACCTGGACCTGGAAGACTTCTTCGGCGGCGCCATGAGCAGCTTCGAAACCGAGGAAGGTTATGTGGGCCTGCCATTGCAGATCGAATCCAGCCTGCTCTTCTACCGCAAGGACCTGTTCGAGGCAGCCGGCCTGGACGGACCGCCTGAAACGCTCGACGAACTCCTGGAATATGCGGAGATGCTGCACGGTGACGGTGTGGCAGGCTTCGCCATGCGCGGTCGCGGCGCTGCCGCCACCAGCCAGATAGTCAACCTGCTCTACTCGTTCGGCGGCGAGTGGCTGAACGAGGACGGCACCTCCGCCCTGGCCAGCGAAGAGAGCCAGGCAGCGCTTGAGTACTACGCCAACCTGCTCCGCAACTACGGCCCTCCCGGACCCGCCAACCTGCACTGGGCTGAAGTGATGGGTCTGTACGCCCAGGGTCAGGTAGCCATGGTGCTCGACGCCAACGTGTTCCGCTCCATCGTCGAGGATCCCGAACAGGCTATCCCCGTCGTCATCGACAACACCGGCTACGCGGTGCTGCCCGCCGGACCCGCCGGCAGCGTACCTGCCGTGCTGACCTGGGGCCTGTCGATCAACGCTGCCTCCGACAACCCTGAAGCTGCCTGGCTGTTCATCCAGTGGGCGCTCTCCAAGGACAACCAGCTCAGTGCCCTGCTGTCCGGTGTACCGGCCGCGCGTGAAAGCGCCTGGCAGGCTCCTGAGTTCACCGAAACCGCACCGGAAGACTGGAACGCAGCCTCGAGGGAATCGTTCAACATCGGCCAGGGCGACTGGAACCCGCCGATCATCCCGGTACCTGAAGCACGCGACGCTTACGGTCAGGCGATCGTCGCCGCCCTGCAGGGCCAGGACGTCGCCCAGGCGCTTGAAGCCGCCGCGGCCGACATCGACCTTGCCGTGCAGCGCACCCGCTGAGCCGCAACTGAAAACATCCTGATCGACGGCAGCCCAGGTTTCAGCTGGGCTGCCGCTGAATTGAACTGGAGACAGGCAGTGCCCAAGCAGACCTCCGGCCAGCCAGCAGGCGCCGCATGAGACAGGCCGGCAACTTCATCGAACGCAATGCAGCGTGGCTGTTCCCGCTTCCTGCCGTAATCGCGCTGGTGGTGCTCATCGCACTGCCGATGCTTGCGAATTTCGTGATCGCCCTGCACGACTGGTTCATCGGCCGTCCCCCTACCCTCGTGGGATTCCAGAACTTCACCGACGTGCTCGCCGACCGGCGCTTCTACAACGGCGTGAAGAACACCCTGATATTCAGCGGCGTCGCCGTTCCCCTGCAGCTGGTGATCGGCATGGGCATAGCCGTGCTGTTCAGCCGCGAGATGCCCGGCAAAGGCCTCATCCGTACCATCATCCTCCTGCCGATGGTGGCGACGCCGGTGGCCATCGCGCTCATCTGGGCGCTCATGTTCAACCCCAGCCTGGGCGTGCTCAATTACTTCCTCGAGACCCTGGGCCTGCCGCGTTCACTGTGGGTTGCTGACGCGAGCCTGGCGCTGCCCTCGCTGATCATGGTGGACATCTGGCAGTGGACACCGATGGTGGCGCTCATCCTGATAGCGGCGCTGCAGGGCGTGCCGGCAGAGCATTACGAGGCAGCTCGCATCGACGGTGCGAACGGCTGGCAGGTTTTCTGGCACATAACCCTGCCGTCGGTGCGCGGCGCAGTGGTCGTGGCGCTCATCCTCCGCGCCATAGACGCACTCAAGACGTTCGACATCATCTACGTAATCACCGGCGGCGGCCCGGGTACTGCGACGGAGACGCTGAACGTGTACGCGTTCCGCAGTGGGTTCGAGTTCTTCAGGGCAGGCTACGCCGCGTCACTGCTGATATTCCTGATGTTCCTGGTGCTGGGCATAGCAATCCTTCTCAACATCGTCCGCAGGAGGACGTCGTGACGCCGACCGGCTTCAGGCGCAACCAGCGGATCAAAAAGATCGCCATCTACGTGCTCATGGCGGCGGTGCTGATAATAATGCTGTTCCCGTTCTACTGGATGATCCTGACCAGCTTCCGCAACCAGGTGGACAACACCAGTCCCGTGCCGGTCTGGATTTTCGAGCCGACCCTGGCCAACTACCGCAACGTGATCCAGGGCAACGACTTCCTGCGCTACACCCTGAACTCGCTGATAATCGCACTGCTGTCCACGGGCTTCGGCCTGGTCCTGGGCCTGCCGGCAGCCTACGCCATCGCCCGCTTCAAGCAGAACGGGCTGGCACTTGCCATCCTCATAGCGAGACTGACCCCTTACATCACCTACCTGGTGCCCTGGTACATCGCGTTCCGGCAGCTGGGCATGATCGACACTTTCGCTGCGCTCACCCTGACCCACCTGATAGTCGGGCTGCCGCTCATCGTGTGGATAATGATCAGCTTCTTCGAAGACGTTCCACGTGAGCTCGAGGAAGCAGCATTCGTGGATGGCGCCAGCAGGCTGGCGACCTTCTTCCGCATCGTGCTGCCTGTAAGTGGCCCCGGGATAGTGGCGGCCAGCATCCTGGCCTTCATATTCAGCTGGAACCAGTTCCTGTTCAGCCTCGTGCTGTCCGGACCCAGAACCCAGCCCGTGCCGGTGGCAGTGTTCAACTTCATCTCCTACGGCCAGATCGACTTCGGCGGACTCGGTGCTGCCGCCGTGCTGATCACGCTGCCCGTGGTGCTGCTGACGCTGTTCATCCAGCGGTACATCATCTCAGGACTGACCATGGGAGCGGTCAAGGGATGAAGGCGCTGCGGAAGCTGGCCCGGGGCACCGGCAACCTGTCCCTGGAAACGGTGCCGGAACCCGTCGCCGGTCCCGGTCAGGTGGTGCTGGCGATCGACAGCACCGGCATCTGCGGCACCGACCTGCACATCTACCTCGACGAGTTCGCCACGGAGCCACCTGTCACGATCGGCCATGAACTTGCCGGCACCATCAGCCAGCTGGGGCAGGGCGTGACCGGCTGGCAGGTCGGTGAGCGGGTGACGTCCGAGACTTACTTCCACACGTGCGGCCACTGCCTGCAGTGCCGAAGGGGCCGCCCCAACCTGTGTGGCGAACGGCGCTCCATCGGCTCGAAGGTGGACGGAGCGATGGCGCAGTTCATGGTCACACCGGCCAGGAACCTGCACCGCATCCCGGACGGCC
>CALDPK010000113.1 GCA_937911855.1 uncultured Trueperaceae bacterium | reverse complement strand
TTGACCTGGTTGCGGACCGGCCGGTGCTGCAGCCGCTTGGCGCGCAGGAAAGCCTGTCATGGGATATCGAACTGACCGGCATGAGCAGCTCCCGGCTGCATCCGCTGGAGTACCTGCGGTCGGAGCTGCGGGAGCTGGGTGCCACCCCCCTGTCGCTGGTCAGGCGGGGGCGCGTTCGTACTGCCGGGCTGGTTGTGGGGGTGCAGAAACCGCCGACTGCCGGTGGAGTGGCTTTCGTGATGCTTGAGGACGGCGAGCACCTGGCTCAGCTGGTGGTGCGGCCGGAGTTGTGGCAGCAGGAGTACCGGACCTTGCGGGACAGTAAGCTCCTGCTGGTTGAGGGTCAGGCCAGTACTTCCGGCCGGACCCTCAGCATCACGGCAGAATCACTGCTGGCAGTGGAGACGCCGGTGGCCCGCAGTTACAAGCGGTCGCCGTGGTGAGGTCAGTCGGGTGAAGCGACGACCTTGGTGCCGGCTGTGCGGTCGCCGAAGCGGCGGCCATCCGGGTCCATGAACACGAGCACGGCTTCGATGATCACGACGATCGGGATGACGAGCGCCAGGAAGAAACCGGCGATCCAGCCGAGGATCGGGATGAGGGCCAGGACGGTGATGAGCAGGCCGAGCGACAGGGTCCAGTTGCGGCGGACCGAGGTGCCCAGGTCCATGGGCTGGCCGTCTTCCCTGACGACTCTCAGTTTCATGAGGGTCTTGCCCAGTGAGCGGCCGCGGAGGTATTCAACGTCCAGGCCGTCACGGAGCAGGATGTAAAGCCCGCCCAGGAGTCCGCCTACCCCGGGTATGACTGTGGTCAGTATCCCGGCTACAGCGCCGTCGATGAGCGCGGCGATGAGTCTTTGAGTCACGTCAACCTTGCTGCCTGCGCGTGTCACCGGCCGCGTATCAAATTCAGGTGTTTCATGTGGTTCCATATCCGCCTGCCTTTCTGCGTTACTCCTGCATATTAGTACAACCATACGCCCCCTGAATCGCCCAAAAGGGGGAAAACTGCTCATCTGAATCTGTGACACGGCGCAAGGTCACATACACGTATCGGATGTACCTTTACCCCATGAGGAGGCAGAATCATGGAAGCAAGTACACCTGCCTGGCTTAACACCCTGACTATTCTCGGAGCCGTCCTGGTACTGGGCGGCGGTGGTTTCATAGGTTACCGCATAGTCAACCTGCGCCAGACTTACCGCGACTTAAGACCCGAAAGGCCAGCGAGTGATGACAAGGCCTCCGGCAACGCCGTGATAATGCTCGTTTCAGTGCTGGTACTGGCCATCGGCCTGCTGCTCCTGGGCCTCGGGATCGCCGGCGCGGTTCGCCCGGATCAGATCGGTTAAGCCAGCCGCATACCTTCCACAGAAAACTTACAGCCTCAGCTGATACTTTCGGTCGACGCGAGGTGAACAGGGCCAACCGTTCACCTCGCCCGGGAAGGAAGTACGGCATGTTCAGAAGACTGGCATTAACAGGAAGCCTCATGGCTCTCTTGCTCACGATGGGGCTCGCATTCGCACAGAGCGAGGGCATCCGTGTCAGTGGCACCGGAACCGTGCACGGCGCACCGGACACGGCGACGTTCACAGTCGGCATCAACACCCTCGCAGCGGACGTGGCTGAGGCCACTCAGGAATCAAACGAGGTGGCCCAGGCCATCATCAACGCGCTCCAGGCAGCTGGGGTAGCGGATGAAGACGTGCGCACCAGCAGTTTCAACGTGTACCGCGAGGACCGTTACGATCAGGATGGCGAGGTTCTTGAACCGCAGTACCGGGTGATCAACGAGGTGACCGTGACGGTGCGGGACACCGACAGCACCGGTGACCTGCTTTCCCTTGCGCTCGCCAGTGGCGCCAACCAGGTGAACAACCTGCAGTTCACGCTCTCCAACGCCGAGGAACTGCGCGATGAAGCCCGCATCCTGGCTGTGCAGGACGCGCGTGAACGGGCGGAGCAGCTCGCAACCCTTGCCGGGGTCGAACTCGGCGCGCCGGTTTACATCGAGGAATTCCAGGGCGGTGGCATGCCCATGAGCGCCCGGCAAGACTTCGCGTTCGCCGAGGCAGCGTCCGTGCCCATCGAAACCGGTGAGCTCAGCGTGACCGTGAACGTGAACATCGTGTTCTCGATCGACCATCCGTGGAGCCCGCTTCGCTGAGCGCTTTGGCCGCGTTACGGTAGTGAAAGATGTTACATGAAGGGCGGACCAGCTGGTCCGCCCTTCTGTTACGCAGTGAAGACGATCAGCCCAGCAGTTCGCGCAGTTCGGCGAGCAGTTTGTTCGCGCGCTGACGGTCCTTTGCTGACAGCCTGGCCAGCCGCCTGTCGGTCAGCAGTTTGCGGGTCTCAGCAAGCTGCTTCTCCCCTACCCCAGCCGTTACTTTAGTCCCTGCGGAGCGGGCGCGTATCTGACTGAGCGTCAGGCCTTCCTTTATCGCTTCTTCAAGCAGCTTCTTGCGCTGGCTGTCTGATTTTATCCGGGCCAGCGCCTGCGCCTTGGTGAACTCGAGCTTGCCGCTGCGCACTGCGCTCAGCAGTTCGGGTGGGAAGTCCAGTATCGGCACTCTGTTCACGTAGAAGGAGCTGGGGGTGAAGCGGCCGAGCCTGGCCAGCAGCGAGCGCACCTCGTCTTTCACGTCTTCTGCAACCGTGTCGCTCGCACCGCGGCCGCGCTCCTGGTTGTAGATCTCCTGCAATACCGTTATTACCCGGTCCTTGCCGAGTCCCAGGTGCAGCTGGAGCAGGCGCAAGACGGCTTCGGTCTCTTCGACGGCGTTGAGGTCCTCCCGCTGGAGGTTCTCCATGATGGAGATCTCCAGGGCTGCGTCGTCATCGACCGTGAGGATGACTGCGGGAATCTGCTCCAGCCCGGCCTGTTGCGCGGCTCTGGTGCGGCGTTCACCGGCGATCAGCTCGAAGCCGTCACCGCGGCGCCGCACGAGGACGGGTTCCAGCACTCCGCGCTTCGTGATGCTTTCAGCCAGCTCGCTCAGTGACTGTTCGTCGAAGTAACGCCTGGGCTGGTCGCTGTTGAAGCGGATCTGTGCGATCGGAATCAGGTTGGTGGTTTCGCCGTCATCATCACTGCCCAGGTTGCCGAGGATGCTCTTGAACAGCGAATCCCGATCCAGGTCCCGCTTGCCGCTCATGAGTGGTCCGCCTTCAGCGCGGCGAGCAGTTCGTTGGTTACCTTGCGGATCTCGATGTCAGCTTCGCTGCCGGGTGCGTGAAGGGGTACCGGTACGCCGCGCAGCTGGGTGTCGTTGTAGATGGCGGGCCTGCTGTTGAGAGGCGTGGATACCGGGGCGATCGCAGGAAACTCCGATTTGATGACCTGGAGGCTGTCGCGATCGTGGCGGGTGCGGCGGTCGTGCTGCGTGAGCACGAACAGGGCGATCTTCAGATTCGGGGCGGCCGAGCGGTACTCACGCACCATGCGGATCACTGTGGG
>CALDPK010000112.1 GCA_937911855.1 uncultured Trueperaceae bacterium | reverse complement strand
AGCCGGTAGAATATAGGGGCTACGTTCCTGAAAGATCCGTAGTTATTCCAGGGTCAATTCCCAAAAAGTTTAAATCAGGAGAATTCCAGGTTCCATGCGCTTTGATCATAGGTCAAAGAAAACCCTCGACCGACCTAAAAACTTCCCTCAACGATGCATTGAGAGAAAATAATGTACCAGTTTAATTAAATATGAATTTAAGAATCAAGTTAATCCATTTATTAATGCCTTTGGCAGTTTTCTTTTCATGTTCAAAAAGTGACTCCTCACAAGGTGACCAGTTTTACAACAACAACCAATTTGAAGAGGCGGTAGATGCTTACAGTAAAGTGTTAGTTAACAGTCCGAAAAACGTTAACGCCCTCTATAACCGTGGAAGGTCCCACGAAGAATTGGGTAACCTGGACGAGGCGGAAAGTGACATGAAGGCTGCGTTTTCCGTCGACCCCAAAAATGTTCAGGTACTGATGGGCTTGTCCAATTTATACCAGAAGAAAAAGAGCTATGAAATGGCTTTGCAATACGCAAGCTATGCAACAGAGGTTTCCGGCGCTCCCGCCATGGCCTTGCCGGCGAAGAAGCCGCTCAGGTTGGCGTTCTCCTCATGTTCGACGCGCCGGCGCACGCCCAGGGCAGGGCTGTGGATGCTGGCGACGTCACCGGCCGCGAATATGTCCGGATCGCTGGTCCGCAGGAACTCGTCGACTTCGATTCCGTCACTGACCGTCAGGCCGGCGCTCTGGGCCAGGCCGGCTTCAGGGATTATGCCCAGGCCGGCAACGACGACGTCTGCCCTGCTGATGTGGCGGTCGGTGAACGTTATCAGTGAACTGTCATCCGCCTGGCGTTCGACTGAGGCGACGTTCTTGCCGGGATGCAGCCGGATGCCCTGCTGCCTGTACAGGTCATTAAGGTATTCGGCGAGTTCTTTGGGCAGCAGCCTGGCCAGCAGCGCGAACTCGGGGAACGCCATCTGTACGCTGTGCCCTTCCTGGGCAAGTGCTGCCGTGATCTCGGCGCCGATGAAGCCGCCGCCCAGAACCATCACCCTGCGGGGCTGCGTGGTGTGGGCGCGCAGCAGTTCGTAGTCGACCAGGTTCCGCAGGTAGATGACGCCTTCGTCCGCACCGGGCAGCCGGCGCGGGCTGCCGCCGGTGGCGAGGAGCAGCTTGCCGTAACCGTATGACTCGCCGTGCTGATCGAGTGCGGTCCGCTCGGCGCGGTCCAGCGCCAGGATGCGGCGGCCGAGGTGCAACTCCGCGTTCAGTTCCTGCGTGTCGCGCATTATCTCGGTCACGTCCTGGCCCTGCCACAGTCCTTTCGACAGCGGCGGCCGGTCGTAGGGCGGGTGCAGTTCCTCGCTGACGAGGCCGATGGTTCCGTGCTCGTCGACTTCGCGGATGCCGCGCACTGCCGAGTCTGCCGCCATGCCGCCGCCGATTATCAGGTAGTCGTAGTCGGGCATCGTTGCCCGAGGATAGCGTACGGACGCTTGCGCACCGGTCGGCTATCGTGTGAGCTGACCATGGCTGACGAATCAATACCCACCCCTGAAGCGGCGGCGTACTTCATCCGTGAATCTGCGGACCGGTTCCGCCCCACGAAGCACGTGAGCGGCGGCTGGAACCCGCAGGAACAGCACATCGCACCGGCCATCGGCCTGCTCGCGCACGGCATCGAGCTGGACTTCGCGGCCCGCAGGGATGACGACCTGCAGCTGACACGGCTGTCATGCGACATCCTCGGCACCATCCCGATGGAGCCGGTCGAACTGACCGTTTCCGTGCTGCGGCCGGGCCGCACCATCGAACTGGTCGAAGCGCGGCTCAGCCACAATGGCCGCGACGCCGTCATCGCCCGCGCCTGGCTGGCCGCCCGCTACGAGACGGCCGATTATGCCGGCAGCGACTTCCCGCCACTCGAGCCCAAAGAGCGGTTCGAGCCGTGGGCGATGGATGACACCTGGCCTGGCGGCTTCGTCGCTTCGGTGCAGGTCAGGCCGCAACCGGAAACGCCGGGGCGAGCCAGGTTCTGGCTGAACAGCGACCTTGAGCTGATCGCGGGCGAGACCGTGAGCAACACTGCGCGGGTTCTGGGCCTGATCGACGTGGCCAACGGCGTCACCGCCCGGGCGAAGCCGACCGAGGTGCTGTTTCCGAACCTGGACCTGACCGCCCACCTGTTCCGGGCGCCGCGCAGCCAGTGGATCGGCCTGGACGGGCACGGTTCGTTCGGACCGGACGGCGCCGGCCTGACGCACTGCATCCTGCACGATGAAGACGGGCCATTCGGGTCGTTCGCACAGGTGCTGACGGTGCGACCACGCTGATAGCCAGTAGCCTGCACTGCTTTCGTGTACACGAGCGCCGTGTAAAATTTGCATTGGAGGCAGCGTGCAGAACATCACCTTCAGTGCGGACAAGGAACTGATAGCAGCGGCGCGGGAACGCGCCAGAAACGAAAACACGACTTTGAATGAGCAGTTCCGGCACTGGCTCCGCAGTTATGCGCGCAGTGAGCCTGTTGCGGACGAAGCCATGCGCGTTGTCGCCGAAATCCGCGCTCAGGTCGGTACCGGCGGGCGCCGGTTCACGAGAGAGGAGATGAATGAGCGCTGACTTCATCGACTCGAACATATTCGTGTACCTCTTTGATGATGTAGACCTGCAGAAGCAGGGGGTGGCCGAGCGGCTGGTGGCGGGAGCCATTGCTGGCAACAGTGGGGTGATCAGCTATCAGGTGGTGCAGGAAGTACTGAATGTGCTCGACCGTAAGCTGGGAGTCCCGTCAGAGGACCTGAGGCGGCTCCTGGATGCCGTCTTGCTGCCCCTGTGGCAAGTCGCCCCCTCCCCACAGCTGTACCGAAGGGCCCTGGATATAAGAAGTGCCTATGGTTATTCGCTCTATGATTCCCTGATTGTTGCAGGAGCTCTTGCTGCGGGCTGCCTGCAGTTATTCAGCGAAGATTTGCATCATGGTCAGCGGATCGATGGTCTGACGGTCATCAATCCGTTTCGTTGACCGCTGCTCCGGCCTTCACCGTCGCGGCGGATTGACACTTACTTGGGCACCGGTTTAGCATTACCCCCGGCGTTGTTGAGAATGCATTATCAATAAGCAGTGCCGCCAGGGAGATCCGATGAGAGCCACAGCCAGGAAAGTTCTGCTCGCAACGCTGCTGATTGCGCCCGGGGCAGCCAGCGCACAGCACGACCATGATCACGGAACTGTCGAGGCGGTGCGTGTCGCAGTGGCTGATGGCGCCCGGAACCAGATCCGCATCATCGACGCAGCAACCGGTGACGAAGCCGGCAGCTTCACGGTACCCGGCGAAACAGGCGGAAAGCTGGCGCTGAGTTCCAGCGGGACGTACCTGATAGCCGCCCACAGCGACGCGAACCGGGTCTCAATAATCCACTCCGGCCTCCTCTACGAGGATCACGGCGACCATGGTCACGTGCTCGAGTCCGCCCCGCACGTGGTTGCCACCCTGAACGTCGGCAGGCAGCCGGGCAACCTGACGGTTGCGGGCGACGAGATACTGGTCTTCAACGCAGGTGACGGCAGCATCGCCGTCCTGGACGAGAACATGTTCGGGCTGAGCCTCAATCACGACTACGTCGACGTGGCGCAGCCGGGCAGTGGCGTTGCCCTGAGCATCGGCGGCTTCATCCTGGCTGGATTGCCGGACCTGGCCCGCGTTGACGTGCACGGTCCACGCGGAAGCCTCGTCGAATCGATTGGGGAATGCCCGGAACTGTCAGGAGCCGTCGCTGTCGGTCCGGTCGCATTTTTCAATTGTCAGGGCAGCGTGCTGCGCATCGAAGTGGCTGAAAACGGAATCAGCAGCAGTCATTCGGCCGTGTCCGGCGCTGACAGGATCGACAGATTCTACGGTCACGCCGGAGACATCGCAGCCGGCAGCCTCGGGGTCGGATTGGCCTTCGTGCACGCCAGGTCGGGTGAGGTAACGACGATGAGCCTGCCAGCCACGCCGATCGCTGCCGACGTGACGGGCGACATGATCGCTGTCCTTACAACCGCAGGCTCCCTGCACCTGATTCGAATAGCGGAAGAAGGCCCAACGATCATCCACACCGTCGACGACCTGATGGACCCCGCCACGACCGCTGGCCAGCCCGACCTGGCGGTTCACGGAGCCAGCATCTACGTGAGCGAGCCGGCGGCAGGCAACCTGATCAGTCTTGAGGTCACGGGCGATGAGGTTCATATCAGGGACGTGTTCGCGGTCGGTGGCAACCCTGCGGACATAGAGGTGCTCGTGGTGGGTGGCGAAGTCGGACACGATCACTGATGCGGCGGCTGGCCGTTCTACTGGCAGTCCTGTTGGGCACAGCCTTCGCGCAGCAGCCGAAGGTGGTTTCCACTATCCACCCATACTTCGACCTCGCGCGCCAGATAGGCGGTGAACTGATCGAGGCCAGCCGCCTGCTGCCGATCGGGGTATCGCCCCACAACTTCGACCCCTCACCCCGCGACGTGATGGGCGTCGCCGACGCGGATCTGATAATCAGCAACGGCGGCGTCGGCCTGGACGACTGGGTGCAGAAACTCATAACAGCCAGCGGAACCAGCGGGCAGCAGCTGACGATCATGGAATCGGTTGAGTTCACGCCGCTGGGAACGGGCGGTCAGGCGGACCCGGATGGCGGCTACGTCAACGCCCACATCTGGCTGGACGTGACCATCGCCATGAGCGCAGCAGAAGCGATCCGCGACGCCCTGATCAGCATCGACCCGGGCAACACCGCCGAGTACCGCAAGCGCACGGACGCCCTTCTAGAAGACCTGGACAGGCTCGATCAGGAGATCATGGAGATGCTCGAGCCGATTCGCGGAGCGAAATTCGTTCCCTATCACGATGCCTGGCCGTATTTTGCCGAGCGTTACGGGCTGAATCTGGTAATCGAGCTCGAGCCGTTCCCTGGCCGCGAGCCGTCACCCGAGTACATCGTGAGGGCACTGCAGCTGATCGAGGAGAGCGGCACGAAGGCGATCTTCAGCGAACGCCAGCTTCCCAGCCGGCCCGCCGAAGTGGTGGCGACGGAGGCAGGCCTGCCGGTCTACGTGCTGGATCCTGAAGGTGGCGGCATATCGGAAGTCGAGTCGTACCAGGATCTGATCCGCTACAACGCGCGCGTGTTGCTGGAAGCACTGTCGGAGTAGCTGCTCAGCGCAGGCGTGGCGCAGTGATCCGCCCGACGAACCAGACGAGCAGACCGACGCAGCCGACCAGAACGAGCAATATGACCGACAGCGCCGCCGCGGCGTGGCCGGTACCGGCCTGCTCCAGGCCGAATATCAGCCAGCCGAGCGTTTCGGTGCCCGAACCTGCGAGCAGCGCCGAGAGTGAAATCTCGGAAACCGCGCTGAGGAACACCAGCAGCGTCGCCACGATCACCGTGGGTGCCATCATCGGCAGGAGCACCCATCTGATCGCCTGAAGCAGGTTCGCTCCATCGAGCTGGGCTGCCTCCTCGAGGCGCGAGTCCAGCTGCCGCCACGCCGCCTGAATCGGCTGCAGCGCGAACGCCAGGTAATGCCCGACGTAGGCGATGCCCAGGAGCCAGATCGTTCCGTAGATGCGCACGCCCGGAATGGGCGAGGGCAGCCAGGCCAGCATCAGACCCAGCGCGAACACGATGCCCGGCAGGGCGTAAGGCAAGTCCACCAGCAGCTGCAGCAGCCAGCCGCCCCGCCGCAGCTTGAGCAGCACGTAGCCCAGCAGCGTAGCGACGAACGCAGCCACGATGCTCGAGACCGTTGCCAGCACCAGACTGTTCTGCAGCGCAGCCCGGAACGACGGGAGTTCGGTCAGGACGAAGCGGTAATGCCGCAGGTCGAAGCTGCCGAGTTCCAGCGGCAGTCCATAGGCGCGGCTCAGGCTGGTCAGCAGCAGCGCCACGAACGGTCCGATGGCCGCGAAAGCGACGATGATCCACAGGCCCGTTGCGAAGGCACGGGAAGCTCCGCTCATGGGCAGCAGGGGACGGCGCTCCAGCTGGGCGTCGATCTCGGAGTTGCGTCTGTTGAGGAAGAACTGGGCCAGAAGCGCAGCGGCAGCCACGACAACCAGGAGCAGTGAGATCGCTGCCGCATGACCCAGCCCGCCGCTCGCGAAGCTCGTGACCCGCTGGTAGATGAGTGTCGGCAAGGTGTTGAAGCGGCCGGGGATGCCTAGCAGGGCGGTGATCCCGAAGTTGCCGGCAGCAGCCAGGAACCCCAGCATCATGGCGGCCAGGAGGTGCGGGCGCAGCAGCGGCAAGGTCATGAAGCGCGTCACCTGCCACGGGCTTGCCCCTTCGAGCTGCGCCGATTCTTCCAGGTTGCGCGGCAGCCGGCTCAAGCCGGCCGAGATCGTCAGGTAAGCCACGGGAACCGCGAACACGGTCAGCAGCAGCACGATGCCGCCCTCGCCGTAAAGCGTCCAGGGCACCTGCTCCATGCCGGTCAGCCAGGCGATGAAGCGGCTGAAGTGCCCGCGCGGACCCAACCAGCTGAGCCAGGCCAGCGCCAGGATGTGGGGTGGCACGACCAGCGGCAACAGAATAAGCAGGCGCAGCAGCCACTTGCCCGGCACGCGGTAACGGCCCAGGAAGACGGCCAGCAGCGCGCCGGTGGCCGTGGCGAGCAGGGCGACCGCAGTGCTGGTGCGCAGTGTGTTGGCGAGTGCGCGGAGCGCCAGGCTGCTGTCAGCCAGCCAGGCGAGCGCTTCCGGGTTGAGCCCGCGGCTGATCAGTCGCCACAGCGGCAGGGCGCTGCTGAAGGCCAGGACCACAAGCAGCCCCACCAGCAGCAGACTGGTGGGGCTGAACAGGCTCCACCGCAGGTAACCGCGGGTGGGCCGGGCAGCGCCCTGGTTCGTCAACCGTTATTCGCCGAAGAGCTCGGCGAACCGCTCCTTGTCAGCTTCGCGGCTTGCAGCCAGTTCAGCTGCGTCGGCTGGCAGCACGGACAGATCGCTCAGGGCAGTGAACCCAGCGGGCGGTTCCACGGCGTCACTCAGTGGCAGGTAGCCAAGGTCAACTGCCAGCTGCATGCCCGCTTCGGACACCAGGAAGTCGATGAAGGCGCGGGCTGCCTCAATGTTGGGCGTTCCCGCGACGATGGCAGCTGGTTCGGTGATGACCGGCACGCCTTCTTTGGGGAAGACTACGCCGACCGGCGAACCGTCCAGCATCGCGCGCAGGGGCAGGTAGTCGACGACCATGCCGTAAGGACGTTCGCCTTCGGCTACGCCGCGCAGCACCGCGCCGTTGCCCTGGACCAGGGTCACGTCAGCCTCAGCCAGTGACTCGTAGAACTCCCAGCCCAGACGCTCGTCGCCGGTGATCACGCCCAGGTTGAAGGCGGCGGCGCCCGAGTAGCTGGGGCTGGGCATGATGATCTGGCCGGCAGGCAGTGCGGCGAACTCGGCCCAGCTGCCCACGGGCTCATCGACCATGTTGGTGTTGTACATGATGAGGCTGGCGAGCGCCTTGGTGCCGAAGTAGAAGCCGTCGGGGTCGTGGAATTCGACCGGAACGACGTTCCCTTCAGGCGTGTGGGGCTGGAGCAGCTCGCGCTCCTTGAGCAGTTCGAAGGTCGGTGCGTCAGCCAGCAGCAGGACGTCAGCCTGCGGTTCGCCGGCTTCGGCTTCCAGCAGGAAGCGGGCGATCACCTGTTCGGTTCCGGAGCGGAACACCTCGACGTTCACGTCGGGGTAGAGGGCTTCGAAGGCAGCGGCGGTGGCGGCTGCGTCAGCATCGGGCTGCGAGGTGTAAAGCCGCAGGGTGCCGTCTGGCTGAGCCAGGACGCTGCCCAGCAGCAAAGCGGTAACTGTGATCAGGAATTTACGCATATGACCTCCAAGATATTACGTGACGGCGGGCAGTTGACGTGCCGCCGGCACGATAAGCGACCGGCTGTCAGCTGCCTGTCAGGTCAGACGCCGGTATGACCGAAGCCGCCGGTGCCTCGGGAGGTCTCATCGAGTTCCTCGACCTGTTCCCACGTGACCCGTTCGTAGCGGGCGATCACCATCTGGGCGATGCGCATGCCCGGCTCGATCGTGAAAGGTTCTGTGCCGGAGTTGATCACCAGTACCTTGATCTCACCGCGGTAGTCCGCATCGACGGTGCCGACACCGTTGCTCATCGTCAGGCCGTGCCTGTGCGCCAGGCCGCTGCGGGCCCGCACCTGCGCCTCGAAGCCGGCCGGCAGTGCGATGGCCAGGCCGGTCGGCACCTGGAAGCGCTCGCCCGGCTGCAGGGTGACGGCCTGCTCAAGGTCGGCGGACAGGTCCATGCCTGCTGACTGGTCGGTCTGGTACTCGGGCAGCATGGCGCTGGGACGGATTTTCTTGAGTCTTACCTGCATTCAGCCAATGTAACGCGAACGGCGGTGAAAGGCCTGTGGCCGGGCGTCACGCCTGAACCAGGCGATTAACCTCTGTAACGGTCCTCTCCAGGAGGTCTGAATTCAGGCGCCCGATTACTTCTATCTGCGGTGCATCGACCGTCGCAATTTTGGCGGTCCTGATCACGGACGGGGCGGGCAAACCGAAGTCGGCAAAATGTTCGCCCAGGTTGATGTCCCCGGGCCAACTGCGGTTTTCGGCACTGGTAATCATGAGCACCCAAACCAGCTGGTTCTGCAGTCCCACTGTCCCCCGTGAAATCACCAGTGCGGGACGGAACTGTCTGACCGGCCGATCCGTATACGGGAACGGTACCCGGACAACCTGGCCTTGCTCAAAGGTCGGCATATGCGTGCCGGTCTGCGTCACTGTCCCACTCTTCAAAGGTTGCGAACGGATCTTCCGGGCGGGGAACACTAGCCTTGCGCACGACGACATAGTCACCAGATACGTCGTACTCGATCGTATCGCCCTCCTGCAACCGCAGGCTTTCACGGACGCTTCGTGGAATGGTTGTCTGACCCTTGCTGGACATCCGGCTCGTAACCATCTGGCTCTCCTTCAGTAGAAGGTAAGGAAATTCCTTACGCCGGTCAAGCTGTGACGATACCCGGTTGGATTTTCAGGTCCGGCGGATCCAGTGCAGCATCTCGCCCCAGCTGGGTTCCTTGCCGGTCATCAGGATGCCGAGCCGGAAGATGCGTCCCGCCGCAATCCGGGCGATCCAGACGCTCACCGCGAGCAGGAGCAGTGAGATTAAGGCCTCGACCCAGCCGGCGTCACCCGTCAGCAGCCGGATGGGCATGGCGCTGGGGCTGGTCAGCGGAATGTAGCTGATTATCCGGAAGAACAGGTTGTCGATGTCGCCTATCAGGCCCAGGAAGCTCAAGCCGATGAACATGCCAGGCAACATGATGATCCCGCTGCGCTGGCTCGTGTTGGGGTCGTCGATGGTCGCGGCGACGGCGGCGAACAGCATGAAGTACAGGGCGATGCCGAGCAGGCCGAAAGCGATGACGGTGATGAACACGGCCGGATTGCCGATGGAGATGGGTGGGATGGGCGGGATGCCGTCACCGGCTATGAGGAAGCTGATCTGTACGGCCAGCAGGACGCCGATCACGA
>CALDPK010000111.1 GCA_937911855.1 uncultured Trueperaceae bacterium | reverse complement strand
CCCATCGGCCGTTCGAGATCAGGGTGATCAACCGGGACGGCACGGAGTTCCCGTACTCGCGTGGCATCCTGGCCCGCTCGCTGATGACCATCGGGCTCGAGCCGGACTTCTCCCACAACCTGGCCAAGCGCGTCGAGGAGGCCCTCTACGCGCTCGACGTCGGCGTGGTCAACTCGTCTGACGTGCTCGAGCAGGTCGGCGTGCTGCTGCGTCAGGAGGCGGGCGAGGAGTTCGCCCGCCGCTATCTCGTCATGCGCCAGCTGAATCACACCGAGCGGCCGCTGATGGTGCTCATCGGCGGCGCCCCCGGCGTAGGCAAGTCGGCGATCGCCTCGGAAGTGGCCTACCGCCTCGGCATACCGAGGGTGGTCTCGACCGACATCGTCAGGCAGGCGCTGCGCTCGCTGATCGGGCAGGAACTCAGCCCCGTCCTGCACGCCAGTACGTTCGACGCGTGGAAGGCCGAGCTGCTGCCCGAGGAGAAGCTGGCTCACATACACGCGCTGCAGGCTGCCGGTGAAATCGTGGCGATGATCGGTGACGGCATCAACGATGCTCCGGCACTGGCTGCGGCCGACATCGGCATCGCGATGGGCGCGGCCGGCACTGATGTGGCGATCGAAACCGCCGACATCGCCCTCATGACCGACGACCTGCGCAAGGTCCCGGAAGCGATCCGACTGTCACGCCTCACGCTTGGCAACATCCGTCAGAACACGGGCATCGCCCTCCTGACGGTCGTGGGTCTGCTGGCTGGCGTGCTGGCTGGTCAGGTGCACATGGCGGGCGGCATGCTCATCCACCAGGCGTCAGTGTTCCTGGTCATCCTCAATGCGATGCGGTTGATGCGGGCGTGACAACCGGGGTGCCGCGCCGTGCCTCGTCCAGGCGGACGACCGCGACCCCCAGCAGGATGAGTGCACCGCCGGCAAGCTGAATGGGCCCGGGCAGTTCCGCAAGGAGCCACCAGGCCCACAGCACCGCGAACATCACTTCCGACAGCCCCACGAACGACGCCAGTTTGGGTCCCAGCCGCCGCGTGCCGGCTACTCCGGTCAGGTAGGCGAGCGCCGCAGCAACCGCACCCAGCAGGCCCACGTCGAGCCACCAGGGCACCTGCGTGCCGGCGAGTTCGACCGTTCCGTAACTCCACTCCATGCTGACGAGGCCCAGCGCGCCTGCTATCAGCAGCGCCACCGTGCCCACGGTCAGGCCGCCCGCAGCCAGGGCGATCGGCGGCAGGCCGTGGCTTTCATCACCGGAAACCACGAAGTAGGTTGCCAGTCCCGCTGCTGCCAGCAGTCCCCACATGACTCCCAGCGGATCGATCTGCACGGCTCCGAACACGTCGAGGATGAGGATCAGCCCGCCCAGCGCCAGCGCGGTGCCGATGACCGTTAGCGCCCGGGGCCGCTGGCCGTGCCGCAGCCACAGCCAGCCGACCACCAGGATGACCCCGCAGTACTCGAGCAGCAGGGCCACCGCGACCTCGAGCCGTTCGACAGCCAGGAAGTACGCCAGCTGACAGCCTGCCACGGCGATGAGGCCGAACAGCAGCACCGTGCGCCAGCCGCCGCGCAGCAGGTGCCAGCGTCCCCTCATGGCCAGCGCCGCCGGCACGGCCAGCAGGACTGCGCCGATGGCAACCCGCCAGGTCACGGCAGCGGCCGGAGTCCAGCCGGCCGCCAGCAGCCCCTTGGCCAGCGCACCGGAAGTTCCGAATGCGGCCGAAGAGATGATCGCAAGCAGCAGTCCGCTAAGCAGTTTCTGGTTCATTCACTTCCTGTCATAAAGGCGCGGGCAGCCGGCCAAAAAAGAATCGGGCGTCATGTGAACGCCCCTGACCTGAGATTCTAAGCCGGACCTGCCCGGTGTTGCGAGGCCCGCAGCTGGGTTCCCTGCGCGGTAATGGGTAAAAATGCGGTCAATGGAGAATAAAGATGCCCATAAAAGCTTCCTGCGGGCTGCACTGCTGCTTGTGGCGGCACTGTTCATGACCGCGTCCGCGCAGAACGCTCCCGCAGCTGAAACACCGCAGATTCAGCTGGTCGCCGTGCAGATGACGCTTGACATGAATGATTTCTGGTCGCCCGAAGCCTTCGAGGCCGCCATCCGGGAACGCATGGTCGCCGTCACTGCCGCGACTGACCCTGACCTGCCGACCCTCGTGGTCTTCCCCGAGGACGTCGGCCTGCTGCTCGTCCTGCAGGGCATGGAATCACGGCTCAGCGGCATCAGTTCGATCGAGGAGGCCATCAGCGCAGCAGTCCAGTCGCAGGTCGTGGGGTTGGCATGGACCAGGCTCATCCGCTGGAAATCATGGGTGCCTGCGCTGTTCCTGAACAGGAACCGACAGATCGCCGAGACATACTTCGGGGTGTTCTCAGAAGTTGCCCGTGATCATGGCGTCTACGTCGTGGGCGGTTCCGTTGTCCTGCCTCCGTACCGCATCCAGGACGGCGTCGTGCAGTGGCAACGGGGACCGGAGCGCCATGACGTGCGCAACACCTCGTACCTGTTCGGCCCTGACGGAAGCGTACTGGGCAAGCAGGACAAGGTTGAGCTGATCGAACTGGAACTGGATGGGGCCCTCAACCTGAACGCCGGCCGCATCGAAGACCTGACCGTCATCGACACTCCGCTCGGCAGGATCGGCCTGGCCATCTGCCTGGACGCCTTCAGTGACGAGATCACCCAGGCGCTTGTCGATCAGGGCGCGCAGATACTGGTCCAGCCGTCAGCTAACCCCGGGCCGTGGAACGACTGGCAGCAGGAAGACTGGCTCCGCAGCAGCCACCGCATGGTCGCGGCAGAGTCACGCTTCAGTTACGCGGTCAACCCGATGCTCAACGGGCCACTGTGGGAGATCGACTTCTACGGGCAGTCAGGCATCGTCGCGGCAGGCGCTCCAGATGCCGGTCTCGGTTACGCGGACACCGGCCCGGCAGCCGGTTTCATCCGCGTCGCTGAGTCCGCTGACAGTGAGGAACTCCTCGTCGCCACAGTTACCCATCCCGACCACCTGGACAGACCGCCATTACCGGTGCGTTAACGTCCTTTCACGGTTCCTTGACGCGAACCGGGTAACATCCGGCATGAACAACTTCAGAATCAAAGCCGGACTGCTGCTGGTCGTGGCCTTACTCGCAGGCTTCACCCTTGCCCAGGCCGAAACCAGCCCGACGGCCGCTTCCGTCGCCGACAGTTTCGTAACTGAGGCAGGCTATGAGGCGGTCGACCTGGACAACCTCGAGGCGCTCATCGAAGCGGGACTTCCCCCTTCCGAATCGGTATTCACGGCTGCCGGTCAGCTCTCGCCGCTGGTGAAAGCCGTGCATGCCCTCGAGGCGC
>CALDPK010000110.1 GCA_937911855.1 uncultured Trueperaceae bacterium | reverse complement strand
CCGGTGGCGTGGGCGCCGTCCGCGCCGTCAACTGGGCGCTGCGTTCGGCGAAGATCGACGCGAGCGAAGTGGGTTACATCAACGCGCACGGCACAAGCACCGACGCGAATGACCTGAACGAGACCCTGGCGTACAAGACCGTGTTCGGAGAAGGCAGCGTGCCGCCCATCAGCAGCACCAAGTCGATGACCGGCCACACCCTGGGTGCCGCAGGCGGCATCGAAGCGATCGCCACCATCCAGGCGCTCCACACGGGTGTACTGCCGCCCACCCGCAACTACGACGATCCCGACCCCGAACTTGATCTTGATTACATCCCCAACGAACCGCGTGAACAGCAGGTTGAAGTCGCACTTTCTTCCAACTTCGCTTTCGGTGGTCAGAACGCAGCGGTACTCTTCAGGCGTTTCTGAGGCTGTCAGGTCAGGCGCCGCACACTGATGGCGCTGACCGTGTCTGCTGCCAGTTTCAGCGCACCACCGTCTGAGCGGACGTTCGCCGTTCCGTCATCGAACAGTTCTGTGAGGGTCAGCACGCCGCCCGGCAGGATGCCGTGCCCGTCAAGCTGGCGCAGCAGTTCCAGGGGCAGCCGGCCGATCCTCGTGATCTCGAGTTCCACTCCGACCGGCATGCCGGCGAGCGGTCCGCCACGCTGGTCGGGCAGCTGGCCGTCGCGTCCCGGGATGGGATCACCATGCGGATCGAACTCGGGATGCCCCAGGGCGCTGGCGATGCGCTCCTCGAACTCCTCGCTGATGTGATGTTCAAGCTTCTCGGCTTCGTCGTGAACGTCGAACCACGGGTAGCCGAGCGCTTCTGACAGGTACGTTTCGATGAGCCTGTGGTGGCGGATGGTTTCAAGCGCCACTTTGCGCCCGGCGGTCGTGAGACTGGCGCCGGCGTAAGGCTCGTGCTCCACCAGGCCCAGTCCTGACAGTTTGCGCAGCATGCCGGTGACGCTGGCCGGGCTGACTTCGAGCGCGTCGGCGAGCGCCTGGGTTTTGACCTTCTGGCCGCCCAGTTCGAACATGGCCTTCAGGTAATCCTCGCCGGCGCTGGTCAGGTTCGACCCGCTGCCGCGCGATCCGGGTGGTCCGCTCATTGCTACGAGCTTACCCGCTCAGCGCCGCCTGAGCCTGCTCACGAGCGCCCCTGAACCCGGCACCCGCAGCACGATGCTCAGCACCAGGTAGATGCCGCCGAAAGCAGCCAGGGCCAGGAACAGCCAGCCGACCTGCCACCACCAGCCGTCCGGCATTGCGATGAAGCGCTGTGCCGCCCAGATGGCTGCCCCGGCAACGGCCGCGGCCAGCCACACCCTGGCGGCACCGTTAAGCAATCTCCCGAGTCCGAACTTCTCCCGCCGGTTCACGAGCACGAGCAGCACTACCAGCTGCAGTACCGGCGCGATGGCAGCGCCCCAGGCGACCCCAGCGATGCCGAACGGTCTGGACAGCACCACATAAAGGGTGCCTTGCAGCGCGAGAGTGATCAGCGTGATGATGACGGGCGTGCGGACCTCGTTGCGGATGTAGAACGTCCTGATCAGCAGGTTATTGAGTCCCATCGGGAACACCGCGAAGCCTAAAGGCGCCGTGGCCAGGATGGTGAGCGGCAGCCGCGGGTCAGCAACTGAGCCTTCGAACAGCGAGCGCCAGTTGAAGACTGCCTCGACCGCCGGGCCAGCCAGCAGGAACAGTGCCACGCCCGCGGGAACGGTCAGGAAGGTGATGAGCCTGAGGCCGTCCAGCAGCGTGCCGGCGACCTGCTCTGGTGCGTCGGCAGCCAGTCTTGACAGCCGTGAGTAGTACGCGAGTGCAGGCGAGATGCTGAACAGTCCCAAAGCCAGGCTTAAGAACAGGTCGGCGTTGTAGAAAGCCGTCTGGGCGCCAGCGTCTATGCGGGT
The DNA here is from genome assembly GCA_937911855.1 of uncultured Trueperaceae bacterium. GTDB lineage: Bacteria > Deinococcota > Deinococci > Deinococcales > Trueperaceae > CALDPK01. The sequence goes on along the minus strand of CALDPK010000110.1, from coordinate 535 downwards.
GATCACGTTCGACGCCACCAGGTTCAGCACCTGCCTGCCGCCGCTAGTCACGGCGAACGGCACCATCAGCAGCAGCACCCCGGCCAGCGCCGGGTGCCAGAGCCGGATGCCTTTGGGCAGCAGGTCGAGCCGTATGAGCGACGGCACCTGCACCAGCAGCTGGAACAGGCCGCCCAGCACGTGCGCAACCGCCAGCATGATGGCGTGCCCGGGGAAGATCGCCATGAGCGCAATGGTTACGACGTTCAGTGCCACCGGCGCCCAGGCGGGCGCCAGGAACTCTTCACTGGCGTTCAGCAGGCCCATGGCAAGTGCCGACAGCGAGATCGTCAGCAGGAACGGGAACACGATGCGGATCAGCTGCGTCGTAAGTCCGACGTCGACAAGTGTCGGGTCACCGATCAGCAGCGAGGCTATCCACGGCGCCAGGAACCAGGCGCCGATTAGCAGCAGCCCGTTGACGAGCAGCAGCACGCCAAGCAGCGCGGCGCTCAGCTTCGAGCCCTCCTCCTTGCCCAGGCGGGCGAAGGCAGGA
>CALDPK010000109.1 GCA_937911855.1 uncultured Trueperaceae bacterium | reverse complement strand
TGGGCGTAGCGCACCAAGCCAGGGAGCTCCGGCATAAGCCGCTTGCAACCAGCGCTCACCCAGCCGGACGGGCGCGAACAGCAGCGGCAGCGAGCAGGACGCGACTACCGCCCTTGCCAGTGAACCTTCCCTGACCAGGTGCAGCTCACCGTCGGTCAGGCTGGTGGTGGCGATCACCAGCGGCCTGCGCACGTCAGCGAAAGTGGCGCCTTTGTAGAGGAGCGCGTCAAGCCACCTTTCGAGCTTGCGCCCGTGAACGATGCTGAACGCGTGCAGACCGAAGTCGAGGCCCTGCGCCCACACCTCCCGCGCAGCAGGTTGCGTCAGGAGCCGCTCCATCTCCGAAGGCGGCGTATCCAGCGCCCACAGCGCCGCGACGATGGCGCCGAACGAAGTACCGGCCACGCCTGCCGGCTCCACAGCGCGTTCAGCGAGTGCACGGATGAAACCGACGTGCGCCATCGCACGGGCAGTACCGCCTCCGAGCGCAAGCACCAGACCGGTTTCAGGAGCCATGCGTCATGCTACAGCGTCGGTGGCTTACGGCAGCTTCAGCCTGTCTCAACCGGCAGCCCGCCCGCGGAGGGCTGGTGGTAGAATCTCCTTCGTGACAGCTATCTCGCAACGTTCCAGGCCAGCCACTTTCTCAGCGGTCATCGGCCAGGACCACGTGACGGGAATACTTGCGAAAGCAGTGGCCCAGGACCGCCTGGGGCACGCCTACCTGTTCTCCGGTCCGCGTGGCGTGGGCAAGACAACCAGCGCCCGCCTGCTGGCCATGGCCACTGCCTGCACCGCCCAGTCCGACCGTCCCTGCGGCGAATGCGAAGACTGCCGCCTGGTCATCTCGGGCTCGCATCCTGACGTCATCGAACTGGACGCTGCCAGCAACAACTCGGTCGAAGACATCCGTGACCTGCGCGAACGCAGCGGCCTCGCCAGCATGCGCGGCAACCACCGCGTCTGGATCCTGGACGAAGCCCACATGCTCAGCCGGGCAGCCTCAAACGCGCTGCTCAAGACGCTTGAAGAACCACCACCCCATCTGATCTTCGTGCTGGCCACGACCGAACCTGAGAAGCTCCCGCCCACGGTCCTCTCGCGCTGTCAGCATTACCGTTTCCGACGCCTGTCGGACGGTGAGATCCAGGGCAAGCTGGAGCAGATCTGCGAAGACGCCGGCGTGACGTTCGAACCGGGTGCGCTGGCGCTCGTCGCCAGAAGCGCCGAAGGAGCGATGCGTGACGCCGAGTCGCTGCTGGAGCGCCTGCTCGCACCCGGCGCGGCCATCAGCGCCCATGACGTAAGCAACGCGCTGGGACTGCCTCCGGTCGAGCGCCTGCAGGAACTGGCCCGCGGCCTGGCAGCTGCAGACCTCGAGCGCGCACTGGGCGAGGCAACGTCGCTCTATCACGACGGCTTCGCACCCCGCTCGCTCGCCGAGCGCCTGAACGTCACGCTGCGTGACGCGCTCGTCAACCAGGTCACCGGCAAGGACGACTTCCGCCTGGATCTTGACCAGGACACCCTCATGCGCATGATCGGCAGCCTGGACGACGAGCAGGAGCGGTTCGTACGCCGCGATGACCTGTTCTCCCTCGAGGTCGCACTCATCAAGGCCATCAACGCGATGACGCCCCAGGCAACTCAACCGGCCGCTGCCGAGACTCCCCTGCCGGAGTTCGATCCGCTGGCCCGGCCCGCCCGCAGCCAACCCGCAACCAGGCCTGCGCGGCCCGCTGCGGCCAGCAAACCGGCTGCGACCAAAACCGCTGAACCCGAGCGGCCCAGGAAGGCTCCCGGCATCAGTTTCCACAGGATCCGCGAGGAAGCAAGCGGTCAGCTGCGCGCGTTCCTGATGCCGGCCGACGACACCATCGAAGGCAACGTAATCACCCTGGACTACCCGGAACGCGCCCGTTTCCACTACAACCAGCTCACCCAGCGGCTGGCCGAGTTCGAGGAACTGGTGGCCCGGGTAGCCGGCCCTGAATACAAGGTCGTAGTCCGCGGACCCGGGGGTAGTACCGAACCAAAAAAAGCCTGACGGGGCGGACTCCGCAGCGAGCCGCCCCGCAAACAGCCCCGCCCGCAAGGCAGCCCGAACCCGAGCCGCCGCCAGCCCCGCCCGCAGAGCCCGAGCCGCAAGACGAACCGGCACAGGCTGCTGCTCCGGCCAGGGAAGCTCCGTTCGAACCCATCCAGGAGAGCGACTCGCTGTACGGGATCCCCGACGGCTTCTGGGACGAACCGGCAGACGATGGCCCGCCTGCTGACTTCCGCCCCGCAGCCCGGGAAGAACCTGCCGCTGGCAGTCCCGTCAGGGACAGCAGCTCCGGGCTGGCGCTGGTGCAGGAACTGTTCCCCGGCCGCGAGATCAGCCGAGAGCCGGTCCCAGCTACTGAAGGAAGCGGAGAAATGGGGGTAGAATCCACCAGTAATGAATATTCAGAAGCTGATGAAACAAGCCCAGCAGGCCCAGGAGAAGATGCGTGAAGCGCAGGAGCGCCTCGCTTCCCTGACCGTCGAGGGCACCGCCGGCGCCGGTCTCGTAACCGTGACCGCCAACGGAACTGGCGACGTGACCGCAGTCAAGATCGACCCGAAAACCATCGATCCCGATGACGCCGAACTGCTCGAGGACCTGATCACCGCAGCCATATCCGACGCTCAGCGCAAAGCGCGTGAGCTTCAGGAGAAGGAGATGGGCGGCGCGCTGGGCGGACTCGGCGGCATGGGCGGCATGGGCGGCCTCGGAGGCCTGTTCTGAAGTACCCGCCCTCACTGGTGCGGCTCATCCGCGAACTCGGGCGCCTGCCAGGCGTGGGGCCGAAGAGTGCCCAGCGCCTCGCCTTCCACCTGTTCAACCAGGAAGAGGACGACGTCAAGGCGCTGGCTCAGGCCATCCTGGACGCCAAGACCGGGCTCACGACCTGCCCGGTGTGTTTCAACATCATGGATTCACGGCAGGAGACCTGCTCGATCTGCTCGGACCCGCTGCGCGACCGCAGCCTGATCTGCGTGGTCGAGCAGCCGGCAGACCTGCTGGCACTCGAACGTTCCGGCGAGTTATCCGGGCTGTACCACGTCCTGCACGGCGCGCTCTCCCCCATGAACGGTGTCGGCCCGGAACAGCTGTCGTTCGACGCGCTGCTCGGCCGCTTAAGCGGGGTCAATGAAGTGATCCTGGCAACCTCGACCACGGTTGAGGGCGAAGCCACCGCCATGTACCTGGCGCGCATGCTCGCCGACACGGAAGTAAGGGCCTCGCGCATCGCCTACGGACTGCCGGTCGGCGGTGACCTCGAGTACGCTGACGAGGTGACCCTGGGCAGGGCAATCGCCCACCGCCGCTCGGTCTGACGCCTGGGCCGCCGGTTCACGGCTGCTTGACAGAACATACTTTGTCCTTATAATGACGCCGTTGCGTGACAGGTTGCGCATTAATGCAGCACGGCCACCGGTCGGTGAGCCGCCTGAGCCTCTTCACGCATCCCTGAGGTGATTGGTTGAGCAGTACCGAAAAGAAGCTCGTGATCGTGGAATCGCCCACCAAGGCACGTACGATCCGCAGATTCCTTCCCCCGGAATACGAGGTTGAAGCCAGCATGGGTCACGTCCGTGACCTGCCGGCCAGCGCCGCAGAGATTCCCGCCCGCTACAAGGGCCAGCCCTGGGCGCGACTTGGTGTTCAGGTGGACGATGGCTTCAAACCCCTGTATGTGGTGGCACCGAAGAAGAAGCAGATAGTCAACAGGCTCAAGAGCCTCCTCAAAGGCGCGAGCGAAGTTTATATCGCGACGGATGAGGACCGCGAAGGCGAATCGATCGGCTGGCATCTCGTCGAGCTGCTCGAACCCGACGTGCCGATAAAGCGGATGGTCTTCAACGAGATCACAGAAGACGCCATCCTGAAGGCGCTCGACGAGACCCGTTCCATCAACCGCAACCTGGTCGACGCCCAGGAAACCCGCCGCGTGCTCGACCGCCTGGTCGGCTACACGGTGTCGCCGCTGCTGTGGCGCAAGATCGCACCGAAACTGTCGGCAGGCAGGGTGCAGAGCGTCGCAGTGCGCCTGCTGGTCCGCCGCGAACGGGAACGCCTGGCGTTCATCCCCGCCAGCTACTGGGACCTCAAGGCGACCCTGGCCAGGCAGGCCAGCTCCGGCACGTTCGAGGCCGTCTTGACCCACGTCGCCGACCTGCGCGTGGCCAGCGGCCGTGATTTCGACGACAACACCGGCCGCCTCAAGGACGGCGTCGAAGCAGGCCGTGACGTGCTGCTGCTCAGTCAGGCCGAAGCTGAGAACCTGCGCAACCTGAGTGAGAAGGGCACCTGGCAGGTACGGAAAGTCGAAGAACGGTTCGTTACCCGCACACCAGCGGCACCGTTCACGACCTCCACACTGCAGCAGGAAGCCAGCCGCAAGCTGGGCATGTCCGCCCGTGACACGATGCGCGTCGCCCAGGGTCTGTACGAGAACGGCTTCATCACCTACATGAGGACTGACTCGACCAACCTGTCACAGGAAGCCCTGGACGGCAGCCGTGCAGCGATCGAACGCCGTTACGGCAGCGAGTACCTGCACAGCGAACCACGCCAGTTCACGAAGAAATCCCGCAACGCCCAGGAAGCCCACGAGGCGATCCGGCCGGCAGGGTCCGAGATGCGCACCCGTGACCAGCTCGGCCTGGACGGCCGCGAAGGCCAGCTGTACGACCTGATCTGGAAGCGCACCGTCGCCACCCAGATGGCGAACGCCCGCCTGAAGTACGTGACCGCCAGGATCGCAGTCAGCCTTGGCGGCGAGTTCGAATCCTCGGCCGGCAAGGCAGAAGAGGTCACCTTCCGCGCCAGCGGCCGCAGCACCGTCTTCCCCGGCTTCCTGCGTGCGTACGTCGAGGGCAGCGACGATCCCGAAGCCGCCCTGGACGACCGCGAGCAGCCCCTGCCTGATCTGAATGAAGCCGAACAGCTGGACGCCCGCGAGGTCGACAGCGTGGGCCACGAGACCAAGCCGCCCGCACGCTTCACCGAAGCGTCGCTGGTGAAGCTGCTGGAGAGCGAAGGCATCGGTCGCCCCAGCACTTACGCGAGCATCATCGATACCGTCATCAACCGCGGTTACGCCCGCAAGAACGGCTCGCAGCTCGTCCCGACCTTCACCGCCTTCGCCACCAACAACCTGCTCGAGCATCAGTTCAGGCAGCTGGTGGACACCGAGTTCACCGCGAACATGGAGCAGGCACTGGACGACATCGCCGCCGGCTCGCTTGACGCCGTTCCTTACCTGAGAAACTTCTACTCCGGAGAACAGGGCATCGAGGCACTGGTGGAAGAGGGCCTGGGCAGCATCGACGCCCGCGAGATCTCGACCATCACCTCACCGAAGTGGGAGCCTTACGTCATCCACGTCGGCCGCTACGGCCCGTACGTCGAGGGCGAGGTGGACGGCAAGAAGGTCAACATCAATATCCCCGCCGAACTGGCCCCCGCAGACGTAACCAAAGAGTTCATCGAGGAACAGCTCAAGGAAGGCGGGCGCGGCAGCGAGACCGTCGGCACGTACCCGGACACCGGTCAGCAGATGCTGCTGAAGCGCGGGCCATACGGTCCGTACCTGCAGCTCGGCGAGGCCCCTGAAGACGGCAGCCGGCCCAGGCGCACCAGCCTGCCTGCCGGCGTGACCCCGGCGGACGTGACCGAGGAGCTGGCGGCGTCGCTGCTGTCACTGCCCCGCGAACTGGGCCTGCACCCGGACTCCGGCAAGAAGATCGAGGCAGGCATAGGCCGCTTCGGACCGTTCGTGAAGCACGGGACGCTGTACGCGTCGCTGCCCAAAGACCAGGACGTACTGACCGTTGACTTCGACACCGGCCTCGAGCTCATCCGCCGCAAGGAAGAACGCAACCGCCCGCTGAAGGTACTTGGCGAGCATCCGAAGACGGGTGAACCCATCGAGGTGCGCCGCGGCCGTTACGGCCCGTTCGTCACCGATGGCGACAACAACGCGTCCCTGCCCAAGGACCAGGACGTGGACGAACTGGACCTGAAGGGTGCGCTGAAGCTCATCGAGGAGCGCGGCAAGCCGGTCAAGAAACGCGCCGGCGCAGCCCGCAAGACCAAGGCGAAAGCCGCTCCGAAGAAGACCGCGAAGAAGGCTCCGAAGAAGCCGGCCGGGCCGAAGAAGCCCAAGGCGACGACCGAGCAGCTGGCCGGGCACCTGGACATCCTGGATACCGATGTGGCCGAGACGGTTTCCCGCCTTGAAGGCATGGGCAGACCGGCGGAATCGGTGTCCGAAGTGGCTGCCGCCCTGAACGTCAGCGAGGACGAGGTGAAGCGCCGTCACAAGAGCGGCATGTTCAAGCTGCGGATGGCGTTCGGCAAGGCACGGGCCGACTGATATTGCGGGATTTGCGAGCTAGAATCAGGCGATGCGGTCCCGCTACACCACCTCGAACGGCATAGTCCTGCGCAGGCGCAGCCAGCCCAACGGCGACTCGATCGTCACGCTGCTGAGCCCGTCCGGCAAATGGACTGCCCTGGCGCGCGCCGGCAAGAACTCGGCCGGCAATGCGGGCCGCCTGAGCCTGTGGGCGGACGTCAACGTGCAGCATTACCGCCGCAAGGAAGACGACCTGCCGGTCATCACCCAGGTGACGCTCAACGGCATGCTGCCGCGCCTGAGTGAACCGGAACTGTACCCGCTCGCCAGCTACCTCGCGGAACTGTGCGACGCCCTGACCGTCGACGTTCATTACGGCGAACCGCTCTACGAGTACCTGACCAGCGGCCTGCGCGGCCTGTGCCAGTCACCGGAACCCGAGAAAGTGGCGATCGTGTACTCGTGGGGGATGCTGCGGGTGGCCGGCCTCGCACCAGCGATGCGCCGCTGCGGAGCGTGCTCCCGCGAGATGCCGCCTGCCTCCCTGGATTTCCGCGCCGGGCACATGCTGTGCGCCGATTGCAGTCCCGTCCGCTCCAGTCCCAGCGAAAGCCTGTGCGAACTGGCCGGAGTGGTGGGCGGTACGCTGCGAAGCGCGATGAACGTACCTCTCACCGACACCGCCGAACATTGGCAGCTGCTCAACCGTTACCTTGACCATCACGTGACCCGCCTGCGCAGCAGCCAGGCTTTCGGGCACAGGAAGGCTTACACCCATGCCTGAAAACCTGCTCGCTGCAGCCGTCTCGCTCATCGCTGCTTACCTGCTCGGTTCACTGCCCAGCGCGCAGCTGTTCGCCAGGATGGGTGGCAAGGACATATTCAGCACCGGCTCGGGCAACATGGGCACCATGAACGCCCTCCGCAACCTGGGACCCGTCTACGGCATCATGACCTTCATCCTTGACGTGCTCAAGGGCGTGGCTGCCGTGCTGCTGGCGCCGGTTCTGGCCGGCATCGTGGCAGGCGGTTCGGAACTTGCTGCTGACTGGGCCGTCGCTGCCGCCGTCTTCGGGGCGGGCCTGGGTCACGTGTTCCCGGTGTTCACCCGCTTCCGGGGAGGCAAGGCACTGGCCGTGGCGTTCGGCGCGATACTGCCGCTCAACTGGCCGGTGGCCGTCGCTGCAGTCGTGCTGATCGCGCTGCTGGTCCTGGTGCTGAAGAACGTCAGCCTCGCCTCGGCAGTCACTATCGCCGTGGCGGGTGCGGTGATAATCGTGCTGGACCTGCTTCAGTCCGGCGACGCGGGCGCGGTGATCCGTTCTGCAGGGGTGCTGCTGCTGGTGATCCTGATCGTCTGGCGGCATGCGCCGTTCACTGCCAGCGGGCGTAATCCTCTCGTCGCTGGCCCGTAAGCAGAGGCCTTATCTCCCCGAGCAGGTAGAGGCTGCCGGCCACGACGACCAGTTCGGCCGGCTTCGTTGAACTGATCGCGCGGCTGATCGCGGCTGCCGGCGTGTCCGCCACCTGCGTGAGCGCAGGCAACAGCTCCAGCAGGGCAGCAGGTTCAACCGCCCGGGGACTCAGTTCGGATCTGGTCACGATGACGATGGGCGCCAGGTCTTCCAGTTCCCTGACGATTCCGGCTGCGTCCTTGCCTTCGGTCAGTCCCAGGATAAGTACCCCGGGCTTCGCCCCCAGTTTCCCGACTGCCTCGCGCAACGACCGGGCTCCGGCAGGGTTGTGGGCGCCGTCGAGCAGCCAGTTCCGATCCCCGTACTGCAACCGTTCAAGTCTGCCAGGCCATTCACTGCCGGCGAGGCCGCGCCTCATGGTTTGCCCGTCCACGCCGAGCCTGTGCGCAGCCATCACGGCAAGTGCCGCGTTGTGCGCCTGGTGCTGTCCCGGCAGCGGCACCGTCAGCTGCGCTTCCCAGGCGCCGGAAGTGACCTGCAGTCCACTGCCGCTCCAGTCGGTATCAGTGACGGCTACGCTGAACTCGTGACCCAGGCGCAGCAGTTCAGCGCCGACGCTGGCCGCGTGCTCCTCGAGTACCGCCAGGGCCTCGCCCTCCGCTCCGGTGAGTACCGGCCGGCCCGGGCGCATGAGGTGGGCCTTGTCCGCAGCTATCTCGCCACGGGTGGAACCGAGTACGTCGGTGTGGTCCAGTTCGACGTTGGTGATGATGCTCAGGCACGGATCAGCAGCGTTGGTGGCGTCGAACCGGCCGCCCAGCCCGACTTCAAGGATGACGGTGTCACATTCGTGGGCGCGGAACATCAGCCAGGCGCAGGCGACCATCACCTCGAAGAACGTGGCACCGGTCTCCTCGGCGATGGGGCGTACCTGCCGCACTGCCTGTTCCAGCTCGCTTATGGGCAATTGCACCCCGTCGATGACGAAACGCTCCATCACGTTGGTCAGGTGCGGACTGGTGAACAGTCCGGTGCGCTGTCCCGCTGCGGTAAGCATCCCGGCCAGGAAAGTGGCCGTGGAGCCCTTGCCGTTCGTGCCGCCGACCAGCACCAGCCGGCAGTCGCCCTCGGGATTGCCGAGCCTCTTCAGCAGATCGTGCATGCGCGCCAGGCCCGGCTTCATGCCGAAACGCTGCAGCGCCATCAGCCATTCGACCTGACCGTTCACGTCCGTTCATCCGCCCATCTGAGCACGGTCAGGTCGGGGTCGGCTGCGCCCTGCCGGCCAAGGTTCCCCACGAGCCTCACCACCTCGGGATCAACGCCGGCTTCCTCCAGCAGCCGGGCGCCGATGGCCTCGTGATGCTCACGCAGCTGCAGGGCGCCGCGCAGTCCGCCGGCGAGTGGCTCCTGCGGCAGGCCGCGGGGGCGCGCCAGGTGAACCAGGATGCGGTGGATGGCGTTGAACTTCAGCTGCGACTTGCCCACATCATGCAGCAGGGCAGCGGCCACCAGGTTGCGGTGGGCAGCCGGGTGCCTGTCGAGCAGCAGTTTCGCCACGAGGACGCTGTGGGCGCGGTCGCGCACATCCATGGCTCCATACAGGCCGTATTCCAGGTCAGTCAGCTTCTGCCGGGCGAAATCATCATCAGCGGGAATCAGTTCAGGCACGAAGGCGTGAAGTGTCCTCCTGAACAGGTTCCACAGCCTGGCTGGCGCGCTCGTCACGCAGGCAGGATACTAAACCGGAACCCACCTGAAGGCGGGTTATGCTCACCAACGTGATTTCTTCTGCCCGCTGCCGCCTGCTGACACTGATGCTGACCCTGTTCTTCACGCTGCTCCCTGCAGGAGTTGCCCAGGAGGAAGCGCCGGATTCAGCCGGTGCCACGGCCGACCAGGCGGTGCTCGACTGGCTCGCTACCGAGATCCCGCCTTTCCAGACCATGGCCGCCTTGCCGACAGAGCAGCTGTGCGAGTACATCCCCATGATCATGGTCAACCCGCCGCCGGCCCAGGGCACCCGCGTGAACCTGGACGACCGGATGGAACAGCCGGCAGCAGCCGAATCCGAACGCGTTTTCTCCTACAGCTCAAGTGGACCGGCCGGGCAGCTGGCAGTCGTGCAGGTGACCGTGCGCGAAACCGGGGACGGCTGGCAGGCCGTGAACGTCGGTTTCCGGCAACCCGCACCGTCGGGAATACGCGCCTGGGTGCAGACACCGGCTGCCTCGTGGACGTTCATCGTGTTCAGCGCTCTGGTACTGGCGCTGCTCATCCGGCCCAGCGGACTCAGGCGGCTGCTGGGCCGGGGCCTTGCTGTGATCCGCGCGCACCGCGGCGCCTACACGGTCACCCTGGTCCTCATGTTCGGGCTGTTCGGAGCTGGCATGCTCACCGGCAGCACCATGCCTGACGAGTGCACAGCCGCGATCATGGACACGGTCGAAGCGGCCGTCACCAGCGTGGGAGCCACGGCCGCCTACTCGAGCGGGGACATCCCCCGGGCGGCCACGGTCACTTTCCACCAGAATTTCATCGTGGTCTCGGCCTCCACCCTGTTCAGCCTGGCGCTGCTGTTCGGCGTGCCGGCCTACCTGTTCGGTGGTTTCTCGTTCTACCTGCAGGCGGTGCCGTTCGGCATGGTCGCTCCCGGCGGGCTCGAGGCGCTGCTGATGGTCATCCTGCTGGCGCTTGAGCTGTTCGCCTACTTCACGGTGATCGCCGGCGGCGGTTTCCTTCTCGTCACGCTCATCCGCAAGGGCTTCCAGGCACTGCCGGAGGCAGTCGGCAAACTGCTGCTGATGCTGCCGCTTGCCGGACTGCTGCTTCTTGTCGGTGCGTGGTACGAGGCGTGGATCCTGATCGGCCTCGCCTGATCAGAGACCCAGTACCCGCCTGATCGCCGGCGCCACGTCAGTCAGGTCTGCTGCGGTGCGGAACTCGCCGGCGGCGGCACCTGAAGCCAGCATGGGCACGGGGTTGAGCGTGTGGGTGCGCAGTGACTTGTCTTCCAGGTTGCCGTGATCGGACGTGACCAGAACGGTCAGGCCGTCGTCATGCGGCTCAAGGACAGCTGATAAGAACCGGTCGAGGTTGCCCACCAGCTCCTCGGCTTCAGCCATGCTGCCGCGGTGCCCGATGTGATCGCTCATCCAGAAATCGAAGAACGTGAAGTCCTGCTGCAGCGCAAGTGAGCGCAACTGCCGGCCGGCCTCTGCGGGTGTCACCGTACGGCTGCCGGGCGCGAACCTGCGCAGGAAGCTGCCGGTCAGGTCGGCACTGATGGCGTTGCCGAGATCGTAATCTGCGAGCTCGCGCAGCGAGAGTCCGGCCTGCAGTGCCGCGTGCACGGGCACGTTCACCCGGCTCTTCTTCCGCTCCAGCGCGTCGAAGTAAGGCGGCGGGTACAGGTTGGCTATCCCCGCCTGCCTGCCGCTCTGCACCACCTCGCTGAACAGGTTGCCTTCGCTCAGCAGCCGGTGCAGTGTCGGTCCAGGCCAAGGGCCGTAATGCCTGCCCATGTGCTGGGCAGCGTTGCGGCCCGTCAGCAGTGTTGCCTGTCCCGTCGCGGACTGGGGCAGGCCACTCACGCCCAGCCGGGCGTCCAGCTTCGTGACCAGCAGGCCGTCAGCTGACCTGCTCGTCAGCGAGCTGTCGAGGCTGCTGCCGAGCAGCTTCCTGAGCTCGGGCGTGCCGGTCGTTGCAAAGGGATTGTCGGCTGACTGGTCGCCCAGGCCAACGCCATCCAGGAACACGAACAGCAGGCGCTGCCGTTGGCCGGTCAACCGACTCCCATCGCAGCTTTGACCCGGGAGACCACGGGCGCGGCGATCTCGCGCGCCCGCTGCGCTCCCTGGCTCAGCACCTCATCGAGTGCGCCGGCGTCCTCCATGAGTGCGTTGGCGCGGTCACGGACGGGTGCGACCGTCTCGATGACGGCTTCCGCGACGGCTTTCTTGAGCGTCCCGTAACCTTCACCCTCGAGCTCGGCTTCGATCTCGGGGATGCCCTTGCCACTCATGATCGAGTACAGCTCCAGAAGGTTGCGGACGCCCTTTGAGCCATGTTCATAGCGGAGTTCACGGCCTGAATCGGTGACGGCTGACATCACCGCTTTCCTCAATTGTTTGTCGGTAGCCATCAGCTCGAGGGCGTGGCCGGGGCGGTGCGCCAGCGACTTGCTCATCTTGGCTTCCGGATCGTCAAGGCCCATGATGCGGGCGCCAGCCGCTGGGATCTCGGAGCGGGGGATGACGAACGTCTCACCGAACAGGTTGTTGAAGCGGATGGCCAGGTCGCGGGTCAGCTCGATGTGCTGCAGCTGGTCTTCCCCGACCGGTACGACGTCGGTGTCGTAAGCCAGGATGTCCGCAGCCATGAGCACCGGGTAGTTGAGCAGGCCGGCGCCGACGCTGTCGCGGTTCTCGCTCTTGGATTTGAACTGGGTCATGCGGTAGAGCCAGCCGAGCGGCGTGACACAGTTCAGCAGCCACGTGAGCTCGCTGTGCTCGGGAACGTGCGACTGCACGAAGATGGTGCTCTGCTCGGGGTCGATGCCGGCGGCCAGGTAGATGGCAGCCAGGCGCCTGGTGCGGTCACGCAGCTCCTGGGGATTCACGTCCTCGGGAATCGTCAGGGCATGCAGGTCCACGATGCAGAAGATGTTGTCGCGCTCAGACTGGTGGCTGACCCACTGGCGGATTGCGCCCAGGTAATTGCCCAGGTGCAGGTTGCCGGTGGGTTGAACGCCCGAGAAAACGCGGGCGCGCCTGGAATCAGTTGCTGTTTGAAGGGTGCTTTCCTGCATCCGCCAATCTTAACGCAGGGCGCACGGATCCCGGCTCAGTGGGGCACGCTTTTATCCAGCCACAGAAGCGGGTTGGTGCCCCGGTTGTTCAGGCGCATCTCCCAGTGCAGGTGCGGACCGGTCGACAGGCCGGTCGTGCCTACCTCGCCGATCAGCTCGCCCCGTTCAACGAATGCACCCTCTTCGGCGTGAACCCGGCTCAGGTGCAGGTAGTAGCTCATCAGTCCGGCGCCGTGGTCGATGATGACCAGGCCGCCCTTGATGGGGTAAGTGGGGAACTCGGCGGCGATCAGGACAAGGCCGGCGTTAGTGGCAAGGACAGGCGTTCCCTGCGGCACGGCCATGTCAGTACCTTCGTGGAACGAGACGCGGCCACCCGGTGCGTAGCGGCGCGGATCGCCGTACACGCTGGTGGGGCGGCTGCCTTCCACCGGCAGGATGAAGGTGTCGCTCCATTGCGGTTCGCCGAGCGGCGCCGACCAGACCTGCTCGATCATCGCGGCTTCCACCGCGCGGGCGTCGTCGGTTGACAGGCTCAGCACCGAGGCGGGAATTGACAGCTCCTCCACCGGCCGCGGATCAGCCTGCACGTGGATGGGAGCGAAGAAGTCGTGAACTTCCCCGTCAGCTGCGGCAGCGCTCACGTGCAGCTGCCACGTCGCGGCTTCGGAGCCCAGGGGCGCCAGGGTGAAGGCGGCGAGGCCGCCTCCGAACGCCACCAGCTGCAGCGGTTCGCCATTGAGCGTTGCGGTGACTTCACCGGGCAGCCAGCTCAGGATGGTGATCCCGATGGGGTCACCGGCAGTCACCTGCTCCGGATACGTGACCTGCAGCGGCGGTTCCTGCGCCGCTGCCATGGCGATGAACGCCAGCAGCAGCATGGCGAGCAGCCGGCGCGTCATTCGGGCTGGCTGGTGATGAACGGGATGTTGCGGTACCTGTGTGCGACGTCCAGGCCGTAGCCGTAGATGTAGGCGTCTTCAATCTCGAATCCCAGGAAGTGAACGGGCACTTCAACCTGACGGCGTGCGGGTTTTGACAGGAGCGAGGCAACCTGCACCGATTCCGGCCCGTGTCCTTCCAGGTAGCTGAGCAGGTAGCGCATGGTCAGGCCGGTGTCGACGATGTCCTCGACGAGCAGCACGTGCCGGCCATGCAGGCTGTGGCTCAGGTCTTTCACGAGCCTTACCTCGCCGCTGCTGCTCGTGCCTTCCCCGTAACTGGACACGGCCAGGAAATCCATGGTGAGTGGCAGGTCGATGGCCCGGACCAGGTCCGCCATGAACATGAACGCCCCGTTCAGGACGCAGATCAGGTGCAGGTCCTTGCCCCGGTACTCCTCGGTGATCTCCTTGCCGAGTTCGATCACGCGCTGGTGTATCTGCTCGCTGCTTATGCGTACGTCGCCGCCGCCTTCTACGAATATGGATTCAGTCATCAAGCTCTCTCCCCGGTCTGGCTTGCGATTGGGAGTATAACGCGGGCCTTCAGCCCTTGCGTTTCAGGTCGTCGAGTTCAGCTCCGCTGAGCTTGCGCCATTGCCCAGGCTGCAGGTCTCCCAGGCGCAGGCTGCCTACCCGCAGTCTCTGCAGGCGCTCGACGTCGAAGCCGACTGCCTTGAGCATGCGCCTGACCTGGCGTTTGCGGCCTTCTTTGATAACCAGGCGGGCGCCACCGGGTGCACGCGCCGCGCTCGTCACCCGGGCGACCCCGTCCTCGAGCTCGACGCCGTCACGGAGTTTGCGCAGGGCGTTCTCGGTGAGCGCACCTTCGGTGGTCCACACCCGGTACTCCTTCTCCTTCTCGTAACGCGGGTGGGTCAGGTGCAGGGTCAGGTCACCGTCGTTGGTGAGCAGCAGCAGTCCTTCGGAGTCGAGGTCGAGCCGGCCGACCGGGTGCAGTTCCTTGGCCGGCGGGACGAGTCCCATCACGGTCTTGCGGCCGCGGTCGTCCGAAACGCTCGACAGCAGGCCGGGTGGCTTGTTCAGCAGGTAGGTGACGTGGCCGCTGGGCGGAGTGACGGGTTTGCCGTCAACCAGCAGCTCATCGTCCGGACGTGCGGACTCGCCGAGCCGGGCCACCTTGCCGTTGACCGTGACGCGCCCGGCCGCAATGAGTTTCTCTGCCTTGCGGCGGCTGGCGACGCCGGCGGCGGCCAGCAGTTTCTGGATTCGTTCAGCTTGCACCCGGCAACTGTACCGCAGGGCCGGCCGGGCTCACTGTTACTCTGGGCGCAACATGTTCCGGATCTTTGCCCTTACGGTCTCCCTGCTGTTGGCAGCAGCGCACGCTCAGGAGTTCGCGCTGCCTGAAGCAGGCGCGGAGTTGCGGGTGGTGGTGCTTGGCGACTTCAACGGCCCTTACGGCACCGTCGGCTACGCACCGGCACTCGCCCGGCTTGTCGAGCGGATTCCCTCCTGGCAGCCCGACCTGGTGCTGCTGCCCGGCGACCTGATCGCAGGCCAGGATCATTCCCTGCCGGCTGAACGTTTTGCCGGGATGTGGGACGGTTTCGACCGTGAAGTTGCCCAGCCGCTGCGGCAGGCGGGCATCCCGTTCGCCGCGTCACTCGGCAACCACGACGGCTCGAGCCTGCGCACGGCAGCTGGTTTCACCTTCGCCCGTGAGCGCGCCGCCGCCAGCGATTACTGGCAGCGCGTGCGCAGCGACCTGCTGGTGAGGGAGCACGACACTGCCGGTTTCCCGTTCGACTGGTCGTTCAGCGTTGGCGGCCTGTTCGTCATCGTCTGGGACGCTTCCAGTGCGATGGTGACGTCAGGGCAGCTGGAATGGCTGCATGAGCAGCTGGCCAGTGAAGCTGCCCTGGCAGCGGACTTCCGCTGGCTGGTGGGCCACCTGCCGCTCGTGGGCGTGGCTGAGCGCCGGGACCGGCCCGGCGAGGTGCTTTCAGGCGGCAGCGAACTGGCAAGCGAACTGCGTGCTGCCGGGCTGGACACTTACGTGAGCGGCCACCAGGCTGCCTGGTACCCCGGCGAACTGGGCGGCCTGGAGCTGCTCATGTCGGGCGGCCTGGGCGGCCGCAGACTCATCGCGGGCTCGGCCCCGGTGCGCTCGACCGTGACCGTCGTGGACCTGTGGCCCAGTTCGGGTGCCGTCACCTACACGACCTTCGACATCATGACCGGCGAGACCGTGCACCCCGAGGAGCTGCCCGCTGAGCTGGCAGGCTTCGGCGGCCACGTGCGCCTGTCGGGTCGCGCCCGGGGCGGTACACACGTCGAACGCTGAACCCGGCGGCCGCCCGGCCGGCGGTAACATGTGCGCATGTCCGACAACATGCTCGAGAAGTTTGCCCGCCTGATCACCGAATACTCCACCGCCGTGCAGCCCGGCGAGAACGTCCTCATTAACGTGGACAGCAGCGCCCTGCCCATGGCCCGTGCCCTGACGCGCGAGGTGCTGAAGATCGGCGCCGAACCGCTCCTGCGGGTGACCTACCCGGAGCTGACTTCAGACGTCCTCGAGCTGGCCAGCGACGAGTACCTGGACCGCGAGCCCGAGTTCGCGCTCAACGAGATCAGACAGATCGACGCCTGGATCCGCGTGAGCGCGCCTGAGAACACCCGCCAGCTGCAGAACGCCGACAAGGTCAGGCTCAACCGGCTCATGAAACGCAGCCGGGCCGTGCAGAACATCCGCGTCAACGAGACCCGCTGGCTCGGCACCATCATGCCGAACGCCGCAGGCGCCCAGGATGCCGGCATGAGCACCGAGGAGTTCGAGCGCTTCGCCTTCGACGCCATGTTCCTCTACGAAGACGACCCCGCCGCTGCCTGGCGCCGGCAGTCTGCAGAGCAGGAACGCCTGGTCGAGCGCCTCAGCCAGGCTGACGAGGTCCGCATCAAGGGACCGGGCACTGACCTGAAGATGAGCGTCAAGGGACGCACCTGGGCCAACTCCGCCGGCCAGCGCAACATGCCCTGCGGCGAAGTGTTCACCGGCCCCATCGAGTCCAGCGCCGAGGGCGTCATCACGTACGACATCCCCAGCAGCGTGAACGGCGTGGAAGTCCGCAACATCCGCCTGCGCTTCGAGCAGGGCCAGGTCGTGGAAGCCGAGGCCGAGGTCGGCAACGACCTGCTGCAGGCACAGCTGGACAGCGACCCGGGCGCACGTTACCTGGGTGAACTGGGAATCGGTACGAACTACCGGATCCAGAAGCCCATCAAGAGCATCCTGTATGACGAGAAGATCGGCGGCACGGTCCATCTGGCGCTGGGCCAGTCGTACGCCAGTACGGGCGGCACGAACTCGTCGTCGATCCACTGGGACATGATCACGGACCTGCGTCAGGGAGGGGCAATCTACCTTGACGGCGAGCTGTTCCAGGAGAACGGCAAGTTCACGATCTGAGCTGCAGGCGGGACCACGGGGGCGCGTTCAGCGTGCCCCTTGAAATCCCCGGAAGATGTGTTAGTATTTCTTTCTGCCAGGGGCCGCAAGCCGGCCCGAAGCTCCTGCCGAAGTGGCGGAATTGGTAGACGCGCACGATTCAGGGTCGTGTGGCCGCAAGGCTGTGTGGGTTCAAGTCCCACCTTCGGCACCACAATGAAGAGCCCCGGGAAGCTTCCCGGGGCTCTTCTTCTTTTCACTGCTGCCGCTCAGAGTCCTTCGAGTTCCTCCAGGGCGCCCAGCTGCCGCAGCGAATCACGCACGGCCGCCAGCAGGGTCAGGCGGTTCTGCCTGATGGCCTTGTCCTCCACCATCACGTGCACGTTGTCGAGGAAGTCATCCAGGGGCTGCTTGAGTTCAAGCACTTCGGCCAGGGCCGCTGACAGTTCCGTTTCGGCTCCGCTCAGGCCGGGGTTGGGCCCGTCGCCCAGCTCCCACGGCGCAAGCCGCTCACGCGCCAGGGCCAGGAGCCTGCCGGCGCCTTCACCGGCACCCTCCAATGCGGTGAACAGCGCGTGCTCCTCGTCAGTCTGCAGGAGGTTTTCCTTCACCTGTTCGCCGGCCGGAACCTCGCTGGCGATGTTCGCTGCGCGCTTGTACAGCGCGGCCAGCTCCTGGAACACGTCGCTTGACACGAGCGCAGCCAGCAGGTGACCGCGCCGGCTGGCGTCGATGACGGACGAGCCGTTGCCGGTTGCTGCCCGGATCACCCGGATCTGCAGACCTTCTTCCTGCAGCAGGGAGCTGACACGTTCCCACAGGAAGCGGACCGTGTCCTGGATGCTTTCCTCGCTCACACCGCCGTCTTCCCCGCCGAACGCCTGCGCCACGTGACCGGCGAGCTCAGCCGGCGACACCTGCCAGCCCGCGTTGTTGAGGAGGCGGGCCAGGCCGATGCCGTCGCGGCGCAGGCCGAACGGATCTGCCGAGCCCGTCGGCCGCTTGCCTATCGACACGAAGCCCAGCAGCTTCTCGAGCTTGTCGGCGACCGCCAGCACCGTGCCGGCGCCGGTCTGCGGCAGTTCGCTGTCCGGGCCTTTGGGCAGGACACCGTCCTCGAGCGCCTGCGCCACGTCCGAGGGCTGGCCTTCTGCTTCGGCATACGCCCGGGCCATGACGCCCTCGAGCTCAGGGAACTCGTAGACCATCTGCGTCGCGAGGTCTGCCCTGAACAGCGGCGTGGCGCCGGCCAGAGCCTCCCTCTCGTCCTCGCCCAGGTTCACGGCGTCCGCTACGGCCGCGGCGCCTGCGGCGACGCGCGCGGTCTTGTCCGCCACCGAGCCCAGCTCACGCTGGAACGCGATCCCGGACAGCGACCACGCGTGCTGCGACAGCGAACGCTCGCGATCGGCCTGCCAGAAGAAGCGGGCGTCGTAGAGACGGCCGGCGAGCACGTCCTCGTACCCGCGCCTGACTACGGCCTCGTCTTCCACCCGGTTGTTGGACACGCCGACGAAGCGCGGCGCCAAGGAGCCGTCTGCGCGCCTGAGCGGGAAGAAGCGCTGGTGCTTGACCATGACGGCCAACAGGACCTCGTCTGGTAGCTGCAGGTACTCGTCACCGAAGCGGCCGAGTATCGGGAACGGCCACTCGATGAGGTTGGTCACCTCTTCGAGCAGCGCAGGGTCCTCGACCGGCGTGAGGCCCTCGGTGGCCGCGAGCTCGACTATGGCCGCACGGGTCGCTTCCCTCCTGTCTGCCTCGCCCGCCATGACCCACGCGCGCCTCAGGTCCTGTGCGTACGTAGCGGGCGAAGAGACCGTCGAGCACATCAAGAATGCGGGCTTCATCCAGGTTGCTGGCGTGGAGCAAGGCCATGCGATCGCCTTGAAAACTGCCGCCCAGATACAGGTTGTAAAGGCCGGGCGCGCGGCCGGTGAGGGCAATCTCCGCCAAATAGGGCCGGGCACAGCCGTTAGGGCAACCGGAGATGCGCAAGGTCATGGGAGCATCGGCAATACCATGTTGTGCCTTGAGCCGGTTGAATAACTGAAGAAAGCGCGGGGTGTAGCGCTCCGCCTCCGCCATGGCCAAGCCGCAGGTGGGTAGGGCAACGCAGCTGATGGTGTGGGCGTCCTGTAGATCCGGCTCCAAGCGATGCGCGAGCCCTAAATCCTGCAGCCGCCAATTCACCTGGTCAAATTCGTGGTCACCTATGTCGGTCAACTGCAAGTTTTGATTGGTGGTCAGGCGAATTCGGCCACCGTAGCTGGCAAAAAAAGCCTGCAATTGGCTTTTGAGCGCACCTTCAATGCGGCCGCTTTCGATGTACAAAGTGGCATTCCACAGGCCGTCATCGC
>CALDPK010000108.1 GCA_937911855.1 uncultured Trueperaceae bacterium | reverse complement strand
GGCATGACGCTGCTCGACTGGCTCAAGGAGCGCACCTTCCCCGAGGAACTCCGCTTCGCTGAAGCGGCTTACGCGCTGCGGCGCTCGCGGCAGCTGCTGGAGAGGCTCATCCGCAGCGGCACCACCAGCGCGCTCGTCTTCGGCGCGCACCAGAGATCCGCCATGGACCGGTTCTTCGAGGCCGCTTCAGAATCGGGCCTGAGGATCGCCGCCGGTCTGGTCCTGGGCGACGAGAACCTGCCTGAGGGACTCAAGACCACACCCGAACGTGCGATCACCGAGAGCCTGGAACTCGCCGGCCGCTGGCACGGCCAGGGCAGGCTGCGCTACGCCGTGACGCCCCGGTTCTCCGTGAGTGCCAGCGACGAGCTGCTGGCTGCCTGCGGCCAGATCATGACCGAAGCAGGCGACGTGCTGTTCACCACCCACCTGAACGAGATGCCCGGCGAAGTGCAGGTCGTAGCCGAACGATTTCCCGACACGCGCGATTACCTGGAAACCTACGAACGCCACGGCCTGGTGACCGAGCGGTCACTGTTCGCTCACAACGTCCACCCGACGGCCGATGAACTGGTGCGGCTGGCGAAAGGTGGCAGCTCGGTGTGCCACTGCCCCTCCAGCAACCTGTTCCTGGGCAGCGGGCTGTTCCCGCTCGCAGCGCACGTGAACGCTGGCGTGCGCGTGGCACTCGGCACCGACGTGGGCGCCGGCACCAGCTACTCGGTACCTGGCGAAGCCCTGCACGCGTACATGCACCAGATGAACCGCGCCGACGGCTGGCGCCTGGCTCCAGTACAGCTGCTGCACCTGGCCACCCGCGCCGGTGCCCTGGCCCTGGGACTGCCTGGCAGCGGCACCTTCGAGCCCGGCATGGATTTCGACGCAGTGTTCCTGCGGGCCCGGCCGGGCAGCAGCCTGGCTGACAGGCTTGAAACCGCACGCGACAGCGAGGACGCGCTGGCCGCACTCATCACGCTTGCCCGGGAAGACGCGGTCCGCCACGTCGCCGTCGCCGGGGAATGGCTGCTCCGTGACTCAGAACCAGTGACAACCGCTGTCCCTCACGGGGTCGGGTTGTAGACTGGCTGCGTGCTCATTCACGTCATCGCCGACTTCGGCGCCGCAGACCTTGCGTTCGCCGAGGTTTCCCAGAGAATCCTGAAACTGGTTCCTGAAGCCAGCATCCACTGCACGACGGTTCCGCCTTTCGCAACGGTGGCTGCAGGCTTCTGCAGTGCCCAGCTGGCCCTGAACGACGGGCCGGCCGACATGACCGTGTTCGTGAATGTTGCCCCGCGCCGCGATGACACGGCCGCCCGCAAGGACAACGCCGGCGAAGGACTCGTGCTGGTGACGCTCAGAAACGGACGCCGGGTGGTGGCGGTGAACGCGGGCCACAGCCTGTCGTTCCTGGCACCTCACGCTGAATCGATCAGGCTGCTGGCCGTGGCCAACGAAGGCTCTCAGTTCCGCTCGCGCGACATATACCCGGAAGCGCTGGCCCGGGTGCTGCAGCTGGATGAAACCGTGCTGGGGCAGGAACTGAGCCCGGCGGACATCCCCACGGCACCGGCTTCTGCAGTCGCTTACGTGGACGGGTTCGGCAATATCAAGCTCACGCTCGAGGCGGCCGCGGAACTGCCCGTCGGCGACCGCGTGTCCGTCACCATCGCGGGCAAGACGCAGCACGCGTGGATAAAGGAAGCCGGCTTCGCGGTTCCCCAGGGTGACCTGGCACTGTCGATCGGCAGCAGCGGCTGGGAAGGCCGCCGTTACCGCGAGCTGTTCCTGCGTGGCGGCAGCGCCTGGGACCTGTTCGGACGGCCGCTTCCTGAGTCCGAGGTGCACTTCGGGCCGCCTGACGACGATCTGCAATGAACCTGTTCAGAAACATCAGGCGTAACGTGAAGACCTGGCTGTTCGTTCTCGCCTGGCTCGCGCTGCTGGGCGGTTTCTGGTTCGTTGCGAACAGCCGCGGCGTCTCACCCCTGGAACTGCTGGTCGAGATACTTCAGGGGCTGCAGGCCAGCCCCTTCGCCGTGCTGTGGCTGCTGCTCATCTACATCGTCCGGCCCCTGTTCCTGCTGCCGGTCAGTGTCCTGACCGTCTTCGCTGGCTTCCTGTTCGGGCCCTGGTACGGACTGCTCTGGTCCACGGTCGCTTCGGTCGGTACGGCAGCGCTCGCGTACGGGATGGCGCGCGTGGCTACGCCTGCCAGGCCAGTGAACGAAGGGAAGACAGCCCAGCGGCTGCAGGAGAACGCTTTCGAGGCTGTCCTGACCATGCGCCTGGCTTCCATGCCGGGCGATCCGATCAATTTCCTGACCGGTGCGCTGCGCGTGCCGTTCTGGCCGTTCATCCTGGCCACGGCGATCGGCGGCATGCCGGGCGTCGTCATCGGGGTGTTCGCGGGAGCGTCACTGGAAGGCAATTTCAGTTTCGAAGGCATCAGCATCCGCTGGGAGTTCATCGTCATCTCGGCGGTGATGCTCGTAGCGGGACTCCTCCTCTCCCGCTGGGTCCGCAAGCGCGGACAGGCCTGAAGATGGAGCGCTGCCACTGAACCCGCAGCTGATCTACGTCCTGGCCGTCCTGGCCGTCACGCTCGTGCTGTTCGCCACCGAGCGGCTCCGGATGGATGTGGTCGCCCTGCTGGCCCTCCTGGCGCTGGCACTGCCGGGCATCATCTCGCCGGCGCAAGCCGTCGCGGGTTTCTCGGATCAGTCCGTCATCGTGATCGCGGCGCTGTTCGTGGTCGGTGGGGCCATCTTCCGCACCGGGCTGGCTGATTCCATGGGCCGCTGGCTCCAGAAGTCGGCCGGGACCAGCTACCTGCGCATGCTGATGCTGGTGATGGTCGTGACCGCACTCCTGTCGGCGTTTCTCAGCTCGACAGGTACGGTCGCGGTCATGCTGCCGATAGTTGTCAGCCTGGCCAGGCGCGCCCGCATCAGCCCGTCGCTCCTGCTCATGCCGATGGCGTACGCGGCGCTGCTCGGCGGCATGCTCACGCTGATCGCCACCCCGCCGAACCTGATCGTCAGTTCCGAGCTGGCCTCGGCCGGCGTGCAGCCGTTCGGGTTCTTCGAGTTCACCGGACCCGGACTGCTGCTGCTTGTAACCGGCATCGCATACATGGCGTTCGTCGGCAGGCACCTGCTGCCGCAGCGCACCCCGGCGAGTGACGACGGCGCTCCTCCCGACACCGCAGAGCTGTGGAGTCGCTACGGGCTTACGGACCGGCTGGTGGAGCTGCGCGTCACTCCCGGTTCGCCGCTCGTAGGACGCACCATCGCCGCGAGTGCCATCCGGAGCCGCTACCGGGTCAGCGTGCTCGCGCTGAGGACCGCCAGCCCTGGTGGTACCGTCACCCGCAACGCCCTGCCCGAGTCGCTGCTCGCGGCCGGGGACGTGCTGACCGTCAAAGGTGAGCAGGAGGCGGTTCGCGAGCTCGCCGCCGGGGAGAACCTGGAGGTGGCGCGGGAGAACGCGCCGCTCCCTCCGGGCCTGCTGCTTGCCGAAGTGCTCGTGTCGCCCGGCTCGGATCTTATCGGTGAGGTGGTTGCTGACAGCGGTTTCCGCAGGAAGTTCTCCGCCGACATCGTAGGGATCTGGCGCGGGGACGGCGTAGTTGCCGAGCGCATATCACGCACCCGCCTTCAGCTTGGTGACGCGCTGCTGCTGATGGGGCCGGGCAAGCGGCTTTCCGAACTGGCCGCAGCGGATCGTGACCTGGTTCTGGTGACGGAATCGCGTGAGCTGGCTGAATCAAGGTTCAGGCGCGACAAGGTGCCGGTGGCCGTGGCGATCCTGCTGCTGATGCTGGCCGTGATGTCACTGGGCCTCATTCCGAACGTGCTGGCCGTGCTGCTGGCGGCTGTCGCCTGCGTGCTTACCGGCTGCGTTGAAGTGGACGAAGCGTACCGCGACGTGAACTGGCCGACCGTCATCATGATCGCCAGCATCCTGCCGGTCGCGGTGGCACTTGACAATACCGGCGGGCTGGACCTGATGGTGTCGAGCCTGGGTGGAATGCTGGGCGGGGTCGAGGCGACCGTCGCGCTGGGCGCCATCTTCCTGCTGACGGCGCTCGTGGGCCTGCTCATATCGAACACCGCCACCGCCGTCCTGATCGCACCTGTTGCGGTGCAGGTTGCCGCGAGCCTGGGACTTGACCCGCGGGCCGTGGCGATGGTGGTAGCGCTGGCCTGCTCGGCAGCATTCGTGACGCCGGTCAGCTCACCGGTCAACATGCTGGTGCTGTCGAGTGGTGGCTACCGTTTCAGCGATTTCGTGCGGGTCGGCCTGCCGCTGCTGATATTGCTGATGTTCGTGACTGTACTCGTTGTGCCCTGGTTCTTCCCGCTCACACCGCCCGCCTGAACTCGGCCACTTCGAAATCCTGCCATACGCCCGAGCGGGTGTAGATGTCGTTGTTCAGCCACTCGCTCACGGCAGGCCGGTCGGGCAGATCGAGAACGAGGATGGAGCCGCGCATCGTGCCGGTCTCGTCAAGGAAGGCACCGCCGAACTGGACGACGCCGCTGTCCACGTGAGGCTGCAGTTCGGTCAGGTGCTGGTCGCGGGCAGCCTGGCGGCGTGCCGGCGCTTCTGCGTCGGTTCCGTCGCGGGCGATTACAGAGAAGAGCATGCCGGAGTTTACCTGCATGGCGCCACCTGGGGTACAGGCTACAAACTTGATATGACCACACTCATATCTATTGACACGTGCCATGAGTGTTGCTATACTCCGTGGCAGTGAATGTTTTGCCGTGCCTCGTGGCAGGTTATGTGCAGGCGCGGCAGTTTCCCAAGGAGTGAGCAATTATGGCAAAAGCAGTCGGAATCGACCTCGGTACGACGAACAGTGTAATCGCAGTGATGGAAGGCGGCGAGCCAACCGTACTGGTGAACAGCGAGGGCAACCGCACCACGCCTTCGGTCGTTGCGTTCAAGGATGACCAGCGGCTGACCGGTCAGGTCGCCAAGCGGCAGTCGGTCCTGAACCCCGGCGGCACCCTTTTCGAAGTCAAGCGCTTCATCGGCCGCACCTGGGACGAGGCCAAGCATGACGCTGAACGCGCCCCCTATGAAGTGGTCAAGGGCGACGACGGCGGCGTGCGCTTCGTGGTCGGCGGCAAGCAGTACACCCCGGAAGAGATCTCCGCGCAGGTGCTCCGCAAGCTCGTCGATGACGCCAGTGCCACGCTCGGTGAAAAGGTCACCAAGGCAGTCATCACCGTGCCCGCCTACTTCAACAACTCACAGCGTGAAGCCACCCAGACCGCAGGCAAGATCGCCGGGCTGGAAGTGCTCCGCATCGTCAACGAACCTACGGCAGCAGCACTGGCCTACGGCCTGGACAACAAGGGCAACGAGACCGTCCTGGTCTTCGACCTGGGTGGCGGTACGTTCGACGTCTCCATCCTCGAGGTCGGCGACGGCGTCTTCGAAGTACGCTCGACCGCCGGCGACACGGAACTCGGTGGCTCGGACTTCGACCACGCGATCGTCGACTGGCTCGCAGAAGAATTCAAGAAGGAATACAACGTCGACCTGCGCAAGGACAAGCATGCCCTGCAGCGCCTGATCGAAGCTGCTGAGAACGCCAAGATGGAACTCTCGCGCCTGTCCGAAACCAGCATCAGCCTGCCGTTCATCGCCATGGACCCGGCCAGCAATGCTCCGCTCTACCTGGACCGCAAGCTGACCCGCGTCAAGTTCGAAGAGCTCATCACCCCGCTGCTCCGGAAGATCCGCGGCCCGCTCGAGACCGCAATGAACGACGCCGGACTCAGCAAGGACGACATCGACGAAGTCATCCTGGTCGGTGGCTCCACCCGCGTACCCGCCGTGAAGGCGATGGTCAAGGACGTGCTCGGCAAGGAACCCAACCAGTCCGTCAACCCTGACGAAGTGGTGGCCCTCGGCGCGGCAGTCCAGGCCGGCGTGCTGACCGGTGAAGTCGAGGACATCGTGCTCCTGGACGTCACCCCGCTCAGCCTCGGTATCGAAACCAAGGGTGGCGTGTTCACCAAGCTGATCGACCGCAACACGACCGTTCCGGTCCGCAAGAGCGAGATCTTCAGCACGGCCGCCAACAACCAGACGGAAGTACCCGTGCACGTGCTGCAGGGTGAGCGGCCGATGGCGAGCGACAACAAGTCGCTGGGCCGCTTCCAGCTGAACGAGATCCCGCCCATGCCTGCCGGCATGCCGCAGATCGAGATCACCTACGACATCGACGCCAACGGCATCCTGAACGTAACTGCGCGCGAGAAGTCAACCGGCAAGGAAGCTTCCATCACCATCCAGAACACCACCACCCTGAGCGAGGACGAAGTGAACCGCATGGTCGCGGACGCTGAAGCCAACGCGGAGCAGGACCGGGTCGCCCGCGAACTCGCCGACGCCCGCAACCAGCTCGACGCCATCCGCTCCCAGGCAGCCAACGCGCTCTCGGAAGCCGAGAATGCTCCCGAAGACGCCCGCGGTGACCTGCAGGCTGCGATCGACGCTGCACAGCAGAAGCTGGACGACGGCTCCGCCGGCAAGGACGCCCTGGAAAGCGAAGCACAGGCACTCGGCCAGAAGCTGCAGGAGTTCCAGCAGCTCATGGCAGCCCGCTCAGCAACTCAGTCCGAAGACGGCCAGGACGGCCCGTCCGAAGGTGACGCCGGCAGCAGCGGCAGCCAGGACGACGACGAAGAAGTGATCGACGCCGACTTCAAGCCGGCCAACTGACCGGAACTTCTGGTGACGCTGCCTGCGCCTTCCTGCCTGAAACGCGGGAAGGCGCACAGCGCTGAGACCCTGATGGAGCAGACGACCGACAATGAACAGTGAATTCGACGAAAACAGGATGGACGAGGCAGCGGAAGCAGAGAACGAAGCTGCCGAGGACACCCAGACCGACAACAGCAGCCCGGAAAGCGAAGCTGACGTGCTCCGTTCCGAGCTCGTCAAGGCCCAGGAGAAACTCGAGGTCCTGAAGCAGACGAGCGACGACTTCCATGACAGGTTCATCCGCAGCCGCGCCGAACTGGATAACTTCCGGCGCCGCAGTATAGCGGACATGGAACGGGCCCGCGCCAGCGGCCTTGACTCGGCACTCGCCACCGTACTGCGCGTATTCGACGACCTGGAACGCGCCCTGCAGGTGAGCACCGACCAGCACGCAAGCGCGATCCTGGACGGCGTGAAGCTGGTACTCGACAACCTGGAAGGCGACCTCGAGCGGCTCGGCATTACCCGCGTGGGTGCAGCCGGTGAACAGTTCGACCCTGAGCTTCACGAAGCCATCACCGCGTTGCCTGCCGATGAAGAGCACCGGCCGGGCACCATCGCCCAGGTGGTCAAGGTTGGCTTCAGCCAGGGCGACCGCCTGATCAGGCCCGCCTCGGTAGTGGTTTACAACGACTGAGCAGAGATTTCTTCAGAGGGGAGGGTAAAAGATAATGGCAGCGACTTACAAGGACTATTACAGCGTTCTGGAAGTTCCCAGGACAGCCAGCCAGAAGGACATCCGGGCAGCTTTCCGCAAGCTTGCCGCCAAGCATCACCCGGACCGCAACCCGGACGACCCTTCCGCTGAAGAACGTTTCAAGGAGATCAACGAGGCCTACACGGTCCTGAGCGACGAGGAGAAGCGCAGCTTCTACGACCAGTTCGGAAGTGAAGGCCCCCGCCAGCCGTTCGCCGGTGGTGGCAGTGCCGGCGCAGGCTTCCAGCAGATGAACCCCGAAGACATGGCCGGCTTCAGTGACTTCTTCCAGAGCCTCTTCGGTGGTGCCTTCGGAGGCAGCGGCTTCAGCACCAGCTTCCAGCAGGGCGGAACGCCTCAGGATTTCTCAGGCTTCGGCCGCCAGGTCCGTTCCGCTCCGCGCAGCGTGGAAGCCGAACTCGAGATCGACATGCAGACAGCCTTCCGCGGCGGGGAGACAACTTTCGCCATCGACGGCAAGCAGCTGACCGTGAACATCCCCGCCGGCAGCCGGAACGGCAACCGGCTGCGGCTGCGCGGCCAGGCGCCAGGCGGTGGTGACCTGATCCTGCGCCTGAAGCTGGCCGGCCACCCGGTGTTCACCCTTGACGGCGACAACGTCAGGGTGAACATCTCCGTGCCGGATTACCGGGCCGTACTGGGCGGCAACGTCACCGTACCCACCCTGTCCGGCGACGTGATCATGGCCATCCCCAGGGGCACACCCTCAGGCCGGATCCTGAGGCTGCGCGGCCAGGGCTGGCCCCGGCGCGACGGCACGCGCGGCGACGAACTGGCCCGCGTCAACGTCGTCGTACCCGATGCTCCCGGCGAGGAACAGCTCGAGGCTTACCGCCGGCTGGAGGAACTTGCTTCTCATCCGGGCGGTGTTAAGGTCTCTGGGTGATAGTCAAACTGACCAACAATGAACGCCCGACAATACGCCGCATAGCAGTCGCGATGCTTATGGCCGTCGTGATGCTGGCAGGCAGCGCCCTCGCACAGGACGACGCGGTGATAGTGCGGGTTGATGATCGCACCGAGACCGTAGCCGGCTTCGAAGACCGCTTTGAAATCGCAATCCGTGGCCTCGTGGCCAGCATGGGTCTTCCCATGACGCCCGACATGCGCGCCCAGCTTGAAGACCTCAAACCCGAATACCTCGAGCAGCTCAAGAGTGACATGGTCCTGCTCAACGAAGCGGACGAGCGTGGCATCACGGTAAGCGACGAAGAGGTGGACGAGATCGTCGCCCGCTCCATCGGGACCATCCCCGAAGACCAGATTGATTCCGTACTGGAATCCGCAGGTTTCCGCGACCTCGAGCACTACGCAGTGATGGTCGGCGAAACCGAGCAGATCCAGCGCCTCGTCGACCAGCTGTTCGAGGAGATGGACATCACTGACGAGGAACTCGAAACCTGGTGGACTGACAACAGTGCCCAGTTCGCGAACGAAGAACAGGTGTGCGCAGCGCACATACTGGTAGAAGAACTCGAAGTTGCCGAAGGACTCGTTGCCGAACTTGAAGGCGGCGCAGACTTCGCTGAACTGGCTGCCCAACACAGCATCGATCCCGGCTCCGGCGCCCAGGGCGGCGAGCTCGGCTGCTTCGGCCGCGGCATGATGGTAGCTCCGTTCGAGGAAGCAGCCTTCGGAGCTGAAGTCGGCGAAGTAGTCGGGCCCGTAGAATCCGACTTTGGCCAGCACATCATCCTGGTAAGCGAACGCATCGGTGGCGGCGAAGCCAGCCTCGAGGACTTCCGCGACCAGGCCGAGATCGCCGTCGCCAACCAGCGCATCGGTGACATCATCAATGCCCTGCTCGAAGTCGCAGACGTCGAAACGCACCCTGAACTGCTTGAAACTGCAGCTGACGAAGCCGGCGAGGCTGAAGAAGCCGAGTAAGCCAGCAGCCTGAACCGGGTTTGCGGCTCTGCTAGCCTGCCGGCATGAGCAACCGCCTGGCAGACGAGACCAGCCCGTACCTGCTGCAGCACGCCGACAATCCGGTCGACTGGTACCCATGGGGCGCCGAAGCTTTCCGCACAGCGCGGGAGCTGAGGCGCCCCATCCTGCTGTCGATCGGCTACAGCGCCTGCCACTGGTGCCACGTCATGGCGCGCGAAAGCTTCAGCGACCCGGCCACCGCCCGCTACATGAACGACAACTTCGTCAACGTCAAGGTCGACCGCGAGGAGCGGCCCGATGTCGACGCGATCTACATGTCCGCGCTGCAGGCCATGACGGGCTCGGGCGGCTGGCCGCTCACGGCCCTGCTGACACCCGACGGTGAGCCTTTCTTCACCGGCACGTACTGGCCGCCCGAACCACGCCACGGGCTGCCGGCGTTCAGTCAGGTCCTGACCGCAGTGGTGCGCGCCTGGACTGAGAACCCTGACGAAGTGACCGAGACGGCAGCTGACCTGACCCGGCACCTCAAGGAGCAAGTGGGAGCCAGCCTGCGGCGTGGTCCGCTCAACCCAGATGCTACCGACACGGCCCTGGCCCGGCTGCTGGACATGCTGGACGAGGAGAACGGCGGTTTCGGAGCCAGGCCGAAGTTCCCGCCGCACTCGGTACTGAAGTTCCTGCTCGCCCGCCCGGAGAGGCAGGCGCGCGACGCTGCCCTCCTGACGCTGCGCAACATGGCTCGCGGCGGCATCTTCGATCAGCTGGGCGGCGGCCTGTCGCGCTACACGGTCGACGAAGGCTGGCTCGTACCGCACTTCGAGAAGATGCTGTTCGACAGCGCCCAGTTCCTGGGTCTCACTGCAGCTGCCTGGAGCATCAGCCGCGAGACGGGTTTCCTGCGTGCAGCCCGGCTCACCGCCGACTGGCTGACGGGCGACCTGCAGGCTGAGAACGGCGCGCTCATGTCGGCGCGCTCAGCCGAGAGTGAAGGTGTCGAAGGGCAGTACTACCTGTGGGACCTGCCCGAGTTCCGCGCGGCGCTCGGGGACGCTGACCTGGCTGATTTCGCGCAGGCTGCCTTCCAGGTGAGTGAAGCCGGCAACTTCGAAGGCCGCAACATCCTGAGTCTCTCCGAAGCGGCCTGGGCCGGGACGGACGGGCACCGCCTTGACCAGGCACGTGAACTGCTGCTCAACCACCGCAGGTCGCGCGCTGCCCCTGAGCTTGATGACAAGATACTCACCTCCTGGAACGGCCTGCTCATCGAGAACCTGAGCCTGGCGGGCAGGCTGCTGCACGAAACCGCTTACACGCGCACGGCTGAACGGGCTGCGGCGGTGTTCCTGCCGGATCTGCTTGCCGGCAACCTGCGCCACTCGGCCGGCGGCGGTGGCACGCTGCTGCTGGAAGACCTGGCGTTCCTCGGCAACGGACTCATGAGCCTTTACGCTGCCACCTTTGACAGCCGCTGGCTGCACGGCGCCCTTGCCGCCGTGCGGCAGATACAGGACCGCTTCAGTCAGGATGGCAGCCTGTTCAGCACGGCCTCGGATGGGGAAGAGCTGCTGCTGCGCCCGCGGGACCTGGCTGATTCCGGTCCGCCCGCAGACATCGCCGAGGCGACCAGGCTGCTGCTCCGGGCCGGCAGGCTCACAGATGATGACTCTTACATGCGGCTGGCTGAGGCGACACTGGAAAGTTCCGCAGCACCGGCACAGGGTCAGCCGACGCTGATGGGCAGCACGCTCGCCGTGATGGACGAATGGTTCGCTCCCGCCGTTGAAGTTGTGCTGAACGGCGAACTCGACAGCGAACCGTTCGCTGACCTGGCCAGGGCGGTGCAGTCCCGCTTCCTGCCGCAGGCCCTTCTCTTGCACGAATCGGCCGGCGCGGACCGTTTCCCGGCACTTGAAGGGCGCAGTGCACCTGGCGGCCGGCCCACCGCCTGGGTGTGCATGGACCGTTCCTGCAAACTCCCCGTCCATACGGCTGCCGACCTGGAAGCACAGTTACCCGGGGATCCGGCGCTGGAGCGTTAAGCTGGCAGTCGTGTCCCTGGAGCTGATAACCGGGCCGCCCGGCAGCGGCAAGACCCGGCGCCTCATCCAAGCCGCCCGCGAACTGTGCCTTGACGGCAGACGCGTGCTCTGGATCGGCCTGCCGGCCCAGCGCAACTCCGTGCTGCGGAGAGTCGTTGCCGAGAGCGGCGTCATGGGCTTCGAGTTCGTGACCGAACAGCAGTTCTGCTACCGGCTGCTGTCACGCGCCCGCATGCTGCGACCACTGCGCGTAGGCACCGAACGGCTCGCGCTGGTCGGGGCCGCCCTGGCGGAGGTTCGCTCTGAAGTTCCGCTGCCCGGCGAAGCGCGCCTGTTCTCGGCCGCGATAGCCGAACTCAAACGCTTCGGTCTGACCCCTGAAGATGCAGCGGCAATGGCAGCAGATTCCGAAGCGGAACGGCTAAGTGTCGTCTACGCCGCCTACGAAACCCTGAAAGGCGACGCCTGGGATTACGACGACTACCGCCGTCAGGCGCTGGAACTGGCCTCACGCGCTGCGGCCGATCCGGGTGCCGACGCGCTGTTCGTAGCCGGCTACCGCGAACTGCTGCCGATGGCCAGCGAACTGTATTCGCTGCTGGCAGAGGATACCGACGTGCGGGTCGCGCTGCCGCAGGTGCCGCCCGGCCCGCTCGCCTCTGCACCGGTCCACACGGTACTGCCTCCGCCCGAACCCGTGAAGCTGACGGCGCTGCGGGCGCCCAACGAGATCGAGGAGCTCCGCTGGGTACTCAGGTCCGTCAAGGCTGAACTGGCCGGCGGTGCGGACATGGCTGACCTCGCGCTGGTCGCACCCGCCAGTCAGCTGGCCGCGTTCAGCGCTCTGGCCGAGGAGTACCAGGTACCGCTCATGCCGGAAGCGCCGGGAACGCTCGCCGAGACCCGCGCCGGCCGTACCCTGCTGGAACTGATCCGCCTCCAGGACTTTACGGGCCCCTCGGCCCTGCTGGCGCTGCCCGGCCTCGAACGCCTGGCAGCGGCAGCACTGGAACGCCGCATCAGCGGAGTGCCTGCACTGCTGCGCCTGGCAGACAGACTGGAC
This sequence comes from uncultured Trueperaceae bacterium, assembly GCA_937911855.1. Taxonomy (GTDB): domain Bacteria; phylum Deinococcota; class Deinococci; order Deinococcales; family Trueperaceae; genus CALDPK01. Next base: position 6,932 of record CALDPK010000108.1, on the reverse strand, counting down.
GATCAGGCACGCCTTGCAGCAGAAGAAGTCGCTGCGGCGAACCCGCTGGAACAACTGGAGCAGCCGGCCAGCCACAGGCAGCAGCTGCTGGCGTGGCTCAACCGCCTTGAAGCAGGCGATCACGACCTGGACTGGGCTGAAGGACTCGCCCTGCTGGTCGCCGGCGAGATCATGCCCGCCCGTGACAGCGGCGGCGATTTCGATGCTGAAGCTTTCCTGGCGCAGGCGCTGCAGCGAGCCCGTGAGGCAGCGCAGCTCGGCAAGGGAGCATCGTTCCGCGCCTGGTGGGCAGCACTGCTCGAGGACACGCACCTGCCCGCCCGCGAGCCCGCGGGGGTTGCGCTGCTCAGCCCCCAGCTGACGAGCGGGCGGCGCTACCGCAAGGCGTGGCTGGCAGGCGCACTCGAAGGAGCGTATGTAGCGGGAGGCAGCGAAGATTACTTCCTGCCGGAAGAACTGAGGAGTGCCCCGTCAACAGGCCGGGGCTTGCCCAGACGCTTCGCCGGCAACGAGTCACTCGTCTTGGCAGAACTGCGCCAGCTTGCTGACGAGCTCACCGTCACCTTCGCGGAATCGTCGCAGGGCGGCAGGAACACCGCCCAGCTCGAACTGCTGGGCGGAGCTGAACCTCAGTCCCTGCCCGACCTGCCCGCCGGCAGCCGTTTCGAACTGGCAGGCGGCAGCATTCCCGAGCTGAGCCACGACCTGGAACCGACGCTTGTCCAGCTGCCTGCAGCTGAAGCACAGTGGCTGCCGCGCTACGGCGAGTGCCCGCACCGCGCGTGGGCTGAGAACCTGCTCCGGCGTTCAGGTGACCTGCCCGACTGGGAGATGCTCAACTGGCAGCTGCTGCGCCGCGACCTCGTCCGCCCGGGCCGGCGCACGGACGCCGACATCGATGAACTCACCCAGGTCCACTCGTGGGCAGCCGACTGGCTGGATGAGCAGCGCACGCTGCTCATCCAGCTTCACTACGGACTCAGGCTTCCGCCCGGCGAGACTCTGCAGGCACGCATAGACGCCTCTGGCCGGCTGGACGGCACCGTCAGCATCTTCCGTTTCACCCGTCCGGACGGGGTCAGGGACGCGGCCGCAGCCCGCGACTATCTACGCAACCGGGTAGCTGAACGCTACCTGGCCACGAAGCTGCTTGACAGGGTTCACAAGCCGGAACCCCGGGTGCGGCTGTTCGTGTGGCCCGTTGGCGGCGCGCCCGTCGAGGTGGGCGAACCGGGCGGCATGGACCTGAACGAACGCTGGCTGCGCGCAGGACTCGAAACTCAGCTGGACCGGCCGTTCGAGGACTACGGCAGGGGCGTGACCACGCCGCGACCCGGTTACATGCAGTGCGCCAGCTGCAGCATCATCGACTTCTGCCGCAAGGGAATCAGACGGTGAAGGGTGCGCTGCGCATCCGGGTCGCTTCGGCCGGCACCGGCAAGACGACCATCCTCGTGGCCCGCTACCTGCAGCTCATCGCCCAGGGCGTGCCGCTGCGGCGCATCGCCGGAGCCACCTTCACGCGCGCATCGGCAGATGAACTGCGGCAGCGGGTTGCCGACGGGATAAGCACGCTGCTCGGGACAGGCGAGTACCTGGGCCTGGTAACCATGACTGACGCTGAACGCCCGCTGTTCGAAGAGGCCAGCCGCGAGCTGCCCGGGGCACTGCTGTCAACCATCAGCGGGCTCATGATCCGGCTGCTGCGGCTCACCTCGCTGCAGGTGGGCCTGGACCCGGAGTTCCAGCTCATCGACGAGCACGACGCGCGCGAGCTGTTCGAGGAAGAGTTCCGCAGCCTGCTGCTCAACCAGGACCGCGAGTTCGACGGTCAGGAACTGGAGCTGGCACTCAACCTGTTCGACCGGCGCTCGCTGGCACTGCAGTTCCGGGCTGGCGACGAAGCCGCCGCCGAACTCCTCGAGCTGTTCGAAGCCGCCCTGAAGAGTTACACCCTCCGCCTGGCCGCCCGACTGCTCGGGCCTGCGGACGTGGAGCGCTACGCCATGCGCCTGACGGGCCTGAAACCGGCTCTCGCCAGGTTGCGCAGCCGCTTCAGCCACGTCCTGGTCGACGAGTTCCAGGACGTGAACCCGCTGCAGGGCAGCTTCTTCCGCTCGCTGGTGGGCGCCGGCCTGCAGGTCGAGGTAGTCGGTGACCCGAAGCAGTCGATATACGGCTTCAGGGACGCAGACGTGGAAGTGTTCCGCAGCGCCCTCGCCGAAGGCGAGCAGCTCCCCTCCCTGCAGGAAACCAGGCGGCATTCCCTGGCGCTCACCAGTTTCCTGAACCATGCGACGGCTGTGATGGCGGACAGTAACCTGGGTTTCGCGAAGGCGGAAGCGCCCCCTGTCAGCAGTGCAGGTGCGCAGAGCGAGGTTGCCGGCAAGGTAGAGGTCCACTGGGTGACCGGACCGCAGGCGATCGGTTCCCTGCGCAACCAGGAAGCCCGCGTCCTGACCCGACTGCTTCAGGAAGCCCATGAACAGGGCACGCCCTGGCGGGACATGGCCGTCCTGGCGCGCAGTCACGGTTCCATCGACATAATCCACAAAGCACTCCTGGAAGCGGGGGTACCTGCGGTCATCGGCCGCGGCAGCGGCTTCTTCCAGCGGCCCGAGGTCCGGGACGTGGCCAATGCGCTGCGCAGCGGCGTCTCGCCGACAGGACCGGCGTTCGCCGCGTGGCTGCGTTCGCCGTTCGCGCAGCTGAACCTGGCCGAGGCGCAGGAGGTGCTGCTGGCTGCCGACCGGCCCGCGGCACTCGCCGCCATCGACCCGCGGCTCAGCAAAGCACTCGAACGTTTGCACGAGCTGGTGCTGCTCCCACCGCACGAAGCACTGAAGGCACTGCTGCGCGAACCGCTCGCCCGCGGCCGGCGCTATTACGACTGGCTCGGTTCCCGTCAGCGCGCCAACCTGGACGCGCTGCTGCTCCGCACCGTCACGCGGCCCCCGGCTGACCTCGAGTTGCTGCTCAGCGAGATCGAACGGCACGCACGCTCGCAGATAGCCGAGGTGCCTGAAGCAGGCGACGGAGTCAGCCTCGTGACTGTGCACTACTCCAAGGGACTGGAATGGCCGCTGACAGCGCTGTTCGACTGCGGCCGGGGCTCCCCGCCTGACAGGAACCAGCTGCTGATCAGCCCGGATGACGGGAGCGTGGCGATGAAAGGCAGCGCGCTTTTCGATGAACTGCTTGAGGTCAGGCAGGAACGCGAGCGCCAGGAAAGTCACCGGCAGTTCTACGTCGCGGTCAGCCGGCCGCGCGACCGCCTGATCATGACCGGCAGCATCAAGGGCACCGGCAAGGGCCAGGGCTGGGCCCGACTGCTCGGCACCCTGGGCCTGGGCCCAGCGCAGACGGGGACGGGGCCGGCAGGCGTGCAGGTGGAGGCGCATCCGCACAGCAGCGAGCTGGCCCGTGCGCTTCCTGAAGTGCGACGCGAAGCGCCGGTGCTGGAGCGGGCCCCCTGGAGCGAGCAGGCGTTCAGGCGCGGTCATTACCGGCCCGTTATGAGCCCCTCCAGCCTGCGGGGCCACGGAATGCCAGACGCCGGGGAAGTGACAGAGGAAGAAGCCGAACCGATCACGCAGCAGGGCGAACTGCAGGACGACGACACCGTGGTGACGCGCGCCGCAGCGATAGGCACCCTGGTGCACTCGGCCATAGCTTTCGACTGGAGTGCAGTCGATCCGGACCTCAAGACGAGCCTGCTGGCCCAGGAGGTGATGTTCCCGTTCGCCCCGGCAGAACGCGAAGACATCGCCAGCCAGGTGGTGAACCTCCTGGGCGGTTACGAAAGCATGCTGGGCAGCCAGCTGCCGACACTGGCTGAACGGGAACGTGACGAGGCTGAACTGCCGGTCGCCCTGCCGTTCGCCGGTACCGTCTGGCAGGGCACGATCGACCGGCTGTACCGCGTGAACGGTCAGTGGTGGCTGGACGATTACAAGACGGACGTTGCCCGCAACGACGAGCTTTACGTCGCCCAGCTGGCCGTCTACTTCCTGGCTGCCCGCCAGGCGCTCAAGGTCACGCCGCGGGTACGCCTGGTATGGCTCAGGAGCGGCGTCGTGAGTGAGCTTCCCGTGCACGACCTGGACGAGGCACTTGCGCTGCTGGAGCAGCCCCCTGCCTGATCCGGTGTCGCGAGACTGTGCATCGCAACACGATACTTTTCGTGCCCGGATGGTGTAAACTTGCCTTCGTTCAGGACAATCGCAGACGGCGCTGTTCAGGACACCGGAGTAATCCGGAAGTTAGTAGTGCCTGCCGGCTGACGCTGTGCAGGTGGATAGGAAAGAGAATGCCTACAGGTAAAGTTAAGTGGTTCAGTGGCGAAAAAGGCTACGGGTTCATTGCCCAGGATGATGGAGGCGACGATCTGTTCGTTCACTTCTCCGCCATCTCCGGCGACGGCTTCCGTAACCTGAATGAAGGCGACGAAGTCGAATTCGAGGTTGGCGAGGGTCAGAAGGGCCCCCAGGCTCGTAACGTCATCGTTACCAACGCTGCTCCCCAGCGTGATGACCGTGGCTACGGCAACGACAGCTACGGCGGTCGTCAGCGCTACTGATTCAGCCAGGTTTTCCGGTCGCTTACTGAAGCGGCCAGGGTTCAACCTTACATCCAGAAACCAATGAAGCGAGCCCGGCAGTCAGACTGCCGGGCTCAATTTTTTGCGGGTTGTGCGCCTTTGTTACTTGACCGGGGCGGGCTGCGTACGTGAAGCTTCCATCTGCCTGCCGGCGGGCGCGCCCAGCCGCGGCAGAACGAAGTAATCAAGTCCCCAGTAGCCAGCGATCCGCCAGGCCAGCACCAGCCAGGTGGCCACGATGAACATCACGGGATTGGTCGACAGCGTGCCTGCCAGCAGGAACGTTGCGTTCATGAGGCCGCCGAAGAAGGCGCTCAGGCCGACCAGGAAACCGAGGATGAGCGCCAGGCCGACCAGCACTTCGCCGAACGAGACCATGTACGAAAGCAGAGTGGCGTTCGGCAGGAACAGGTTCTCGATCATCCAGGCGTACCAGCCGGATACCGTCGGCGCGTCACCGCCGGAGCGGGCGAGTGCGCCCTGCAGGTAGCCGGAGATGGCCGTGCCTGCGTTCTCACCGACCCAGGCCGGATTGGTGACCTTGCCCCAGCCGCTCGTGAACCACGTCCAGCCCAGCCAGATCCTGAGCACGGTCCACACCGGCGCCATGTATGGCGATGCGAACAGGAAGCGTGAAACCTTCGGTTCTTCGTAATAGACAGCTCTGTTCATCAGCCTTGTCCCTTTCGTACTGCTGATTCTCATCGTGACTTATAAGGAGCCAGTCTACCAGCTACAAACGTCCCCGGAGACCCGTCCTGTCGGTCAGTCTGCGCTCAGGGCCCGCTCGACCAGCTCCCGGGCCAGCTGCGGGTTGGCCCGCCCGCCCGTCTGCTTCATGAGCTGACCGACGAAGAACCCGGTCAGTCCGGTCTTGCCGCCCCGCCAGGCAGCTACCTGCTCCGGATGATCAGCCAGGATCCGCTCGACCAGGCCGGTGAGTTCCGTTTCGTCGTTCACCTGGCCCAGGTCACGTTCAGCGACGATGCTGGCGGGCGACGCGCCGCTGCTCATGGCTTCAGCGAACACTTCCTTGGCCGTCCGGGCAGTCACGGTGCCGTCCGCGACCAGGCCGACGAGTTCCGCAAGGCCCCTGGGCTGCAGGAGCAGGTCAACTGCGGGAACATCGCGGGCTTCGCGGACTATCTCGTTGACAACCCAGTTCGCCAGCAGTTCCGCCTGGTCCGGCAGGTGCAGGGCGGCCTCGCGGAAGTAGGTCTCCAGGTCCGCGCGGCCCGTGAGTACGGCGGCAGAGTCACTGTCGATGCCGTACTCGCTGCTCAGGGCCAGACTGGCCTCGTCGTACTCGCGTTCCGGTTCCGGCTCCGCCTGCTGTGCTTTGAGGCGTTCCTTGCGCGCGCGGCTCTCGGCCTGCTCGCGGGCGGCGCCGCTCTCCTGGCGTGCCCATGAATCCTTGAGTGTCACGATGCGGTTGTAGACCAGGGCGTCCTTCCGTGAGTCGACCGGGTCCTGCCAGAAGTAACCCAGCCGTTCGAACTGATGCCGTTCAGCCGGATCGGAGTGCGCCAGGCCGGCTTCCACGAAACCGTGCCTGACGGTCAGGGATTCCGGGTTGAAATGGTCCAGCCAGTCTTCACCGGTGTCAGGGTCGGCAACCGTGAACAGCCGGTCGTACAGCCGGAACTCGGCCGGGACCGCAGAGCTGGCTTCCAGCCAGTGGATGGTGCCCTGGACCTTGACGCCCTCGGGCGTGGTTCCGACTGAATCCGGCCAGTAGCTGCACACGAGCCCGGTTACGTTGCCGTCTGCGTCGTGCTCGACCTCGTCGCAGCGGATGACCGGCCCGTGCCTCAGCCGGACGGCCCGGCCGGGAGTCAGGCGCTTCCAGCCTGGGGGCGGCTCCTCAGCGAAGTCGCCGCGTTCGATGAACAGCTCCGGGCCGAAACTCAGCTGGCGCGAGCCCGTGTTCGGCACGTCCTCAGGCCAGAACGGGGCCGTCAGTTCTGCCGGGTCGCCGCTGAAGTTGCTGATGGTCACCTTGAGCGGTTCGGTGACTGCCAGTACCCGGCTGGCCCGGGTGTTCAGGTCCTCGCGGATGCTGTACTCAAGCAGCGCAGGGTCCGTCCGCGAGTTGACCTTGGTCACGCCCACGCGGTTGGCGAAGTCGCGGATGGCTGCGGGCGTCACACCGCGACGGCGCAGACCCGCGATCGTGGGCATGCGCGGATCGTCCCAGCCGTTCACAAGCCCGTGCTGCACCAGCTGGATGAGTTTGCGCTTGCTGAGGACGGTGTAGTCCAGCTGCAGGCGCGAGAACTCGTACTGGTGTGGCCGGTCGGGGCCGTCCACCGTGTGCTCAACGACCCAGTCG